>JAQGNJ010000115.1 GCA_028291885.1 Ramlibacter sp. | reverse complement strand
CAACTGCGCCGGCATCGCGCCGGCGGAGAAGACCGTCGGCAAGAGCGGCGCGCACAACCTGGGCGTCTTCACCAAGACCATCACGGTCAATCTGGTGGGCAGCTTCAACATGATCCGGCTCGCCGCCGCCGCGATGAGCAAGAACGAGCCGGAGTCGACCGGCGAGCGCGGCGTGATGATCTCCACCGCCTCCGTCGCCGCCTACGACGGCCAGATCGGCCAGGCCGCGTACAGCGCCTCCAAGGGCGGCGTGGTCGGCATGACGCTGCCGATCGCGCGCGACCTGGCGCGCAACGGCATCCGCAACATGACGATCGCGCCTGGCATCTTCGGCACGCCGATGTTGTTCGGCATGCCCAAGGAAGTGCAGGAGTCGCTGGCTGCCAGCGTGCCCTTCCCTTCGCGCCTGGGCACGCCCGAGGACTACGCCAAGCTGGCCAGGCACATCTTCGAGAACGACATGCTCAACGGCGAGGTGATCCGCCTCGACGGGGCCATCCGGCTGGCGCCTCGCTGACCTGCCGGCCGCCGGTTTCGCGGCGCGGGCGCCGCGCGGCTCGTGCGCGGCACGGCGCTTGCACGCAACGGCAGCCATGAAGAAACCCTTTCTCGCCTCGCTGGCCGCGGCGCTGCTGGCGGCGGCCTGCGTCGGGCCCGCCAACATCGGAGACGCGAGCCTCGACCAGCCCGAGGCCTCGACGGGCTATGCGGAAAAGCCCGGTTGGGCGAACAGCACGTTCGCGGTGGCGGCAGCCAACCCGCTGGCGGCCGAGGCCGGTTCCAGCATGCTCAAGGCGGGCGGTTCGGCGATCGACGCCGCCGTCGCGGTGCAGATGGTTCTGGGGCTGGTGGAGCCGCAGTCCAGCGGCATCGGCGGCGGCGCCTTCCTGCTGCACTTCAACGGCCGTGAGGTCGAGGCGTTCGATGGCCGGGAGACCGCGCCGGCCGCCGCCGACGAGCGATTGTTCCTGCATCCCGACGGCCGGCCGATGGCATTTCGCGAGGCGGTGGTCGGAGGCCGCGCGGTCGGTGTGCCCGGCGTCGTGCGGATGCTCGAAGCGGCCCACCGGCGTTACGGCAAGCTGCCCTGGGCCGACCTGTTCCAGCCGGCCATCGCGCTGGCCGAGAAGGGTTTTCCGGTCGGGCCCCGGCTGCATGCGCTGGCCAGGGCCGACGACGCGCTCAGGTCGGACGCGGTCGCAGCCGCCTACTTCTTCCGGCCCGATGGCGAGCCGCATGCAGTCGGCTCGCTGCTGCGCAATCCCGACTACGCGGCCGTGCTGCGCCGCATCGCGCGCGACGGAGCCAGGGCCCTGTACGAGGGCCCGGTGGCGCAGGCCATCGTCGACAAGGTGCGTGGACATCGCGCCAACCCCGGCCGGCTGGCGCTCTCGGACCTGGCGCACTACGAGGCGAAGCAACGCGCGCCGCTGTGCCACGAGCACCGCGCGGCCCGGGTCTACCTGATCTGCGGTTTCCCGCCGCCCGGCTCCGGGGCGATCGCGATCGGCCAGATCCTGGGCATCCTGGGCAACACGGCTGCGGCCGACCACCCGCCGGTCCCCGGCCGGGGCGGCATCGCGGGCAGCTTCTCGCTGGCGCCGGACGCCGAATGGCTGCACCTCTACACCGAGGCGGCGCGGCTGGCATTCGCCGATCGTGCGCAGTACGTGGCCGACCCGGATTTCGTCACCCCGCCCGCGGGAAGCTGGGCCAGCCTGCTGGACGCCGCCTACCTGCGTTCGAGGGCGGCGCTGATCGGCTCCCGGAGCATGAAGCTGGCGCAGCCGGGCGTGCCGGGAGGGGCGCGCAGCCGTTTCGCGCCCATGCCCGAGCAGCCCGAACACGGCACCTCGCACCTGAGCATCGTCGACGCCGACGGCAACGCGGTGGCGATGACCACCAGCATCGAGAACCAGTTCGGCTCGCGCCAGATGGTCAACGTCAGCGGCGCCGCCGGCGGCTTCCTGTTGAACAACGAGCTGACCGATTTCAGCTTCTCGCCGACCGATTCCGCCGGCAAAGCGGTCGCCAACCGCGTGCAGCCGGGCAAGCGTCCGCGCTCGTCGATGTCGCCCACGCTGGTCTTCGATCGCGCCAGCGGCGCCCTGGTGATGAGCACCGGCAGCCCGGGCGGCGCGATGATCATCCACTTCACGGCCAAGGTGCTTTACGGCGTGCTGGATTGGGGCATGAACGCGCAGCAGGCGATCGACCTGCCCAATTTTGGCTCGCTCGGCGGGCCGGTCTTGCTGGAGGCGAAGCGCTTTCCGCCGTCGGTGGTGCAGGCGCTGCGCGCCCGCGGAGCCGTGGTGCGCGAGCAGCCGCTGACCAGCGGCCTGCAGGCGATCCAGACCATGCCGGGTGGCTGGTTCGGCGGCGCCGACCCGCGCCGCGAGGGCGTGGTGGCCGGCGAGTGACGCGTCGGCCCGGCAAAAGCCTTTACAGTTCGCCAGGGCGGAAGGTTCCGCCATCCCCATCGCCATCTCCGGAGTGACACCATGACGCCATCCGTCCCCAGCCGCCCGCTCGCGGCCGCCCTGTTCTGCGCCGCCGCCGCGCTGGCCGCCCCCGCCCACGCCGGCAAGACGCTGGACGCCATCAAGGCCCGCGGCCAGGTGGTCTGCGGCGTCAGCACCGGCGTCGCCGGCTTCAGCCAGGCCGACAGCAGCGGCAACTGGGCCGGGCTCGACGTCGACGTCTGCAGGGCGATCGCCGCGGCGACCCTGGGCGACGCCAACAAGGTCAAGTGGGTTCCGCTCAATTCGCAGCAGCGCTTCACGGCCCTGCAGTCGGGCGAGGTCGACATCCTTTCGCGCAACACGACGTGGACGCTCACCCGCGACGCCTCGCTGGGCCTGAACTACACCGGCGTCACCTATTACGACGGCCAGGGCTTCATGGTCCCGGCCAAGGGCAAGATCAGAAGCGCCAAACAGCTCAAGGGCGCGACCGTCTGCGTGCAGTCCGGCACCACGACCGAGAAGAACCTGACCGACTACTCCCGCGCCAACAACCTGAACATCAAGCCGGTGGTGTTCGACAAGTTCGAAGCCGCCAACGCCGCCTACTTCTCCGGGCGTTGCCAGGCGTACACGACGGACGCCTCGGGCCTTGCCTCGGTGCGCAACAAGGAAGCGAAGACGCCGGCCGACCACGTGATCCTGCCGGAGCTGATCTCCAAGGAGCCGCTCGGCCCGGCCGTGCGGCGCGGCGACGACGAGTGGACCGCGATCGTGCGCTGGGTGGTCTTCGGCCTGGTCGAGGCCGAGGAGTACGGCATCACCAAGGCCAACGTCGAGGCGATGCAAAAGGACAGCAAGGACCCCAACGTCGGCCGCCTGCTCGGCACGACCGAGGACACGGGAAAGCTGCTCGGGCTGGACAAGGAATGGCTGGCACGTCCGCTCAAGGCCGTGGGCAACTACGGCGAGATCTTCGAGCGCAACGTCGGTCCCAAGAGCGTTCTGGGCCTGCCGCGCGGCAGCAACAACCTGTGGTCCAAGGGCGGCCTGATGTACGCACCGCCGGTGCGCTGATCCCGCCGCATGGCTGAGCCCGCCCTGACCCCGGCGCGGCCCGCGCCGCGCATCACGCGCAAGGCCAGCCTGTCCTGGCGCAGCCCGGCGCTGCGCGGGCGGCTGTACCAGGCCCTGCTGCTGCTCGCCGTCGCGGTGCTGGGATGGCTGCTGCTGTCCAACACGCTGGAGAACATGCGGCTGCGCGGCATCCGCAGCGGTTTCGACTTCCTGCTCGATCCGGCCGGTTTCGACATCGGCGAAAGCTGGTTGCACTACGAATCGAACCAGCCTTACTGGCGGGCTTTCCTCGTCGGCCTCCTGAACACGCTGCGCGTGGCCTTGGCCGGCATCGTGCTCGCGACCTTGCTCGGCACGCTGCTGGGCATCGGCCGCTTCTCGCGCAACCCGCTGCTGCGCGGCCTGTGCTCCGCCTATGTGGAATGCTTTCGCAACATCCCGCTGCTGCTGCAGCTGCTGATGTGGTACCTGCTGCTGACGGAATACCTGCCGCTGCCGGCCGAAGCGCTGCGGCTCGGCGACTGGTTCTTCCTGAGCAAGAGCGGCCTGTCGTTCCCGGCGCCGACATGGAACGGCGGATTCGCGTGGGAAGTGCCCAGGCTGGGCGAGTTCCAGGTCGAGGGCGGCGGCGTGCTGACGCCGGAATTCCTCGCGCTGTTGCTGGGGCTGGTGTTCTACACCGCCGCCTTCATCGCAGAGATCGTCCGCGCCGGCATCGCGTCCGTGCCGCGCGCCCAGCACGAGGCGGCCGCGTCGCTGGGTCTCTCGCGCTGGCGGACCATGCGCCTGGTGACCTTGCCGCAGGCGATGCGCCTGGTCGTGCCGCCGATGACCAACCAGTACCTGAACCTCACCAAGAATTCCTCGCTCGCGGTGGCGGTCGGTTATCCGGAACTGGTGTCGATCGCCAACACCTCGCTGAACCAGACCGGCCGCGCGGTGGAATGCATCACCATCATCATGGCCGTGTACCTGTGCACCTCGCTGGCGACGGCGGGCCTGATGAACGCGTTCAACCGCCGCATGCGGCTGAGGGAGCGCTGAGTGGAAGCCGGATTTGCGACTATCCCGCCACGGCCGGCGCCGGCCCGCCTCGCCGGACCGCTCGCGCGCCTGCGGCGCAACTTTTTCGCCAGCGTTCCCAACACCATCGCATCGCTGCTGTTGCTCGCCCTGCTGGCCTGGCTGCTCGCGCTGGCCTGGCGCTGGGGCGTCGCCGACGCGGTCTTCGTCGCCGATGCCGACCGTTGCCAGGCGGCGCGCGGCACCGGCGCCTGCTGGGGCGTGATCGCGGAGAAGGGCCGCTTCATCCTGCTGGGGCGCTACCCGCATGCGGAGCACTGGCGCCCGGTGCTGGCGACCCTGCTGCTGCTGTCCCTGGTGATCGCCAGTTGCTCGCGCCGCTTCTGGAAGCCCTGGCTCGCGCCGCTGTGGGTCGCGGGGCTCGCCGCGTTCTTCCTGTTGATGCGCGGCGGGGTCCTGGGGCTCAGCCCGGTCGGGACCGACCTGTGGGGCGGCCTGCCGCTGACCATCCTGCTCAGCGTCGTCTCGATGGCGCTCGCCTTCCCGCTCGCGGTGCTGGCGGCGCTGGGACGGCAATCGCAGCTGCCCGCCATCCGCGCCGTCTGCACCGGCTACATCGAACTGATCCGCGGCGTGCCGCTGATCTCGGTGCTGTTCATGGCGTCGTTCCTGTTCCCGCTGTTCCTGCCGGTCGGCAAGTCGCCCGACGTGCTGCTGCGCGTGGTCGCCGGCATCACCTTGTTCGCCGGCGCCTACATGGCGGAGATCGTGCGCGGCGGCTTGCAGACGCTGGGGCGCGGCCAGCTGGAGGCGGCGCAAAGCCTGGGCCTGTCGTACTGGCAGACGCAGCGCAAGATCGTGCTGCCGCAGGCGCTGGCGGCCGTCGTGCCGGGCATCATGAACAACTTCATCGGCCTGTTCAAGGACACCTCGCTCGTGACCATCGTCTCGCTCTACGAACTGACCGGCGCGCTGGCGCTGGCCGTCGGCGCCGACGCCAACTGGCGGCCGTTCATGATCGAGGGCTATCTTTTCATCGCCGCGATCTACTTCCTTTTCTGCTTCTCGATGTCGCGCTACAGCCTGCGCGTCGAGCGGCGCCTGGCCCGCGGCCGCAGCGACTGACCATGAGCGACCAACCCATCATCCGTTTCGACCGCGTCAACAAGTGGTATCCCGACGGCCTGCACGTGCTGCGCGACATCGACCTGTCGGTCGCGCCCGGCGAACGGCTGGTCGTCTGCGGTCCCTCGGGCTCCGGCAAGTCGACGCTGGTGCGCTGCATCAACGGCCTGGAGGACTACCAGGAAGGCACGCTGACCGTGGCGGGCCATCGGCTCGGCGACGACCTCAAGGCGCTGCAGGCGGTGCGGCGCCAGGTCGGCATGGTGTTCCAGCAGTTCAACCTGTTCCCCCACCTCACCGTGCTGGAGAACCTGGTGCTGGCGCCGGTGTGGGTCGCGGGTTTGCCGCGCCAGGAAGCGCAAGAGCGAGCGATGGCGCAGCTGGAACGGGTGAGGATCGCGGAACAGGCGGGCAAGTATCCGCTTCAGCTCTCCGGCGGCCAGCAGCAGCGCGTCGCCATCGCCCGGGCCCTGTGCCTGACGCCGAAGATCATGGTCTTCGACGAGCCGACCTCGGCGCTGGACCCGGAGATGATCAAGGAGGTGCTGGACGTGATGATCGAACTGGCGGGCCAGGGCATCACCATGCTGTGCGTGACCCACGAGATGGGATTCGCACGCTCGGTCGCCGACCGCATCGTCTTCATGGACGAGGGGCAGATCGTAGAGACCGGAACGCCGGACGGATTCTTCCGTGCGCCGAAAACGGACCGCGGCCGCGCCTTCCTCGCCTCGATCCTGGGCCACTGACCGGGCTCAGACCGGCTTTTCGTCGACCTGCAACGGATTGGCCGGCGCCGGTTCCTCGGGCTTGTCGATGCGCTCGTACTCGGAGATCACCTGCGCGCCGAGCAACAGCAGCGTGGCGGCGATTTCCAGGCTCAGAAGCACCACGATCGCGGTGGTCAGCGACCCGTACACCACGTTCACTTTCGAGAGCGTGGCGTAGTACCAGGCCAGCACATGGCGTGTGATCTCCCACAACAGGGCCGCGGTGACGCCGCCGATCAGCGCATGCTGCACCGACAGCCGGCCCACCGGCATCACGAGGTAGACCGAGGTGAGGACGAAGATCTCGCCGACCAGCCCCAGGAGGTACAGCAGCACGCCGGAGACCCCGCTCAGCGAAAACTCGTGACCCAGCACGCGCACGCTTTCCTCGCCGATGGCCTGCAGGCTGGCGGAGACCAGCGTCACCACCAGCAGGCCGAAGCCGAGGCTGAGGATGTAGCAGTAGGGCAGCAGCACCGAGATCCAGTAGCGCCGTTTGCGGGCCGCGATCCGGTGCAGGAAGATCACAGACATCGCGTTCTCCAGCACCGTGAAAGCCAGCGAGCTGAAAAACAGCATGGTCCCGAGCAGGACCCAGCCGACCACGTCGCCGTTGTCCAGGAAGTGCCTCAGTTCGGCGACGATCGCCCTGGCCTGCCCCGGCATCAGCCACTCGAGATAGCGGCCCAGCGTCATCAGCAGTTCGCCCCGGTCGACGAAGTGCGACAGCGCGATCACGCTCAGGATCAGCAGCGGAACGATGGACAGCAGCGCGTAGTACGCCACGGCGCCGGCCAGCAGCAGGCCCTGGTTGTTCTTGAAGGCCTTGAGCACGCGCCAGGCGAATCTGCCCGGGTTCTTGATGACGTATTCGGCCTGGTGGCTGAGGATGCGCATGGCCTTCGAGTATGCCGCCCGGCAAGCCCGGCGTGGGCGGGAAGCTAGGGCCTGTTCACGCTATTTCCGGGGGACGCGTTTCTCGTCGCAACCCCGCAGGGGAACAAGCCCAATCGGGCGCCACTCATCGTTACCCGCCTTGCCCGCATATCGATGCGGGCTGCGGCGGGCGCCTCGATTGACACCCGATTGGGCGCGTTCGCGCCCACGGAAATAGCGTGAACAGGCCCTAAATGGCTTGCACGGCGCTCATTGCATTGCTCACGGCGTTCTGCCTGGACCGCTGGTTCGGCGAGCCGCCGGCGCGCTGGCATCCCGTCGTGTGGATGGGGAAGTACCTGGGCTGGGCGGGTTGCCGGATCGCGCCGATGGCTGGTGACACGGCGCCTGCCGCAGGCCCGACTTTCGTCAAGGGCGCGATGACCTGGCTGCTCGGCGCGGCGGCGGTTGTCGCCATCGCAATCGCCTCCCACTGGGGCCTGATGCATTTGCCGCAATTCACGGCGGCGCTGCTGCTCGGCGTCGCGCTCAAGCCGCTGCTGGCCTGGCGGATGCTGCGCGAGGAAACAGCCGGCGTCGAGCAGGCGCTGGCGCAGTCGCTGCAGGCCGGACGCGAGCGCCTCTCCCGGCTGGTCAGTCGCGACGTGGCGGGGCTGGACGAAGCGGCAGTGCGCGAAAGCGCGATCGAATCGCTGGCCGAGAACCTGAACGATTCGGTGGTCGCGCCGGTGTTCTGGTTCGTGCTGCTCGGCCTGCCCGGTGCGGCGCTTTACCGCTTCGCCAACACGGCCGACGCCATGTGGGGCTACCGCGGCGAGCGCGGCGGCCGGGTCTGGGAGTGGGCCGGCAAGTTCGCCGCCCGCGCCGACGACGCGATGTCGTGGATCCCCGCGCGGATCACCGCCTTGCTGCTGGCCACGGCCAACCTCGGTCTGTCCGGCGCGACGCTGCGCAGCGAAGCGCGCCGCACAACATCGCCCAACAGCGGCTGGCCCATGGCAGCGATGGCGCTGGCCCTGGACGTGCGCCTGGGCAAGCCCGGCGTCTACACGCTCAATGCCGCGGCTCGGGCGCCGCTGGACGCCGACGGCCGGCGTGCCCAGGCCCTCGCATCTCATGCCGTGCTGCTGTCTATCGTGGTCGCTTCGCTCGCCATC
>JAQGNJ010000078.1 GCA_028291885.1 Ramlibacter sp. | reverse complement strand
GCATCGGCAGCACCGAGGGAGAACGAGTTTGGCTGAGATCCTGGTTCAACGCGACGGCCCCATCGGGACCGTCGTCATTTCCAACGTCGACAAGTACAACGCCATGACGACGCAGATGTGGCGCGACTGCCGCTGCGCATCGCGCAGCTGGACGCCGACCGGTCGGTCCACGCGATCGTGCTGGCCGGCGACGGCGACAAGGCCTTCGTCTCCGGCGCCGACATCTCGCAGTTCGGCGTCGAGCGCACCGACGCGGCGTCGCAGCAGGCGTACGGCGATTTGGTCGAAGCCGCCTATCTCGCGCCGGTGCGCGCGGGCAAGCCGGTGATCGCGCAGATCCGCGGCATCTGCATGGGGGGCGGGCTCGGACTGGCGGCGGCGTGCGACATCCGCATCTGCAGCGAAGACGCGCGCTTTCGCATGCCGGCGGCCCGGCTCGGGCTTGGCTACAACCCGGCCGGCGTGAATCGCTTCGTCGCGCTGATCGGCGTGCAGAACACCTACGACATCTTCTACTCGGCGCGCATCTTCGACGCGGCCGAGGCGCTGCGCATGGGGTTCGTCAGCCGCGTCGTGCCGGCGGCGCAACTGCGCGATGAAGTGCATGCGCTCGCGGGAACCATCGGCGAGAACGCGCCGCTGACCGCGCGCGCCGTCAAGCTGTCGATCAACGCCTGCCTGGGCGAAGGCGGAGTCGACTCCGAAGCGGCGCAGGCGGCAGCCGACGCCTGCAACGCCAGCGAAGACTACCGGGAGGGCGTGCGCGCTTTCGGGCAGAAGCGCCGTCCGGTCTTCAACGGCCGCTAGCCACGGGAGCCCGAGCCATGGCGCTGCCGCTGCAAGGCGTGAAGGTCCTGGACTTCACCAATGTGCTGGCCGGCCCGTACTGCAGCATGGTCCTGGGCGACATGGGCGCCGACGTGACCAAGCTGGAGAGCACCGACGGCGGCGACACGACACGCCGCTTCGATCCGCAGGTGAACGGCGAGTCCTATTGCTTCGCGGTCCTGAACCGCAACAAGAAGAGCCTCGCGATCGACATCAAGGACCCGCGCGGCAGGATGATCGTTCTCCGGCTCGCGGAGAAGGCCGACATCGTCATCGAGAACTTCCGCCCCGGCGTGGCCGCAAGACTCGGCTTCGGCTACGACAGCCTGAAGCTGCGCAACCCGGGCCTGGTCTATGCGTCGCTCTCGGGCTTCGGCCAGACCGGTCCCTATGGCGGCAAGGGCGGTTTCGACATCGTCGCCCAGGGCATGTCCGGCATCATGATGATGACCGGCTATCCGGGCGGGCGCCCGGACAAGGTGGGGATCGCGATGAACGATGTCGCCAGCGGCGTCACCGCGCTGTACGGCATCCTCGGCGCGTACATCGGCCGGCTGCGACACGGCGCCGGCCAGTACCTGGAGACCTCGCTGCTGGAAGCGGGGCTGGCGTGGACGCCGTGGGAGTTCGCCGCCTTCTTCGGCGCCGGCGAGATCCCGGGCGCCACCGGCACGCGCCACCGGCGCTCGGCGCCGTACCAGGCCTACCGTTGCAGGGACGGCTACGTGACCGTCGGCGCCAACAGCGAGAAACTCTGGAGCAGCTTCTGCGTCCAGGTCTGCGCCAGGCCCGAATGGCTCGCCGACCCGCGCTTCCAAACGCTGCGGCAGCGACTGCATCAGATCGACGAACTCGAACGGGAGATCGAGGCGGTGTTCGCCACCGAAGCGACGGCGCACTGGGTCGCCAGGCTCGATGCGGCGGGCGTGCCCGGCGGCCCGGTGTACGGCTACGACGAGGTCATGCGCGACCCGCAGGTGCGGGCGCGCGATGGTGGTGGACATCGAGCACCCGAAGATCGGGCCGATGAAGACCATCGGCATGCCGATCAAGAGCAGCGGCGAACTCACCTCGATCCGTACGGCGGCGCCCTGGCTCGGACAGCACTCGGAGCAAGTCGTGCGATCGCTTGGCTACGGCGATGCCGACGTCGCCGCGCTGTTCGACGCCGGCGTCATCCACGACCGTTGCCGCTGAAGAACGGCTGCCGGCGAGTCGCAAACCGATGTTGTCCGGGCCGGCCGGCGGCCCGCTTTGCCGTGGGCTGTTTTCCGCCGCACCCGCAAGCCTGTTTCCTACGTAATCGCCCGCGCGGCACCGACAGGGTGCATTCCGCGCCGGCAGCACGATGGCACCAGGCACCGGCGATCCGATCGGCGTCGCAGTCAAAGGGAGGCAGCCATGGCAACAAGGCAAGAAGCAACAAGCCGGGTTCCCGTTCTTCGAACGGTCGGTGCCAGGGAGGTTGCATCATGGCTTATGTGATCTTCTTCGCGAGCGGCGGGCTCGCCCTGGCCGCCGTCTACGGCGCCGCGATCGGCTGGCTCTGGTTCTGCCAGGAGCGCCTGCTGTTCGAGCCGGATCCGCTGGCGCACGACCAGCCCCTTTCCACCGACCCGGATGTCCACGAGACCTTCATCGACGTTCCCGGCGCCCGGCTCTCGGCCGCGCAGCTGAAACTGCCCAATCCGCGCGGCGTGGTGTTCTTCCTGCACGGCAATTCCGGCAACCTGAAAAAGTGGTTCGTCGACCTCGACGCCTTTCGCGAATTGAACTTCGACGTCGTGATGTTCGACTACCGTGGCTTCGGCAAGAGCAGCGGCCAGATCGCCAGCGAGGAGCAGCTGCGCGCCGACGTGCGCGCCGTGTGGGCCGAGTACGCGCCGCGCTACCAGGGCAAGCGCGTCGTCATTTCCGGCCAGTCGCTGGGCACCGGGCTTGCGGCCGGCCTCTCGGCGGAGCTGTGCGCGGCGGGCAGGGCGCCCGACCTGACGATGATGGTCTCCGCGTACAGCAGCATGCAGGCGCTCGCCGATGAACTCTATCCCTGGGTGCCGCGCAAGATCCTGCGCTATCCGCTGGCGACGCTGGAACACGCCTGCCGGCTCACCTGCAAGCTGATGCTGATCCACGGCGACAAGGACGAACTGATCGGCTTGCACCACAGCGAGGCGCTGCGCAAGGCTGCGCCGCAGGCGCAACTGCTGTGCGTCGAAGGCGCGGGCCACAGCGACGTGCACCAGTTCCCGTCGTTCCGCAAGGCCGTGGCCAGCGCGCTGGGCTGTCTCTAGACGCGGCCGCTGCGCGAGCCGCGGCACCTACGCCGCGCTGGGCAGCGCGCCTACAGCTGGGCGACACACGCCGTCGCATCATGGGACATCGCGGCCGCAAAGCCGCCCACCCACAAGGAGGACCCATGGCCAACCAGGAACAATCCCCGACCGGCAAACCCGCCAAGGACGGCGACCGTCCCAGCCCCGACACCCAGCGCGACACCGACGGCCAGGGCGCGGCCCGCGGCGGCAACGGTGCCACCGGCGACCGCGACTACCGCGGCGACGGTCCGGGCAAGATCGGCGTCACCAGCGACAAGCAACCCGACCTGGTTGCGCCCAGCGGCGTCAACGAGCGCGATCACGGCGCCGCCGGCGAAGCGCCGATGGCCGGCGAGATGCTCAATTTCGACGACGACGAGGTGATGTCCGGCCGCGGCAACAACGAGCGCACCGGCGGCACCTGGGCGGCGCAGGGCGCCGACAGCGGCAGGCTGGCGCCGCCGCGCGAGATCATGTCCGACCGCAACGGGCCCAGCGACCCGGACGGCAACGGCAAGAAGCCTTCCTGACGCGCTCGCGAGCACCGCCCACTCCATGGAGTTCGCGATCTGGTCGTTGATCGTGGGCGTGCTGCTGATCGTGCTGGCCTTGAGCGGCTCGGTACTCGCGCGCCTGCCGCTGTCCACCGCGATGCTGTACCTGCTGGTCGGCATCGCGGTGAGTCCCTGGGGCTTCGAGCTGCTGCGCGCCGACGTCTCCAGGCATTCGAAGCTGCTGGAGACGCTCACCGAAGTGGTGGTGCTGATCTCGCTGTTTTCCGCCGGCCTCAAGCTCAGCTCCGGCCTGCGCGACCGGCGCTGGCTGCTGACGCTGCGCCTGGCGGTGGTGTCGATGGTGTTCACCGTGGCGGCCATCGCCGCCGTCGGCTCGATGCTGCTCGGGCTGTCGCTGGGTGCAGCCGTCCTGCTCGGAGGCATCCTCGCCCCGACCGACCCGGTGCTGGCCTCCGAGGTGCAGGTCCATACGCCGGCCGACCGCGACAAGCTGCGTTTTTCGCTGACCGGCGAGGGCGGGCTCAACGACGGCACAGCCTTCCCCTTCGTCATGCTCGGACTGGGCCTGCTCGGCCTGCACGAACTCGGTGAGACCGGTTGGCGCTGGGTCGCGCTGGACGTGGTCTGGGGCACGGTTTGCGGCCTCGGCGTCGGCGCCGGCCTCGGCCTGGCCATCGGCAAGCTGGTGCTGTTCCTGCGGCGCGAGCACAAGGAGGCGGTCGGCCTGGACGACTTCCTCGCGCTGGGGCTGGTGGCGCTCTCGTATGGCGCGGCGCTGATGCTCAAGGGCTACGGCTTCCTCGCCGTATTCGCGGCCGGGGTCGCGCTGCGGCATCTGGTGGAGCGCCAGTCCAGCTCGCCGGAGAAGAGCCGCAAGGTGGTGGAGCAGGCCGCCGCCGCGCCGGACACGACCGCTGCCCAGGCAGCGGCGGTGCACCGGGACCACGCGCCCGCCTTCATGGCGCACGCGGTGCTCGGTTTCAACCAGCAGCTCGAGCGCATCGGTGAAGTGACCGTCGTCATCGCCATCGGCGCGCTGCTCTGGGCGGTCGACTGGCACCCGGCCCTGTGGTGGTTCGTTCCCCTGCTGCTGCTGGTGATCCGGCCGCTCTCGGTGGCGATCGGGCTGGCCGGCTCGAGCGTCTCGGCCACCCAGAGGCTGTTGATCGGCTGGTTCGGCATCCGCGGCATCGGCTCGCTCTACTACCTCATGTATGCCACCAACCACGGGCTCGCGCCGGAGCTTGCGGCCGAGCTTGCATCGCTGACGCTCGCGGTCGTGGTCGCTTCCATCGTCGTGCACGGAATCTCCGTCACGCCTTTGATGGCCATGTATGAGCAGACGATGGAGCGGCGCAAGAGCCGCAGCGCGGCCGCAAAAACGGGCCCGAAGAACGGCTGAGCTGGAGTGCTGTTCTCCTACACGAGGGGCAAACCAAGGCTGACAGCAAGCCTCAACCGGATGTCTAGAGTGCTGTTGATCCCATCCAAGGAAAACGCATGAAAACCGCCAGCCAGACCCGAACGGGCGGCCGCGACGCCCCGGTCGCGGGCCAGCGAACCGAGAGCAAGCCGCCAAAGACGCCGAACCCGGACATGCAGGCGCAGGACGCGGGCAGCGCGGACAGCGGCACGGCCGCGAGCCGCGCAATGAAGCAGACAAGCAAGACCAAGGCCGAGAGCGGCAACCGGCGCTGAAAGCAGCGCCAGGAAAGGCACAACACCCATGTCGAAGAAACCTCGGGACGCGATCGAATTGCTGGAAGCCGACCACCGTTCGGTGAAAGCCCTGTTCGATGAATACAGGCAGCTGTCCGGCCACAAGGCCGCCGGCGGCAAGCGCAAGGCGCTGGCCGAACAGATCTGCATGGAGCTGACCATCCACACCCGGCTGGAAGAAGAGATCTTCTACCCGCCGGTGCGCGATGCGATCCGCGACGACGACCTGCTCGACGAAGCCGAAGTGGAGCATGCGGGGGCCAAGGAGCTGATCGGACAGATCCTCTCCATGAAGCCCGAGGACGAGTTGTACGACGCCAAGGTGACCGTGCTGGGAGAGTACATCGACCACCACGTCAAGGAAGAGCGCGAAGAGATGTTCCCGAAGGTGCGCAAGAGCGGCCTCGACCTGGCTTTGCTGGGCGAGCAGCTGCGCGTGCGCAAACAGGAACTGCAGGCGGTGCCGGAAGCCTTGCGCGAGGATGCGCTGGTTTCGGTGTCCGCCTGATCCATTGTGAAAACCAAAAGGAGTTAATTGAAATGAGCACCCTCACGCTGACGCGTTCCTCGATCCTGATCCTCGCAGCCGCGGCTGCCCTGTCCCTGACCGCCTGCGGCAAGAAGGACGACACCTCGTCTTCCGGCGCCGGCACCGGCAGCAGCACGTCGAGCACGACGTCGCCCACCACCGGCACGTCGGGCAGCGGCACCTCGGGCACGTCTTCCACGACCGGCGCCGCCGGCACCGGAAGCACGACGGGCACGACGGGCGCCACCGGCAGCACCGACACGAGCACCAGCGGAGCCGCCGGCGGGACCACCGGCGCCGGTGGCACGACCGGTGCCGCGGGTGGCACCGGCACCATGGGCGCGACCGGCAGCAGCAGCACGGGCACTTCCGGCACGACCGGCAGCAGCAGCACCAGCGGCACGGGTTCGACCGGCGGCGCCGGCATGACGGGCACGCCGTCGTCCAGCACCGCGACCACCACGACGCGATGACCCGGTACGCACACGCGTGGGCCTGGGGGCTGGCGCTGCTGGCCGCCATGGCCCTGGCCGCGTGCGACAAGGCCACCCACGGCGGCAATGCCAACGCACCGGGCAATCCCGGGACGGGCAACTCTCCGACGGTGGCGGCTCCGGCCGCGGCCGACTCGCCGCCCGGCGGGTCCTCGGGCATGGCCGGAACGACGGCGACCGCGGGTTCTTCGGGCGGCAGCGCCGTGCCTGGAGCAACCGGCAGCGGCACGTCGGACCCGTCCGGCCGCAGCCAGTCGCCTCAGCCCGGCACCGGCACCGCCGGCGGCCTGGGCGGCAGCTCGGGCCTGGGGATGACGGGCGCCTTCCCCTCGGGAGGCGCGAGCGGCGCGGGTGCGTCCACCATGGGGCAGTCCGGGCAGTCGGGCGTCGCGCCCGCCGGCAGCACCAACCGCACGCCCGACAACGCCGTCGGCAGGCGCTAGCGCCTGAAGACGCCGTCGCTCCTGTGCGCCTTAGCCGCGGAGCGCGGCGCCCGGGCTTGCGTCAGCCCTTGGCCACCGGATGTTTCGGGTCGCGGCACCACTCGCTCCAGCTGCCGGCGTAAAGCGCCGTGGGAGCGAATCCCGCGAGCTCCATTGCGATCACGTTGGGCACGGCGCTGACGCCGCTGCCGCAGTGATGCACGACCGCGGCCGGATCGCGGCCGGCCAGCAACTGTTCGAATTCCGAGCGCAGTTGCGCCGCCGGCTTGAACCTGCCGTCGGCGTCCATGTTCTGCGAGAACGGCCGGTTCAGCGCACCCGGGATATGGCCCGCCACCGGGTCGAGCGGCTCGATCTCGCCGCGAAAGCGCGGGGCCGCGCGCGCGTCGACCAGCACCTGGTCCGTCGAATCCAGCCCGCGTTCCACATCGGCCGTGGTCGCCAGGCGGCGCAGCGGCGGGCCCAGCGCGAAGTTGGCCTGGAAGTGCGCCGGTTCTTCCTCGCCGGTGACGGCGCCGCCGGCGGCCTGCCATGCCTGGAGCCCGCCATCGAGCACCGCCACCGCGCCGTGGCCGGCCCACTTGAGCATCCACCAGAGCCGGCCGCAGTAGTTGGCGCCGTTGCGGTCGTAGACCACGGCCTGCATCGCATTGCCGAAGCCCACGCCCGACAGCCACATCGCGAACTTCTCGCGGCTGGGAAGCGGGTGGCGCCCGCCCGATTCGGCGTCGGGATGGGGATGGTGCGTGCCGTCCGCATCGACCACGCCGGGGTCGCTCAAGGCCGTGTCGAGACCAGCGTAGACCGCGCCCGGGATGTGGCCCTTGCGGTACTGCTCCTGGCCCGCGGCGGGGTTCATCAGGTCGAAGCTGCAGTCGAAGACCATCAGCGGCGCGCCGGCTGCCTGCAGCGCGCGCAGTTGTTCGACGGAAATCAGGGTCGTGTACATCAATGCTCCTCCGCGGGTGAATCGGGCGCGGCGCGCGCCCGCAGCACGGTCGCGGCGATGCCGCTGCCGACGATCAGGGCCATGCCGGCCCAGCCCATCGCCGGGATGCGGTCGCCGAACAGGAACATGCCGAACAGGGCGCCGAACACGATTCCGGAGTATTGCAAATTGGCGACTACCAGGGTGGCGCCATGGCTGTAGGCGCGCGTCATGCACAGCTGGCCCAGCGACGCCAGCGCCGCGATGGGCAGCAGCCACAGGGCGTGGCCCCAGTCCCAAGGCGACAGGCCCGTCACGGCCATTGCGGCTCCGCCCGCAACGGCCGAGCCGACCGAGAAATAGAAGACGGTGCGCAGCACCGGTTCGCCCAGCCTGGACAGCGCCATCACCTGCATGTAGGCGAACGCGGCCGAGAGGCCGGACAGCAGGCCGACCATGCCGGCGAAGGCCTGGTTCTGCTCGATGGTGGGCCGCAGCATCAGCAGCACGCCGGCGAAGCCAGCAATCACCGTCAGCACCAGTGGGCCCTGGCGCAGCGGATGGCTGGCGGGCCGCGACGGGCTGAAGTTCAGGAGCGCGCCGCCGACCAGGAAAGCGGCGATCCAGACGCTGCTCATGTAGTTCAGGGTCATCGCCGTGGCCAGCGGCAGCCAGGCCAGCGAATAGAACCAGGCGCCGAGCGACAGCACGCCGATCATGCTGCGCCAGGCATGCATGCCGGGGTAGCGCGTCTTGAGCCCGACGCCTTGCGAGCGGGCCAGCACCCAGAGCAGCAGCATGCTGATCACGCCGCGGTAGAAGACCAGCTCGGCGGAGTTGAACCAGGCCGAGGCGATCTTCACGCACACCGCCATCAGGGCGAAGAACAGCGCCGCGGCGAGCATCCACAGCGCCTGCATCAGCGCTCCATCGCGGGGGCGTGGCGAGCCATCAGGCGCGCAGGCGCGCCGGGCCCATGGCGCCGCGGTACCACTCGTGGAAATGCTGCATCCCGTCTTCCATCGGGCTCTGGTAGGGGCCGACCTCGTTGTCGCCGCGCTGCAGCAGGGCGTGGCGTCCCGCATCCATGCGCTCGGCGATCTCGTCGTCTTCCCTGCAGGTTTCCATGTAGGCGGCCTGCTGCGCCTCGATGAACTCGCGCTCGAAGGCGGCGATCTCCTCGGGGTAGAAGAACTGCACCATGTTCATCGTCTTGCGCGGACCCACCGGGTGCAGCGTCGAGACGGTGAGCACGTGCGGATACCACTCCACCATGATGTGCGGGTAATACGTCAACCAGATCGCGCCGTATTTGGGCGGCTCGCCGTTGCGGTATTGCAGGAGCGCCTCCTGCCAGCGCTCGTAGACCGGGCTGCCGGCCTTGCCCAGGCGGTTGGCGACGCCCACCGTCTGCACCGAGTAGTGCTCCTTGAACTCCCAGCGCAGGTCGTCGCAGGTGACGAAGCTGCCCAGGCCCGGATGGAAGGGGCCGACGTGGTAGTCCTCGAGATAGACCTCGATGAAGGTCTTCCAGTTGTAGTTGCACTCGTGCATGACGACCTTGTCGAGCACGTAGCCGGAAAAATCCAGGTCGGCGCGCGGACCCATCTGGGCCAGCTGCGCGGGGACGTCGATGTCGCCCTTGTCGAACAGCAGCCCGTTCCATTCCTGCAAGGGGTAGTTGTTCAGGTTCAGGCAGGGGTCTTCGGCGAAATGCGGCGCGCCCAGCAGGGTGCCGGCCCTGGCGCCTCGTCCGGCGCTGTAGGTCCAGCGGTGCAGCGGGCAGACGATGTTGCCGCCCGAGGCCGCACTGGCCAGCGTCGTGCCGGCGCCCTTGAGGATCACGGCCTGGCGGTGCCGGCAGACATTGGAGATCAGCTCCACGCCGCGCGGCGTGCGCAGCAGCGCGCGGCCCTCGCCCTCCTGGGGCAGCGCGTAGTAGTCGCCCGGATTCGGGACCGAGAGTGAGTGCCCCACATAGCGGGGCCCTTTTTGGAAGATGCTTTCCAGCTCGCGCTGGTGCAGCGCCTCGTCGAAGTAGCTTGAAACTGGTAGTTGGCTTGCGGCCTGCTGCAGTTGAAGACTTAAATCAGACATGAAGTCCTGACCTAGAGACTCCCCCTATGAAGGGGCAGGGTGGGCGCTTTATCCGGGGACTGGCGCGGGAGGGGTGAACGCGGAGGGGAAAGGGATTGTACCCGTCGGGGTCATCCCGGGGGGGAACCGATAAAATGCAACTTTGAACTGAAACCAAAATGCCCAAGGCCGCCTTCAAACCCCCGGAGACTTACGAGGCCGCACTGGAAGAACTGGAGCAGCTGGTGGGACTGATCGAGAGCGGCAAGCTGCCCCTGGAGCAGTTGCTGACGGGTTACCAGAGGGGCGCCGAGCTCCTGAAGTTCTGCCGCGACAAGCTCGAAGCGGTGGAAACCCAGATCAAGGTGCTCGACGAAGGCGCGCTCAAGCCATGGACACCGGAGTGAAGTTCCTGTTCGGGCCCTGGAGCGCCGCGCATCTCGAGACCATCGAGCAGGCGCTGTCGCGCTGGGTCGTTGCGCATGCGCCCGCCGGCCTCGGCGAGGCGATGCGCTACGCGGTCCTGGACGGCGGCAAGCGGCTGCGTCCGCTGCTCGTGATGGCGGCCAGCGAGGCCGTCCAGGGCAATCCGGCCGCGGCAGTGCGCGCCGCGTGCGCGGTCGAACTCATTCACGCCTATTCGCTGGTCCACGACGACATGCCTTGCATGGACAACGACGTGTTGCGGCGGGGCAAGCCGACGGTCCACGTGAGGTTCGGCCAGGCGCAGGCGCTGCTCGCCGGCGATGCGCTGCAGGCCCTGGCTTTCGAATTGCTGACGCCGGAGGGCGAGGAGGTGCCCGCCGTCCAGCAAGCCGCGCTGTGCCGCCTGCTGGCGCGCGCGGCGGGCCACGAAGGCATGGCCGGCGGCCAGGCGATCGACCTGGCCAGCATCGGGCGCGACCTGGACGAGGACGAACTGCGCCAGATGCACCGGCTCAAGACCGGTGCGCTGCTGCAAGGCAGCGTGATGATGGGCGCCGCCTGCGGCCGGCCGGATCCGCGCGCGACGCCGGCGCTTTCGGTCTACGGCGCGGCGATCGGCCTGGCCTTCCAGGTGGTGGACGACATCCTCGACGTCACCGCCGACTCCTGTACATTGGGCAAGACGGCCGGCAAGGACGCGGCGCACGACAAGCCGACCTACGTGTCGGTGCTCGGACTGGAGCGCTCGCGGACGTACGCGCAGGAGCTGCTGCAGCAGGCAAGCGGCGCGCTGGCATCCAGCGGGCTCCAAGACACCCGGGCCTTGCAGGCGCTGGCCGCGATGGTCGTGAACAGGGACAACTAGATGGCATTGCTCGAAACGATCAACGACCCGGCGGACCTGCGCAAGCTGCCGCGCACCCAGTTGCCGCTGCTCGCGCAGGAGCTGCGCGCCTTCGTCCTGGACAGCGTCTCGCGCACCGGCGGCCACCTGAGCTCCAACCTGGGCACGGTGGAACTGACGGTGGCCCTGCACTACGTCTTCAACACGCCGCACGACAGGCTGGTCTGGGACGTGGGCCACCAGACTTATCCGCACAAGATCCTCACCGGCCGGCGCGACCGCATGGATTCGCTGCGCCAGCTCGGCGGCCTGTCGGGTTTTCCGCAGCGCCTGGAGAGCGAGTACGACAGCTTCGGCACCGCCCATTCGTCCACCAGCATCTCCGCGGCCCTGGGCATGGCGATGGCGGCCAGGCACAAGGGCGAGCACCGCCATGCCGTCGCCATCATCGGCGACGGCGCGATGAGCGCGGGCATGGCCTTCGAGGCCCTGAACAACGCCGGCGTCGCCGACTGCAACCTGCTGGTGATCCTGAACGACAACGACATGTCGATCAGCCCGCCGGTCGGCGCGCTGAACCGCTATCTCGCGCAGTTGATGAGCGGGCAGTTCTACGCGGCCGCCAAGAGCGTCGGCAAGAACGTGCTCAAGGTCGCGCCGCCGCTGTTCGAGCTCGCCAAGCGCTTCGAGGAAGGCGCCAAGGGCCTGGTCGTGCCGGCCACGCTGTTCGAGAAATTCGGCTTCAACTACATCGGCCCGATCGACGGCCACGACCTCGATTCGCTGGTGCCGACGCTGGAGAACATCAAGCACCTGAAGGGGCCGCAGTTCCTGCACGTGGTGACCAAGAAAGGCCAGGGCTACAAGCTGGCCGAGGCCGACCCGGTGGCCTATCACGGCCCGGGCAAGTTCGATCCCGCGGTCGGCCTGGTGAAATCGACGGCCGTCTCCAAGCCGACGTTCACGCAGGTGTTCGGCAACTGGCTGTGCGACATGGCGCAGCAGGATCCGCGGCTGGTCGGCATCACGCCGGCGATGCGCGAGGGCTCGGGCCTGGTCGAATTCGAGAAGCGCTTCCCCGAGCGCTACTACGACGTCGGCATCGCCGAGCAGCATGCCGTCACCTTCGCCGCCGGCATGGCGACCGAGGGACTCAAGCCCGTGGTGGCGATCTATTCCACCTTCCTGCAGCGGGCCTACGACCAGTTGATCCACGACGTCGCGATCCAGAAGCTGCCGGTGGTGTTCGCGCTCGATCGCGCCGGCCTGGTCGGCGCCGACGGTTCGACGCACGCGGGCGCCTACGACATCCCGTTCCTGCGCTGCATCCCGAACGTCAGCGTGGCGTGCCCGGCCGACGAGAACGAGTGCCGCAAGCTGCTCACGTCGGCCTTCGAGCAGGACCATCCGGTCGCGGTGCGCTATCCGCGCGGGGCCGGCGCCGGCGTCCAGGTCGAACCGGGCCTGCAGTCGCTGCCGTTCGGCAAGGGCGAGGTGCGCCGCGAAGGCAAGGGCGTCGCGATGCTGGCCTTCGGCACGCTGCTTTACCCGGCGCTGCAGGCGGCGGAACGGCTCGGTGCAACGGTGGTGAACATGCGCTGGGCCAAGCCGCTGGACACGGTGCTGCTGCTGTCCGTCGCGCAGCAGCACCAGGCGCTGGTGACGCTGGAGGAGGGCGCCGTCATGGGCGGGGCCGGCAGCGCGGTGGCCGAGGCGCTGAATGCGGCCGGCGTGGCCAGGCCGCTGCTGCAACTGGGACTGCGCGACGAATTCATCGAGCACGGCGATCCGGCCAAACTGCTTTCGCTGCAGGGACTGGACGCGGCGGGCATCGAGGCTTCGGTGCGGGAACGTTTCGCCGCGCTGGTGGAGCGCGCCGCGCCGGCCCTGAAGATCGTCGGCTGACTGCAAGCCGACCGCGGGCTGGTGGCCCGCCAAGGGAAAACCACTGAGTACGAAAGTGTTCGTCTTCCTGGAATCGAGACGGGCAGATGGACGACTTCCGTTTGTCGAAGTGCGCCAGCAGTCCCTTGCTTCCACCACCGAGGAGCGCACCATGGATCGTCGTTCGATCATCAGGAACACGG
>JAQGNJ010000067.1 GCA_028291885.1 Ramlibacter sp. | reverse complement strand
AGCGGGCCGACAGGTGCTCCTTGATGTACGACAGGTACTTCTGCTCGATCTCGGGCGCGAACTGCTCGCGCTCGATCTGCTGCTCCAGCACGTACATCAGGTGCACCGGATTGGCGGCGATCTCGGTCGAATCGAAGTTGAAGACCTTGGAGATGATCTTGAAGGCGAAGCGGGTGGAGATGCCCGTCATGCCTTCGTCGACGCCCGCGTAGTCGCGGTATTCCTGGTAGCTCTTGGCCTTCGGATCGGTGTCCTTGAGGTTCTCGCCGTCGTAGATCTGCATCTTGGAGAAGATGCTGGAGTTCTCCGGCTCCTTGAGCCGCGTCAGCACCGCGAACTGGGCCATCATGCGCAGCGTGCCGGGCGCGCAGACCGCGTCCTTGAGCGAGGAATTGCGCACGAGCTTGTCGTAGATCTTCACTTCCTCGGTGACGCGCAGGCAGTACGGCACCTTGACGATGTAGATCCGGTCCAGGAATGCCTCGTTGTTCTTGTTGTTCTTGAACGCCTTCCACTCGCTCTCGTTGGAGTGGGCCATGACGATGCCGTCGAACGGGATCGCGCCGAAACCTTCCGTGCCCTTGAAGTTGCCTTCCTGCGTGGCGGTGAGCAGCGGGTGCAGCACCTTGATCGGCGCCTTGAACATCTCGACGAACTCGAGCAGGCCCTGGTTGGCCAGGCACAGGCCGCCCGAGTAGCTGTAGGCGTCCGGATCGTCCTGGGCGAAGGTCTCGAGCTTGCGGATGTCGATCTTGCCGACCAGGGCGGAGATGTCCTGGTTGTTCTCGTCGCCCGGCTCGGTCTTGGCGATGGCGCACTGCTTGAGGATGGACGGGTAGCGCTTGACGACCTTGAACTTGCGGATGTCGCCGCCGAATTCCTCCAGGCGCTTCACGGCCCAGGGCGACATGACGCGCTGCAGGTAGCGCGGGGCGATGCCGTACTGCTGCTGCAGCAGGGGTGCGTCCTCCGCGTTGTTGAACAGGCCCAGCGGCGATTCGTTCACCGGCGATCCCTTGATCGCATAGAACGGAACCTGCTCCATCAGCTGCTTGAGGCGCTCCGCGATGGAGGACTTGCCGCCGCCGACCGGACCCAGCAGATAGAGGATCTGCTTTTTTTCTTCCAGCCCCTGGGCGGCGTGGCGAAAGCAGGAGACGACCTGTTCGATGGGCTCCTCCAGCCCGTAGAAGTCGCGGAATGCGGGGTAGATGCGCACGACCTTGTTACCGAATATGCGCGACAGGCGCGGGTCGTGCCGCGTGTCGATGACCTCGGGTTCGCCGATGGCGGCGAGCATCCGCTCGGCTGCCGTCGCATAGACCAGAGGATCTCTCTTGCACGCGTCGAGGTATTCCTCCAGCGACATTTCCTCCTCGCGCGTTTGCTCGTAACGCGCCAGAAAATTCCGTACTACATCCATGGAACCTCCTTCAAACGGGATGGTGCAGCGGTGCAACAATCAGCCATTTCATTTTCACTTTAACGCACGTCCCTCAGCTGTGGCAGAAGTGCGATGTAAGCAAACATCTGACTTCACTGTAGGTGAACGGTAGATAAAAACAAGAGGCTGTGGTTCCTAGGGGAATGCACTTGTGCACCACTTGAGGGATCGTGCGTTGAGTGGTCGTCCGCAGTCCCGGCATTTCACGTGCCTGGCAGCGAACCTGCAGCCGACCGCGCGCATGGCATGCTTGAGCCATGAAACGCCTGCTCTGCCTGATCGCCCTCTTCGCCTTCACGGCAGCGTGCCTGGCGGCCGAGCCCGCCGCCGTGTTGAAGATCGGATCCAAGCGCTTCACCGAGTCGTACATCCTGGCCCACATCATGGCGCAAAGCGTGGCGCGTGCGGGCGGCAGCCCGCCCGAGATCCGCGAAGGGCTGGGCAACACCGCGATCGTTTACGAAGCGCTCCGGTCCGGCAACATCGACCTCTATCCCGAATACGCAGGGACGATCGCGCTGGAGATCCTGAGGCAGCCCAAGCCCGCGACGCTGGCGCAGATGAACGAGCAGCTGGCGCCACTCGGCCTGGGCGCCGCGATCCCGCTTGGCTTCAACGACGGCTATGCGCTCGCCGTGCGCGACGCCGACGCGCAGCGCCTGGGCCTGCAGACGCTGTCGGACCTGGCCCACCATCCCGAACTGAAACCCGGGCTGTCCAACGAGTTCATCGGCCGGGCCGACGGCTGGGCGGGGCTGGCGCAGCGCTATGGCTTCGCCCACAAGCCCACTGGGCTGGACCACGGCCTGGCCTACGACGCGCTTGCCGGCGGGCAGGTCGACGTGATCGACATCTACACGACGGACGCCAAGATCGCGCACCTGGGGCTGCGCGTGCTCAAGGACGACAGGAACTACTTCCCGCGCTACGACGCCCTCGTGCTGTACCGGCTCGAGGTGCCGCAGCGCTTTCCGCAGGCCTGGGCGGCGCTGCGCACGCTGCAGGGCCGGATCGACGAGAACGCGATGATCGCGATGAACGCCCGGGCCGAGCTGCAGGGCGTGCGCTTCGACGCGATCGCGCGCGACTTCCTTGCAGCGGCAGCCGGGACGCCGGCGGCGGCCGGCGGCGCAACACCCGCGCCGGCGCCGGCGCCGGGCCGCAGCTTCGGCGACAAGCTGTTCGGCCCCGACCTGGCGCGACTCACGCTGCAGCACCTGATGCTGGTGGTGCTGTCGGTCGGCGCCGCCGTGCTGCTCGGCGTGCCGCTGGCCGTGGCCGCATTCCCCCGGCCGCGGCGGCGCGGCGCCCTCCTCGCCGCGGCGGGCCTGCTGCAGACGGTTCCGTCGCTGGCCCTGCTGGCCGCGCTGATCGGCTTGACGGGCGCGATCGGCGCGCTGCCGGCGTTGCTCGCGCTGACGCTGTACGCGCTGTTGCCGGTGATGCGCAACACGGTGGCCGGCTTGTCCGAGGTGGGCGAAGGCCTGCGCCAGGCCGGCACGGCACTGGGAATGACGCCGGCGCAGCGGCTGCGCCACGTCGAACTGCCGCTCGCGCTGCCGACTGTCGTCGCCGGGGTCCGCACGGCTGTCGCGATCGCGATCGGCACAGCCACGATCGCTGCCTTCATCGGCGCCGGTGGCTACGGCGAGCGCATCGTCACCGGCCTGGCCCTGAACGACCGCGAGCTGCTGCTGGCGGGCGCGCTGCCGGCGGCGACGCTGGCGCTGGTGTGCGAAGCGCTGTTCGGCCTGCTGGAGCGGCGGATGCGGCGCCGGCGGGGGGTCGCCGGCTGACGAGGGTCTGCGTCAGCGGGTCCGCGTCACCTTGGTCAGGTGCTGGGGCCGGTCCGGGTCCAGCCCGCGGGCGCGGGCCAGCGCTTCCACCATGGGGTAGAAGCTCTGGATCAGCGACAGCGGGTCCAGGTCGATCGAGCCGGTCTCCACCAGCGGCAGGTCGCAGCCGGGCGTGCCGCGCGGCGCCGCCAGCAGGACTTTCGCGCCACGCCCGCGCATGGCCTGCGCCAGCGACAGCAGGCCCGCTTGGGCCGGTCCGCACGGGGCGAACACCAGCAGCGGATAGCCCTCGCCGATCAGCGCCATCGGCCCGTGCTGGACCTCGGCGCCGGAAAAGGCTTCCGCCTGGATGCCGCAGGTCTCCTTGAACTTCAGCGCCGCTTCCAATGCCACGGCCAGGCCGGTGCCACGCCCGATGACGAAGAGCCGATCCACGTCCAGCAAGGGCTCGACCCCGGGCGACCAGTCCGCATGCGCGGCCACCGTCAGCGCTCCGGGCAGGTCGGCCAATGCGCGAGCCAGGTGGGCGTCACCCTGCCAGGCGGCGACCAGCCTTGCCCCGCCGACCAGTTGCGCGATGAAGCTCTTGGTCGCCGCGACGCTGGTCTCGGCCCCCGCGTGCAGCGGAAAGACTTGCTGCACCGCCTGCGCCAGCGGCGACGCCGTGTCGTTGACGAAGGCGGCGGTGACGGCGCCGCCTTCGCCGAAATAGCGCGCCGGCTCGACCAGGTCCGGGCTCTGGCCGGACTGCGAAAACGCGAAGGCGGCGAGCCCGCGCCGCTCGATCTGCGAGCGGTACAGCGTGACCAGCGACATCGGCAGCGAGGTCACCAGCCGGCCCATGCGCGCCATGATCAGGTAGGCCATGAAGTGCGCCGCGTGGTCCGAGCTGCCGCGCGCCAGCGTCAGCATCGATGCCGGCGGCTGCGCGCGCAGCGCGGCGCCGAAAGCGCTGTAGCTCGCCTCGTCGCCGGCGAGCTGGCGGGCGACCGCGGCGGGCGCCTCCCGCGCCTCAACCAGCATGCGCGAGCTCAATCGCTTCTCCTTGCACGTAGACGCCGGTCAGGTTCAGGTCGCGATCCAGCACGACGACGTCGCCCCAGGCGCCCGTCGCGAGGCGGCCGCGGTCGACAAGACCGAGGTAGTCCGCGGCGTGGGTCGAGACCCGCCGCGACGCTTCTGCAACGGTGAGGCCGAGCGCGTTCACCAGGTTGCGCAGCGCCTGGTCCATCGTCAGCGTCGAACCGGCGAGCGTGCCATCGGCCAGGCGCACACCGCCGAGGCACTTGGTGACCGTGTGGCGGCCGAGCCGGTAATCGCCGTCCGGCATGCCCGTCGCCGCCGTCGAATCGGTGACGCAGTAAAGGCAGGGGATGGAGCGCAGTGCAACGCGGATCGCGCCCGGGTGGACGTGCAACAGGTCGGGAATGATCTCGGCGTACCGCGCATTCGCCAGGGCGGCGCCGACCATTCCCGGCTCGCGGTGATGCAGGCCGGTCATCGCGTTGAACAGATGGGTGAAACCGGCAGCGCCCTTCGCAAGCGCCTGGACGCCGTCTTCGTAGCTGCCTGCCGTGTGGCCGATCTGCACGCGGTAACCGGCCGCGACCAGCTCGCCGATCGCCTCCATGTTGCCCGGCACTTCGGGCGCGAGCGTGACGAGGCGGATCGGCGCCAGCGCATGCAGCGCCGCCAGTTCCGCCACCACGACCGGCCGCGCGAAGTCGGGCTGGGCGCCGAGCTTGCCCGGGTTGATGTACGGGCCTTCGAGGTGGACGCCGAGGATGCGCGCGGCATGGCGCGGCGGCTCGGCGCAGACCGCGCGCACCCCCTGGAAGGCGAGCTCGAGGTCCGCCATCGGCGCCGTCATGGTGGTCGCCAGCAACGC
>JAQGNJ010000059.1 GCA_028291885.1 Ramlibacter sp. | reverse complement strand
CCGCATCGTTGCCGGCGTCGGCCACAACATGCCGCAGGAAGCGCCGCGTGTATTCGCGCAGGCCGTGCTGGAACTGGTGGGAAAGAACTAGCGCGAACTAGCGCGAACCGAGGTCGCCGACCACGCCGGCGATCGAGCCGCCGGCGCTTTCCAGGCGGCGCCGCGCGTCGTCGGCGCCCAGGGAGAGCCTGGACATCACGATCGCGGTCTTGACGTGGCCGCCCGACGCGTCCAGCAGCTGCGACGCCTGCTCGCGCGTGACGCCGAGCGTGTCCATCAGGATGCGCTCGCCGCGGTCCTGCAGCTTCTGGCAGGTGACCTGCAGGTCCACCATCAGGTTGCCGTAGACCTTGCCCGTCTTCACCATGGCCGCCGTGCTGATGGTGTTCAGGACGATCTTGGTCGCCGTGCCGGCCTTCATCCGCGTCGAGCCGGTGATCACCTCCGGGCCGACCAGGGGCGCGATCACCACGTCATGGGCCTTGATCAACTGCTCGGACGGATAGGTGCAGAGCAGGAAACCGGTGCGCGCGCCGCGCTCGCGCGCCCGCTTGAGCGCGCCATGCACATAGGGCGTCGTGCCCGAGGTCGCGATGCCGAGGACGAAGTCGTTTTCTCCGATGCTCTTCTCGTCCATCGCGGCAGCGCCGTGCTCGGGATGGTCCTCCGCGCCTTCCTGGGCGCGGATCAGGGCCTCGAAGCCGCCGGCGATCACGCCCTGCACCAGCTCCGGCTCGGTGCGATAGGTCGGCGGCATCTCGGAGGCGTCGAGCACGCCGAGCCGGCCCGAGGTTCCGGCGCCCACGTAGATCAGGCGACCGCCCTTGCGCAGGCTGTCGACCACCAGGTCGATGGCCCGCGCGATCTGCTGGCGCTCCTCGCCGACGGCGGCGGCGACCATGCGGTCCTCGGCGTTGATCAGGTCGACGATTTCGGCCGTCGACAGCTGGTCGATCCGCATGCTGCGCGGATTGCGCTGCTCGGTGAGCCGCGTGTCCAGCGGCGCGGCGGGAGGGTTGGCGGACTTGCGCCCCGGCTTGCTCATTGTGGGTGTGGTCGATTCCAGCTTCATTGCAGCGCGGCCCTCGCGATGCACGTTCATCCGCTGCCCCGGTGTGGGCCGCGAATTCGATTTCTCGTCGGACATGGAATTCCAATGGTAGAGGTTCAGGCCATGGTCCGCCCGCCGGGCCGCGGCGGCTGTAGGAACGTCCTGATTCCCTTGTGGTCTGCGGCCGGGCAGCTCAGCTGGCGCATTCGCCGCCATCCGGCTGTCCATTCCTCCTACGGCGGCGGCGCCAGCGCCGAAAAATACTCGCAGCCATGTTCAATGCCATCGACGCCCTGCTCGCCCTGATCGTCGTGCTCGGCGCCTGGAGCGGATGGGCCAGGGGCTTCGTCGTGGCCGGGCTGCAGCTGCTCACCCTGGCGGCCAGCGCCGTGCTGGCTTTCGTCGGCTATCCCTGGCTCGCGTCCCTGCTGGAGACGAACGCGGCGACGCTGGGGAGCTGGACCGAGCCGATCGCCTTTCTCGCCATCTTCATGCTCACCCTGCTGCTGCTCGGCGCGCTCGAGAACCGCCTCGTCCGCGCCGTCCCGCGCCAGCTGCACCTGCACCGCGGCAACCGGGTGCTGGGCCTGGCGCCGGGCCTGGTCAACGGGCTGATCCACGCGACCGTCGTCTCCCTGATCCTGCTGACAGTTCCGCTGCTCGACGGCCTGAGCCGGCTGGCGCGGGAAAGCGAGCTGGCCGGCCGGCTGTCGGCGCCGGCGCAATGGCTGGAAGCGCGGCTGACGCCGATCTTCGACCCCGCGATCCGGCGCTCGCTGCAGGCGCTCACCGTCCCGCCGGAGTCGCCGGCGCTGGTCAAGCTGCCGTTCAAGGTGGGCGAACCCAGGGTGCGGCCCGACCTGGAAGCGCGGATGCTGGAGATGGTCAATGCCGAGCGGGCCGAGTTCAAGCTCAAGCCGCTGCAGCCCGATCCGGAACTGGCCGAAGTCGCGCGTGCGCACAGCCGCGACATGTTCGCCCAGGGCTACTTCTCGCATGTCTCGCCGGACCAGCGCAGCCCGTTCGACCGCATGCGAGCCGCGCGGGTGCGCTTCCTGGTCGCGGGCGAGAACCTGGCGCTGGCGCCGACCCTGCCAAAGGCCCACCAGGGCCTGATGAACTCTCCCGGCCATCGGGCCAACATCCTGCGGCCTCAGTTCGGCCGCCTGGGCATCGGCGTGCTCGACGGTGGCAGGCACGGCCTGATGGTGACGCAGGAATTCAGGAATTAGTCGCACCGCGCGGCCGGCGCTTTACCGCCGGTTCATCTTCGGACACCGACCTGACACGCGGCCCGCCGACGATGGCTGCATGAACACGCAGTCTTGCGCCGACGCCAGCGAGTCCCCGGACCCGGGCCGCAGGCTGGCGTCCGGCTACATCGAATTGACGCGGATCGACGAAGCGCTCCGGGCAGCCCAGCAGCGGCTGATGGCCGCGCATCTTCTTCGAGCGCGGCAACAGGACGCCGGCCGCGCCGAGCTCGTGTACCGGGAGATCCTGTGCCTGCGCGACCGGTCCCGGCGGATGCTGGCCGAGCTGGCCGAGATCTGGGCCGCCGACCGCTGAGCCTGGCGATCTCAGGCCAGGCGATGCTTGTTCACGCTGCCGGCCGCTTGGGGATCTCCAGCCCCTTGGCCACGGCCGGCCGGGCGACGAAAGCATCGACCGTGCGCGTCACGTTCGGGAAGTTGTCGATGCCCACGAGGTCGCCCGCGCCGTAGAAGCCGTACAGGTTGCGCACCCAGGGCCAGGTCGCGATGTCGGCGATGCTGTAGTCGTCGCCCATCAGCCACTTGCGGCCTTCCATCCGCTGCTCGAGCACGGCGAGCAGGCGCCTGGATTCCGCGACGTAGCGGTCGCGCGGCCGCTTGTCCTCGTAGTCCTTGCCGGCGAACTTGTGGAAGAAGCCGAGCTGGCCGAACATCGGTCCGATGCCGCCCATCTGGAACATCAGCCACTGCAGGGTTTCGTAGCGGCCGGCGCCATGCCCGGGCAACAGCTGCCCGGTCTTGTCGGCCAGGTAGACCAGGATCGCGCCCGATTCGAACAGCGCCAGCGGCTTGCCTCCCGGTCCTTCGGGATCGAGGATGGCCGGGATCTTGTTGTTCGGATTGAGCGACAGGAACTCGGGCGTCATCTGGTCGTCGGTCTGGAAATTCACCAGGTGCGGCTCGTACGGCAGGCCGGTCTCCTCCAGCATGATCGACACCTTGACGCCATTGGGCGTGGGCAGCGAATACAGCTGGATGCGCTCGGGGAATTGCGCCGGCCACTTCCTGGTGACCGGGAACGCGGAGAGATCTTTCAGCACGCAAGCTCCTTCATGACGGGATAGAGATCGGATTTGCCCTCGAAGCCGATGCCGGGCAACTCGGGCAGGGTGACGCAGCCGCCGACAACGTTGCGGATGTCGGACCGGATCGGCTGCGTGACCTCGCGGATGTCGGTGGACTTCATCCGGCCACTTTAACGCCCTTCAATCGACCCGGCTGCGCGCCCAGGCCTGGTTCTTCAGCAGCGCGGGCAGGTACTCGGCGACCATTTCGCCCAGCGTCATCCGCTCCGCCCGCGTGGAGATGGTCATGGCCGCGATCGTCGCGCCGGCCTGGTTCAGGATGGGGACGGCGATCGAGCGCACGCCCAGCTCGATCTCCTCGTCGCAGGCCGCGTAACCCTGCTGCCGGCAAGCCTGCAGCAGCTTGTGCAGCTTGCCGACTTCGGTGACGGTGCGGGGCGTCAGCTGCACGAGCGGCATGCTGCACATCAGCGTCTGCGCCTGCTCGCGCGGCAGCGCGGCCAGCAGGGCCCGGCCCGCCGAGGAGCAGTACAGCGGCAGGCGCGATCCGACGCCCAGGCCGACGCGCATGGTGCGCCGCGCAGTCGAGCGCGCGGCGATCACGGCGGCGTTGTCGTGCAGCACGGCCAGCGACGCCGACTCGCGGCTGCGCTCGCTCAGCGCGTCGAGCGCCGGCTGCAGCAGCCGCGGCAGCCGGGTCGAAGCCGCGTACGCATACGCGATGCGCAGGGCGCCGTGGCCCAGCCAGTAATACTTGCCATCGGTCTGCATGTAGCCCAGCCGGCACAGCGTCAGCAGGCAACGCCGCGCCGACGCCAGGCTGATGGCGACGCTGCGCGCCGCCTCGGTCACGGTCATCCGCGTGTGGGCGGAGTCGAAGGCCTCGACCAGCCGCAGGCCCTTGGCCAGGCCGCCGATGAAATCCTTGTCGCGCGGTTCCGTGTCGCTCTGGGGCATTCCCGGATTCTGCGCTATGCGCAGAATCTGCTGTGGCCGCAGCGCCGGCGGAGCGACACTCGCGGCCATGAACAGCCCCCAATCCTCCACCGTCCGCCAGGCGCCGGCCGGCCTGCCGGCGCTGTCGGCGGCCCGCCAGTGGCCGGCCGAAGGCTTCACCCGCGCGCCGTACTGGGTCTACAGCGACCCCGAGGTCTATGCCCGCGAGCAGCAGGTGATCTTCCGCGGCAAGTCCTGGCACTACCTGGGCCTGGAGGCCGAGGTGCCGGACAGCGGCTCGTACAAGACCACCTACATCGGCGAATCCAGCGTGCTGATGGTGCGTGCCGAGGACGGCTCGGTGAACGCCATGCTCAATCGCTGCGCCCACCGCGGCAACATGGTCTGCCGCGAAGCCTTCGGCAAGGCGGCCAAGCTCAATTGCGTCTACCACGCGTGGAACTACAACCTCAAGGGCGACCTGACCTTCGCCGCCTTCCGCAACGGCCTGCGCGGCGAAGGCGGCCTGCCCAAGGATTTCAGGCTGGAAGACCATGGCTTGCAGAAGCTGCGGACCGCGACGTTCTGCGGCCTGGTGTTCGCCACCTTCGATCCGGAAACGGAGCCGCTGGAACAGTGGCTGGGCGACGTGGCCAGCGGCATCCGCCGCGTCTGCAGCAAGCCGCTCAAGGTGCTGGGCTACGACACCCAGCGCATCCACGCCAACTGGAAGGCGTACCACGAGAATCCGCGCGATTCGTACCACGCGAACATCCTGCACAGCTTCTACGGCACCTTCGGCCTGTCGCGCCAGTCGCAGGAGTCGGGCATGGTGCTGGACAAGGCCGGCCGCCACGTCTACTTCTATACCAAGGCCGGAACCGAGAAGACCACGACCGACTACAAGCAGACCGCGTCCGAGCTGCGCTCGCACAACGACGACCTGCGGCTGGAAGACCCGGGCATCCTGAAGTGGCGCGACGAGTTCGGCGACGGCGTCAGCGTCCAGATCCTGACGACCTACCCGTCTTTCGTGCTGCACCAGATCGCCAACAGCCTGGCCACGCGGCAGCTGCTGCCCAAGGGGCCCAACCAGTGCGACCTGGTCTGGACCTACTTCGGCTTCGTCGACGACGATGCGGAAACCCAGCGCATGCGCCTGGCGCAGATGAACCTGGCCGGCTCCGCCGGCATGGTGTCGGTCGAGGACGCCGCGGTCTGCGAAATGATCAAGCGGGCCATCGGCGACGGCCACAGCGGCGAGTCGTACATCCAGATGGGCGGCAGCACGCTGGACAGCGGCGGCAACAGCAAGCTGTCCGAACGGG
>JAQGNJ010000041.1 GCA_028291885.1 Ramlibacter sp. | reverse complement strand
CGTCGATCACGCTGATGATGTCGGCGATCTTCCTGGACGACTCCGAGATGCCGGACATGGTGCTGACCACCTGGCCGACGACCTGGCCGCCCTTGCGCGCGACATCGCTGGCGCCGACCGCCAGCTGGCTCGCCTGCCTGGCGCTGTGGGCGTTCTGCGAGACGGTGGATGTGAGTTCCTCCATGGAGCTGGCCGTTTCCTCCAGCGTGCTGGCCTGTTCCTCGGTGCGCTGCGACAGGTCCAGGTTGCCCTGTGCGATCTGCGCGCTGGTGTCGGACACCGTGTGCGCTCCATTGGCGACCTCGCCCACGAGGGTGCGCAGGTTCAGCGTCATCCTGGACAGGGCCTTGAGCAGCTGGCCCGTTTCGTCGTTGCCGACCACCTCGATGTCGGCGCTGAGATCGCCGCCGGCGATCTGGTCGGCCGCGGCCGTGGCGGCCTTCAGCGGGCGGACGATGATCCGGCTCATGAACAGCGCGGTCGCGCCGGACGCAAGCAATGCAATCGCCGTGATGGCGATCAGGACGAGCACCGCCATGTCGAACGAGGCGGCGGCGGTCTCGTAACTTTCCTGGGCCAGGCGCTTTTCCAGCTGCACCAGTTGCTCGAAGTGCTTGAGCATGCCCTGGAACTGGGTGTCGGCCGTCTGCATGGCCATTGCGCCGGTCGAGACGTCCACGGTGCTCAGGTCGATCGCCGCGTCGATGGCCTTGCGGTACTTGGCGAGTTCGGCGACGGCCAGCGCGATCAGCTTGCGCTCGGCGTCCGCCAGGTCCGCGCGCGCGCCGAACCTGGTGATCGTCGCGTTGACCTGGTCGATCCTGGCCTTCTGTTCGTCCGTGATCTTCCTGATCCGGTCTTCCTGCAGGTTCGCGATCCACGTGATGAGCCGGTAGACGTTGGAGTGGACCTCGCTGAGGTCCTGGGCGGCGTCGGCCGACACCTGGTAGGCGGCGAAGCGGCTCTTGGAGAGTTCTTCCATCGCGGCGTTCTGCTGCCTGAGCACGCCGAACGACAGCCCTGCCAGCAGGACCAGGAAAACGATCGCCACCGCTGGCGCAGTGAGTATTTTTTGCAGGACTTTCACGTTTGCTCCGTACGTTTTGACTTGTTTTTTCGTGACATGAAGGCCCGAAGGCCGCGTCGTTTCAGGCGGTGGAGCTCGCCGCGCCGAATCGGTTCATCGGCTTGCCCGGTTCCAGGCCGTGTTCGCTGCGCGATCGGCGAAGGAAACACCCAGGCGGGCGGCCTTGAGCGGCTCCAGATGCGCGCCGTCGCGACGCAGCCGGACCGGCGCGGCAGCCGATTGCGCGGCGCCGGCGGCCCAGCCTTGCTCACCATCGGCCGTGAGCTTGAAGCGCGACACCAGCCCGAGCAGCGAGCGCGCCTGCTCTTTCATCGATTCGGTTGCCGCCGTGGCCTCCTCCACCAGCGACGCGTTCTGCTGCACGACATGGTCCATCTGCGCGACGGCGGAGCTGACCTGCTCGATGCCCGAGCTCTGCTCCTGGCTGGCTGCGGCGATCTCCGCGACCAGGTCGCTGACCGTCTTGACCGACGTGACGATCTCCTGCATGGTCTTGCCGGCCGCGTCGACCAGCTTCGTGCCGGCCGCGACCTTGTGGGTCGAATCGCCGATCAGCGTCTTGATCTCCCTGGACGCAGCCGCGCTGCGCTGGGCCAGGTTCCGGACCTCGGCTGCCACGACGGCGAAACCCCGGCCCTGCTCGCCGGCCCGCGCTGCCTCGACGGCGGCGTTCAGCGCCAGGATATTGGTCTGGAAGGCGATCCCGTCGATCACGCCGATGATGTCGCCGATCTTCCTGGAGGCGTCGGAAATGCCGGTCATCGTGCTGACGACCTCGCCGACGGCGAGCCCGCCACGGCGCGCGACGTCGGACGCGCCGATCGCCAGCTGGGCGGCCTTGCGGGCGTTTTCGGCATTCTGTGCGACGGTCGAGGTCAGCTCCTCCAGCGAGCTGGCGGTTTCTTCCAGCGTGCCGGCCTGCTCCTCGGTGCGCTGCGACAGGTCCAGGTTGCCCTGGGCGATCTGCGCGCTCGTGTCCGCCACGGTGCGGGAGGAAGCGACGACGTCGCCGACCAGCGTGCGCAGGTGGCCCGTCATGTCCGACAGGGCGGCCAGCATTTTCGAGATCTCACCCCTGCCGACCACCTCGACGTTGGTGGTCAGGTCGCCATCGGCAAGCCGCCGCGCCGCGCTCGCCGCGCTTCGAACCGGGAGGACGACGCCTTGCTGGGTCGAAATGCCGCCCGCGGTGCCCAGGACCACCGCGAGCACGATCAGCAGCGCAAAGGCGACGGCCATGCGCTGTGTGTCGGCGGCCGTCGCCCCGGTGAGCCGGGATGCCTCGTCCTGCCGCTGCTTTTCCAGCGCGGCGACGGCGGCTTCGATCCTTGCGTCGAACTGGCTGGCCTGCGGATCGAGCAGCGCTTCGAGCGCGGGGATCGCCTCGGGCTTGCCGCCGTCGGGGTTTTTCAATTCCGCGCCGGACTGCTGCATGGCGCCGGCGTGCAGCCGGATGGCGTCGTCGATCGCGGTGGTGCTCAGCCCAAGCCTGGTGATCGACCCCCTCGCTTGGTCCAGGTCCTTGCGGACGATCTCGCCGCGACGCACGAAATCCGCCAGCAGCCGGTCCTGGTCCTTCGGGTCCGCTGCGCGCAACAGGGCATTCTTCAAGTCGAGCACCTGCAGCTTGAACGATGCATTCGCCGATCGCGCCAGGAAAACGGCCGACAGGACGTCACGCTCCAACTGCAGATGGCTCGCCGCCTGGGCCTGCGAGGCCTGCAACTCGTACACGCCGAAACCGCACGCCGCAGCCAGCGCGGCAATCAGCAGGCTGATCAGGACCAGCAGCTTGTGCGGGAGTCTGAGCTTGGCGAACATCGTCGGGTCTTACGCGAATTCAGAAAAGGGCACGGGGCCGCGGATCAGTGGACGGCTGCATCCACCAGGGCCATGTCGGCGCCCGTCATGAGTTTTTCGATGTCCAGCAGGATGAGCATCCGCTCGTCCACCGTGGCCAGGCCGGTGATGTACTTGGTGTCGAAGGTGGACGAGGCGAATTCCGGCGTGGCGCGGATCGACTCGGTCGCCAGGGTCAGGACGTCGGAAACGGAGTCCACCACCACGCCGACGACGCGGCCGGCGACGTTCAGGATGATCGCGACGGTGAACTCGTCGTAGCTGGCCTGCTCCAGGCGGAACTTGATGCGCAGGTCCAGGATGGGGACGATGACGCCGCGCAGGTTGATCACGCCCTTGATGAAGTCCGGCGCGTTGGCGATCGCCGTCGGGGTTTCGTAACCGCGGATTTCCTGCACTTTCAGGATCTCGATGCCATAGCTTTCCGAACCGAGGCGGAAGGTCAGGAACTCGCTGGCGTCGATCTCGGCGACCTTCCTGGAGCGCGAACCCTGGGACGGTGCGTGTACATTCTGTTGCATAGTCGCTCCTTAAGGCTCGGATGCCTTCAAAACAAGAGCGGCCAGAATGCCATGCCAGTTCATTTGTTGCAATAGTTAATATTTGTTACATCCGATTTAGCCGTGGGTTGTGTGAATTCGGGCACTGCACATGCATGCTGCACGGCGATCCGTTCGGTCACCAAACCTGGCCTGGGAGTGAATTACTGCCTGCGGCGCCGCGATTGGCGTGATCCCGCATCCCTTTTCAGCTGAAACAGTGTATCTTCGCGTAACTTTTTGTGAACGCGATGCCGGTACCGATGGACAAACTTCCCCCAGAATTTCCGGTGCTCCGCCTCGGGCTGGTGGGGTTCAATCCGGCGCAGCAGGCCCTGTTCGAAACCGCGCTCGTGATGCTGCGCACGCGGCTGCGCTGGCGGGTGTCGGCGCTCGAAGACGCCGATGCGGTCTGCGTCAACGGCTCGCGGTCGGCTGTGCTGCCGGACGCAAGCCTGCAGATCGCGTCCACCACGCCCGGCGGACAGCCTGTCCGCCTCGATCCCGACGAGTCCAACCGCCCGCTGGCTTTCACCCTGCCACTGGCGGCGGACCTGGGCAACCCCAGCACCTTCGACATGGCGTCTCCCGCCAGCACCCGCGCGATGCTGGAGAAATTCGAGGGATGGCTGCGGCCGATGGCGGTCAGGTTCTGCCTGGCGTCGCGCATCGTGCAGATGCGCCTGGATCTCAGCGCCACCGTCTGGCACGTGACGGTCGATGGCCGGCTCGTGGCGATCATCAGCCGGCGCAGCGGGGTCGGCGTGCTGCCGATCGCCGACCCGTTCCATCTCGAGACCGCGCTCTGGTCCAAGCGCCCGGGCCTGGCCGACGAGATCCCGGGCCACTTCGTGCACGCGGGGGTCGGCCAGGTGCTCTGGGAATACGCGATGCGGACCAGCCGCGAGCTGCTGCCGTCCTACTTCCGCTCGGGACCGATCTACTGGTGCCGGGCGCCGCAACTGCCGCAGCGCCTGTTCCGCGATTCGCACCTGATGATCGTGCGCGAGGTGGCGCAGGGCCCGGTCACCTTCGCCGAACTCGGGCGCCGCACCGGCCTGCCCGAGGCCGTCCTGGCACGGGACCTGGCCGGCCTGCGGATCGTCGGTGCGGTGACGCATGACAGGAAGCAGGCCTTGCGCGCCGCGACCCTCACCGGCGCCAGGCCGGGCGGGAACGCCGGGCGGGCCGGCGCACCGGCGGCGGCGCTGGCGATCGCGCGCAGGCTGCGCAAGCGCGAACACGAGCAGGAAAGCGACGTGACGGCGCCGGCGCCGCTGATGCCGCAGGGCTTCTGACCCGGCCTTGCCCGCGGACTACAGGAGCATCGCGCCTTCGCGCCCCGCCAGGCGCACCAGGTGGCCGACGTCCAGGATCAGCGCGACCGAGCCGTCGCCCATCACCGTCGCGCCCGCCAGCCCGGGCACCTTGCGGAAGTTGGTCTCGAGGCTCTTGACGACCACCTGCTGCTGGCCCACCAGTTCGTCCACCAGCAGCGCCGCGTCGCAGCCGTCGGTTTCGACGATCACCGCGATTCCCGCTCTCCCGGTCGCGCCCGCCCGGGGCGGGAACAGCTTGGCCAGCTGCAGCACGGGCAGGTACTCGTCGCGCACCCGCAGCGTGTCGCCCTGCCCCGGCAGCGTATGGATCTCGTCCGCCTCGACGCTGCGCGACTCCACCACGCAGGCCAGCGGCAGGACATAGATTTCGCCGGCGACGGAAACGGTCATCGCCTCCATGATGGCGAGCGTCAGCGGGACGCTGACGGTGACCCGCAAGCCCTGGCCGGGCGTCGAGAACAGGTCGATCGTTCCGCCCAGCGACTGGATGTTGCGCTTGACCACGTCCATGCCTACGCCGCGGCCGGACACGTCGGTCACTTCCTCGGCTGTGGAGAACCCGGCTTCGAAGATCAGCGGCCAGACTTCTTCGTCGGTCGCATCGGGCGCAACCACCATGCCGCGTTCGGCGGCGCGGGCCCGGATGCGGCTGCTGTCCAGGCCGCGGCCGTCGTCGCTCACCTCGATCACGATGTTGCCGCCGCGCTGGCTGGCGCGCAGGTTGATGACGCCGACGGCGGGCTTGCCCGCCGCGAGCCGCGCTTCGGGCGTTTCCAGCCCGTGGTCGACCGCGTTGCGCACCAGGTGCGTCAGCGGGTCGGAGATCTTTTCGATCAGGCCACGATCGAGTTCGGTGGTCTCTCCCGACATCCGCAGCTCGACGCGCTTGCCGAGCCTGGAGGACAGCTCCCGCACCAGCCGCGGAAAGCGGGAGAAGACGTTCGAGATCGGCAGCATGCGGATGGCAAGCACCGCTTCCTGGAGGTTGCGGGTGTGGCGCGACAGGTCGGCCAGGCCGCTGTTGCTGCCGTATTGCCCGCTCGTGGTCACGTCGGACAGCGCGCCCTGGCGCGCGAGCATCGCCTCGGTGATCACCAGTTCGCCCACCAGGTTGACCAGCAGGTCGACCTTCTCGGTCGCGACCCGGATGAAGGTGGCGTCCGATGCGCCGGCATGGGGCTGCTGTTCGGCGCCGCGGCGCCCACCGTCGACGGCAGTTCCGCCGGCGTGGAATTCGGCGGCGTCCACTGCCTCGGCCGGCGCCGGCTTGGCCCGCTCCTTCTTCAATTCCTCGGGAGTGACGAACAGGTCCACCGGCGACGCGATTTCCGGGGCCCGCTTTTCAACCGGGGAGACAGCGGCGGCGCGCACCGGCTCCGCCGGCTTTGCCCGCAGGCGGAACTGGGCGGGATCGACAAAGAATTCGTCGTCGTCGTGCAGCGGGGCCGGTCCACGAGGAACGGCGGGCGTGCTCGGGGCGGCAGCAGCCGCCTTGGGCGTCGCGCGGGCGGCCGGGGCGACCTCGTTGGCCGCCTCGTCGACGATGGTCTCGATCGTGACCTGCTCCGGCGCGACGACCAGCGACAGCACGCTTTGCAGGTCGGCAGCCGCGCCTTGCAGGCTGACGTCGAAGCGCACGGAGCCGCCCGCGACGTTGTCGACCACGGTGTTCTCCACCGCGCCCATCTCGCCGAGCCCCTGCAGCATCATGTCCAGTTCGGCGGCGTCGATCGCTTGCGCAAGCGGCGCCAGGCAGACGCGGAAGCTGCGGACCACCGTTCCGGCGACCGAACCGGGAGCATCGGTCGAAGGAAGGGACACCCGCGCCAGCATCATGGCCTCGACCTGCGAGCTGTCCGGCGGCGCGTTCAGCAGGCCGCGGTGGTGCAGGACCTGGGAGCGGACCGTGTCGCCGGCCTTGAGCATGGCGTCGATGTCGCCCTTGCCGATCGGCCGCTCGCCCTTGCGCAGCAGGTCCAGCAGGTTCTCCTGCAGGTGCGTGAGCGCCGCCATGTCGGTGCAGCCCAGCATGCCGGCGCTGCCCTTGATCGAGTGCACGGCACGGAAGATCGCGTTCAGGTCGTCCGGGTAGGGGGCGTCGGTGTCCAGGCGCAGCAGGATCGATTCGACGTTGGCCAGGTGCTCCTGGGTTTCCTCGAAGAAGATCTCCCTGAAGGCGTCCGCATCGCCGAGGGCGCTGGATAGCTGCGACATCATTGGCTCCCGGGCTAGATGAACTTGCCGACGATTTCGAGCATGCGCTGCGGATCGAAGGGCTTGGCCATCCATCCGCTCGCACCGGCATCGCGGCCCTTCTGCTTGAGCTCGGGGCTGACCTCGGTGGACAGCACGATCAGCGCGACCGGGTCGTAATTGGGCAGGCAGCGCAGTTCGCGCACCAGCGTGACGCCGTCCATGCGCGGCATGTTGTGGTCGGTCACGACCAGGTCGAAGACCCGCTCGCGGGCGAGTTCCAGCGCTTCCACGCCGTCACCGGCTTCCGCCACTTCGTAACCGGCGCCCTGCAGCACCGCGGCGACCATCTTCCGCATGGAACGCGTGTCGTCGACAACGAGAATCGATTTGCTCATTTTTTCTCACCTGTTGCTGGTTTTGTCTTGTCGCGTTTGCGGGTGCTGGGGATGAACTGGGCGATCGTCTCGAGCAGGCGGTCCTCGTCGAGCGGCTTGGTCAGGTATTCGTCGCAGCCGGCCAGCGAGCCGCGCAGCTTGTCGAACGGCGAGCTGCGGCTGGTGAGCATCACCACCGCGGTTTTCTTGATCGCCTGCTTGTTGGACTTGATCAGCTTGCAGACCTGGTAGCCGTCGATGCCCGGCAGCACCACGTCGAGAAAGACGCAGGCGTATTCGCGGGTGCCGGTCAGGCCCACCGCCTCTTCGCCGGTTTCCGCATAGTCGACCTCGAAGCCGAAAGGCGCGAGCTTGGCTTTCATGAACAGCCGCACCGTGGCGTTGTCGTCCACCACCAGCACCTTGTCGCCGAGCGCCCGCCGCTTGGCAGCCTGGTCCGGGATCGAGGGCTCGGCCGTCGAGGACCGGCCCGCGAGCGCGCCCGCGTGGCTGCGACCCAGGGGCAGGGTCGCGTCCTCGCGCACATCCGCGGCGACGCCGCCGGGCTCCGCCGCAAGCGCAGTCGCCTCCAGCGCCTGCAGCAGCCGGGCCCACTGCACCGGTCGCGCGAGCACTGTCTGGGTCGCTGCGGCCTGCGCCGTCCCGATCAGGACGGCGGGCAGGCTGGCGAGCTTGCTCAGCGCCTGGAACTCCCTGGCCGCCTCCGGGTTGTCGATGTCGACGAGGTAGAGGTCGGGCGAACCGCCGGCGCTCTTTTCGTACTGGGCAAAGCCCGGGTCGCGCCTTGCAGCCAGCGCAAAAATGCTGGCCAGCATGGAACGTTCGACCGGGTTGAAGCCGATCACATCCACCATAAATTGTTCGTTCATGCTCACGTTTGACACCTACTTCCTTGCGCCGATTGGCCCAGGATACGGCGACGCCGCATCCTGCATGAGATCGATCCGGTCGAGGACCGCCTGTCCGTCGCGGGGCCGCTCGCCTGGCTGCTTGGCCAGCATCGCGTCGACCAGCGGCTGGAACCGGGCAAGCCCGGCCGGGAGCCTCGGCACCGGCGCAACCAGGTGCTGGCAGACCACTTCCATCACGGTGTCGCCGGGAAACGGCGGCTTGCCGCAAAGCATTTCGTGCAAGACCGCTCCCAGGCTGTAGACGTCGGCCGCCGCGGTCACCGGCCCGGCCTGTGACAGTTCCGGCGCCGCATAACGGGGCGTACCGACGACGATTCCCGGCTGCGAAGGTGCATGGACAGTGCCCAGCGGCCTTGCCAGGCCGAAATCGACCAGGACCAGTTCGCCCGAGGCCCGCAGCAGCAGGTTGGCCGGCTTGACGTCGCCGTGGGCGAAGCCGTGCCGGTGCGTCGCGTCCAGCGCCAGTGCGGCCTGGCGCAGCAGCGACAGCGCGGCATCGCCACTCAGGCCGCGACGGATCAGCGCGCCGAGGTCCCCACCGCCCAGATATTCCATGGCGATCGCCGCGTGCCCGGCGCCGCCGAACTGCCCGTCCACGCGGACCACGTGGCGGCTGTCGAGGGCGAACGGAACGGCGAATTCCTGCATGAACGAAGGACCGCCCCGCGCATGTTCGCGGCGCAGCACCTTGAGCACCACCTCGCCACCGCGGGCGACGTCTTCGGCCAGCCAGGCGATGGCCATGCGGCCCGCGCCGATCCGGCGCTTGAGCCGGTAGCCGTCGATGCAGGGCGCCGCCAGGGCGTCGTCGCCATGCCGGCCGATGGCCTGGCCGCGGCGCGGATTGCCGTGGCCGGGATGGCGGGCCGACGAGGATAGCGCGGGCGTCATTGTCAGATTCCGCGTTGCGCCAGGTCGTCCAGCAGGGCCTGGGCCGAGGGATAACGCTGTTCGCGGTCCTTGGCCATCATCCGGTTCAGCACAGGCTGCAGGTGCTCGTGCTGCGCAGGCAGCACCGGCACGGGATCGTTGACGTGCTTGTTCAGCAGGTCCTGCGCGCTCGCGGCATGGTACGGCTTGCCGCCGGTCAGCATCTCGAAGGTCAGGACGCCCAGGCTGTAGAGGTCGCAGCGCGCGTCCACCTGCTGCCCCAGCGCCTGCTCCGGGCTGAGGTAATAAGGCGTGCCGACGATGTCGCCGTCGCCGGTGTCGGTGATGAGCATCGACACCTGCTTGGCGACCCCGAAGTCCGCCAGCGCGAGGCTGCCGTCCTGCCGCAGCATCAGGTTGTCGGGCTTGAGGTCGCGGTGCACGATGCCGACGCTGTGGATCGCGCCGAGGCCGGCCGCCGTCTGCTTGAGGTAATCGATCGCGGTGCGCGGGTCCAGGGGCCGGCTCAGGCGCACCGCCAGGTCGCCCGCCGGAAAGTATTCCATCGCGATGTACGCATGGCCGAGCGAAAAATCCTGCCGGAAGATGTGGGCCACGTTGGGATGCTTCACCTGCGCCAGCAGGGCGAATTCCTGGATGAAGCGCTGCAGGACGTCGGTGTCGGCGTCCTTGTCCATCCGCATCACCTTCAGCACCTGTGGCGGCCCGCCGTCGCCGGCGTCGGCCAGGAAGATCGACGCCATGCCGCCCTCGCCGATCTTGCGCAGCACCCGGTAGCCCTCCACCAGCAGGTGGCTGCCCGGATGGGCCGGCGCCGGGGGGCTCGTGGTGGAGGCCCCGCCGGTCGAACGTTTGCGCCACTGCTGGTTGGCGGCGATCGCTTCCCGCAGCAGTTCGAACATCCGGGGCGGCGTGCGCGAACCCTTGCGGGGAAGCAGGCCGGTGATCTCGACGATGTCGATGAAGCTGTCGTCGGGCAGGCCGAGCGAGCCGATGCGGCCCTTCTCGGCGCGGCCGGCGGCGGCCAGGTTGGTCGCGGCGGAGGTCGCGATGCTCCAGTGCAGGTCGGTGGCTGTCACTTCGAGCAGCCGCGCGAGTTCGACGGCTTCGCCCAGCGCATGGACCATGCCCTTGGCGCCGGTGGTCCGCGGCGCCACTTCGGCGGCGCCCAGGTGGACCCCAACGGCCAGGGTCAGGGGTGGCAGCTCGGCCAGATGGGGCTGCGCCGCGACCCGGTTGGCCAGCTGCACCGCCTCGTGCACGACCAGGATGGCGGCGTGCAGGCCGCGTTGCGCGTGGTCCGGCTTCCTGGCGTCCGGCGCGTTGGAAAAGACGGCGAGGACCGAATCCGGGCGGCGCTGGGCGATCTCACCGCCCAGCTTGGTGATGACATCGGACAGCACATGCCGAACGTCGTTGACGAAGGACGTCAGTTCGGTCGCCGACATGGCCTGGCAGGCCGCGGCAAAATTGTGGAGGCGGGCGTAGAGGAAGGTGGCGACCGTGGTCGTGGGCCACTGGCTGCTCCGGCCGTCGTCCGGATCGAGCGCGGAAGCGCCGAACCCCGACGCCAGGGGCGCCGCTTCGGTCGGGACGAACTCGGTCGAGAGTTCTGCTTCTTCGCAAGGCATGGGCCACAATACCCAAAAAAGCATTTAGTAACAAGTAGTTTCCGTTGGTTTCATTTCTCACCGGCGGGCTGCTGTGTAAGAAAAGTCACGGCACCCGGCCACAAAGCGAAAAAGCCGCCCGAGGGCGGCTTTTTCGTGGCGCAAGAAGGCTTACTTCTTGGCGGCGGAGGCAGCGTCGGTCGCGGCCTTGGCAGCAGCGTCGGCGGAGCCGGAAGCGGCTGCGGCGGAACCGGCAGCAGCGCTGGCGGCGCCGGCAGCGGCAGCGGCGCCAGCATCGGCGGGAGCTGCAGCGGGAGCCGGTGCCGGCGGAACGACGATGGTGGGGGCCGGAGCAGGTGCCGGTGCGGGTGCCGGGGCTTCGGTCTTGCTGCAGGCGGCCAGGGCCACGGCTGCGAACAGGGTCGCCAGGACTAGCGATTTCTTCATTTCAGGTTTCCTTTTAGGAGTGGACAATTTCCGGAAATCGTCGCATCAGCCGGAATGGCAGGATGGGACTGACCAAGGCACTCGAGCTCCTTGCTCAGCCTTCAATTATATGTCGTTTGTTAACTGCACCCGAGCAAACCCTAGGCTTTACAGCCCGAGCGTCGTCGCCGGGAAGGCCGGACCGCTGCGTGCGAGCCACTCCTGCAGGCTCTCCTTGAGCAGCAGGCGCCGCTCGGGTTCGGCGCCGCTGTAGCCGTTGCAGCGCTCAGCATCGAGGCGCTGCATCACCCATCCCGGACTCCAGATCGCGCTCGGCAACTCCAGCGGGTCGGCCGACGTGCAGGCCCGGGCCTCGATGATGTGCGACCAGGCCCGGCGCCAGGTCACGAAGCGCGCGTGGCGGATCGAAACCTGGTCGTAGCGGCAGGCCAGCAGGGTGCAGCGGCGCCCGGATGCGGACCACGCCCGCAGCGACTCGGACACGGCGCGCTCGCCGAGCGGCCAGTCGGCAAAATCCGCGTCGCTCAGGATCAGCTCGCGCCAGCCTTCCCGGGCCGCGGATGCGAGGGCGTCGCGGATCAATTGCTGGAAGGCGTCCCGCCCCGCAAACCGCCCGGACGGAAGCGGCGCGGCCTGCGCTTGCTCTTCATCCATCACGATCCTCCTGTCCCGGGTGCAACCACCCGGCTTCACACCAATCCCTGAGCAGCTCGAGCGCGCCCTGGCTGGCGCGAGCGACCTCGGTCGCCGCCAGTTCGCGCCGGTCGGCCAGCCGCCGCATCAGCACCGCGTCCCGTCCCGCCGCGCGCCAGCTCTCGCCGTTGAGGAACACGTGCTGCCCGTCGTGCATCATGCGGCTGCGGCGGTCCAGCGTCACGGCGCCCAGCAGGCCGGGGGCATCGCCGGCGTCGAACCAGACGCTGGCTTTGGGTTCGGTCAGGTACTCGCCGAGCGCGCGGTTCAGCGCCGACGGATCCTTCAGTGCATCGCGCAGCGCCTCGCCGGCAAAGCGTTGCAGCTCGGCGGGAATCGCGCCGGGCGCCTCGACGGCCGGCGCGCCGGCGTCGCGGTACAGCGCCGTGCCCGCCAGTTCGTCCGCGTCTTCCGCCAGGCGCTGCAGCAATTCCCGGGCGAGTTCGCCGCGCGCCGGCGCCCGAAAGCCGATCGAGTAGGTCTGGCATTCGCCTTCGGCGATCCCGTCGTGGGCGTAGCGCGGCGGCAGGTAGAGCATGTCGCCGGGCTCGAGCAGGTATTCCTCCTCGGGCTCGAAGTTCGCCAGGATCTTGAGCGGCACGTCGTCCTGCAGCGTCAGGTCCTTCTGCCGGCCGATGCGCCAGCGGCGCCGGCCCTGCGCCTGCAGCAAGAACACGTCATAGCTGTCGAAGTGCGGACCGACGCCTCCGCCGTCCGCGGCCCAGCTGATCATCAGGTCGTCGAGCCGCGCCTCCGGAACGAAGCGAAAGAGCGACAGCAGGCGACGTGCCCCGTTGTCGTGCAGGTCCACGCCCTGAACCAGCAAGGTCCAGTCGCGCTGCGACAAGGGCGGCAGGGCGCGACGCGGCAAGGGTCCGCGCCGCATGCTCCAGCGCTTGCCGCTGTGCACGACCAGGCGCGACTCGACCTCGTCGCGAGAGGCCATCTGGAACAGCTCGGCGCGGCTCAACAGGGGCTGGAGATCGGGGATGGCCCCTCGCACCAGCAGGGGTTTCTTCTGCCAGTGACGCTGCATGAAACGCTGCGGACTGAGTCCGCCGAGAAGGGCTAGGGCTTGTGTGATGTCTGAAGGCAAGGTGCGACAATTCTCCTATGGAAATCACACCCCAATGCGTGGTCTCGCTGACCTGGACCCTCAAGGACACCCTCGGCGAAATGCTGGATGAACTCACCGACCCGGTGGAGTTCCTGGTCGGCGGCAAGGACCTGCTGCCTCGCATCGAGGAGGCCCTGCAAGGGCACGAAGCAGGCGACCGGATCGACCTGCACCTCGAGCCCGAAGAAGCCTTCGGCGACTACAACGAGCAGCTGGTTTTTCTCGAGGGGCGCGAGCTGTTCCCCGACTTGCTGGACGAGGGCATGACCTTCGAGGGCATGCCGCCCGGAGGCAGCGCGGATGCACCGCGCGACGTGCTGTACACCGTCACCGAGATCTACCCCGAGCACGTGGTGCTCGATGGCAACCACCCGCTCGCCGGCATCGCGATCCGGCTGGCCTTGAAGGTCGAAGCCGTGCGGGAAGCCACCGAAGAGGAAATCGGCCGCGGCTCCACCGGCACCAGCTTCTTCACGGTGCAGCCGCAAGCTCCGGGGAGCGGGCTGCTGCACTGAGCCTGGGATTACGAGCGGTACAGGACGTTGTTCTCGATCCGCACCCGGTCGCCCACGCGCAGGTCGCCGGTGGCGCTGACGTCGTACGAACGCCACTGGCCGTTGTCGGTCTGCACGCTCACGCGATAGACCGCGCCGGTCGGGCTGTTGTAGCTGCCGTCACGGTTCTTGGCGATCTGGTTGCCGACCACCGCGCCGCCCACCGCGCCCAGCACGGTCGCCGCCGTGCGGCCGTTGCCGCTGCCGATCTGGTTGCCCAGCACCGCGCCGACAGCGCCGCCGATCAGCGTGCCAGCCGTGGTGCTGCCGCTGCTGCTGGCGCCCGAGGGTGCCTGCACCAGCTCGATGTTCGAGATGCGGCCGAATTCGACGACATTGGCCGTCGCGGTGGAATACGTGCCCGCCGGATAGGTGCCGGCCGGATACGTGGTGCTGGTCGAACTGACCGGGTAGTTGTTCCGGCCGTAGGGATCGACGGTTCCGCAGGCGGCCAGCATGGCGGCAAGAGCGGTGACGGATGCGATCGAAGCGATGCGTGTGCGCATGGGAATTCTCCAGATATTTGTTGAACATTGGTGGACGCCCTTGCGCCACCGCGTTCACCCATTGAAGACCCGCCCGGTCGAGCTGTGGAGCGGGCAATCGCCCGGATCCATGTAGGAGCGGGGGACGACCGCTGTAGGAGAGGCCGGCTCAGGCTTTGCCGGTCGAACCGTAGCCGCCCTCTCCGCGCTGGCTGACCGGAAACTCGCTGACCACGTTGAACTTCGCCTGTACCACAGGAACGATCACCAGCTGCGCCAGCCGCTCCATCGGCTGCAAGGTGAAGGGCACGTCGCTGCGGTTCCAGGCGCTGACCATCAACTGGCCCTGGTAGTCGCTGTCGATCAGGCCGACCAGGTTGCCCAGCACGATCCCGTGCTTGTGGCCTAGTCCCGACCGCGGCAGGACCAGCGCCGCATAGCCCGGGTCCTTCAGATAGATCGCGATGCCCGTCGGAACCAGCCGCCAGGCGTTGGCCTCCAGCGTCAGCGGCTGCTCGATGCAGGCCCGCAGGTCCAGGCCGGCGCTGCCGGGCGTCGCGTAGGCGGGCAACTGGTCCGCCATCCGCGGGTCCAGCACTTTGACGTCGATGTTCATGGGTTGGGGTTGGATGAGGTTCGGGAAGGCATGGGCATGCGGCGCGCGATCTCGGCGACCAGGGTCCGCGCCAGGCTGATCTTGGACGCGCGCGGCAGCTCCCGCACGCCGTGCTCGTCGACCAGCAGCATCTGGTTGTCGTCCTGGCCGAAGGTGAGCGGCCCGATGTTGCCGACCAGCAGCGGAATGCCCTTGCGCGCCCGCTTGGCCTGCGCATGCGCGACCAGGTCGTGGCTCTCGGCCGCGAAGCCGACGCAGAACAGCGCGCCGCTGCGGGCCCGCTCGCCTTGCGCCACGGCCAGCAGGATGTCGGGGTTCTCGGTGAAGCGCAGCACCGGCGGCTGGCCCGAGCCGTCCTTCTTGATCTTCTCGTCGCTGCTCTGCGCGGGCCGCCAGTCGGCGACCGCCGCCGTTGCGACGAAGACATCGGCCCGCGGCGCTTCGGCCAGCGTCGCGTCCATCATCTGCCGCGCCGACTTCACGTCGATGCGGCGCACGCCGCGCGGCGTCGCGAGCGAAACCGGCCCGGCCACCAGGGTCACGTCGGCGCCGGCCTCCCGCGCGGCACGCGCGATCGCAAAGCCCATCTTGCCGGACGAGTGGTTGGTGATGCCGCGGATCGGGTCCATGGCCTCGAAGGTGGGGCCGGCCGTGATCAGCACCTGCCGGCCCGCCAGCGATTTGGGCTGGAAGAACGCGACGACGTCTTCCAGCAGTTGCGCCGGTTCCAGCATGCGGCCGTCGCCGGTCTCGCCGCAGGCCTGGAAGCCCGAGCCGACGCCCAGGATGTGAGCGCCGTCGGCGGCCAGTTGCGCCATGTTGCGCTGGGTCGCCGGATGGGCCCACATCTCGCGGTTCATCGCCGGCGCCAGCAGCAGCGGCACCTTCGCGATCGGCCGCGCCAGGCACATCAGGCTGAGAAGCTCGTCGGCGCGTCCGTGCACCAGCTTGGCCATGAAGTCGGCGCTGCACGGCGCGATCAGGATGGCGTCGGCTTCTCGCGAGAGGTTGATGTGCGGCATGTTGTTGGGCTCGCGCGCATCCCATTGCGACCCGTACACCGTGCGGCCCGACAGCGCCTGCATGGTCACGGCCGTGATGAACTGCTCCGCGGCCTCGGTCATCACGACCTGCACCGTCGCGCCTTCCTTGATCAGCGCGCGGCACAGCTCCGCCGACTTGTAGCAGGCGATCCCGCCCGTCAATCCAAGCACGATGTGTTTGCCCGCAAGGTCATTCATGCGCGCAATGTAGCAAATGCAGGATCGGACAGCCGGACGCAGAACTCGCAGAAGCGACGCAGAACACGCAGAAGAAGACAAATCGAAAATGTTCAACTTGCTTTCTGGCTTTTCTGCGTCTTCTGCGAAACCTCTGCTTCTTCTGCGTCCTTGTCCCCGTTCCCTGCTTCCCCTTCCCGTCCCCGTATAATTTCGCTTTACCACCTCCCGGAAGCCGCGACTTCCGACCTGACATGACCAAATTCGTCTTCGTCACCGGCGGTGTGGTGTCCTCCCTCGGCAAGGGAATCGCCTCAGCCTCCTTAGCTGCGATTCTCGAATCGCGGGGCCTCAAGATCACCCTCATCAAGCTCGATCCGTACATCAACGTCGATCCGGGCACCATGTCCCCCTTCCAGCACGGCGAGGTGTTCGTCACCGACGACGGCGCCGAGACCGACCTGGACCTGGGCCACTACGAGCGCTTCATCACCACCCGCATGGGCAAGGTGAACAACTTCACCACCGGCCGGATCTACCAGTCGGTGCTGGAAAAGGAGCGCCGCGGCGACTACCTGGGCAAGACGGTGCAGGTGATCCCCCACATCACCAACGAGATCCAGGAATACATCAAGCGCGGCGCCCGCCTGGGCGAGCCCGACGCGGCCGACGTGGCGATCGTCGAGATCGGCGGCACCGTGGGCGACATCGAGTCCCTGCCCTTCCTGGAGGCCGTGCGGCAGATGAGCCTGCGCATGGGCCCCAACAACACGGCCTTCGTCCACCTCACCTACGTGCCGTGGATCGCCGCCGCCGGCGAGCTCAAGACCAAGCCGACCCAGCACACGGTGCAAAAGCTGCGCGAGATCGGCATCTCCGCCGACGCCCTGCTGTGCCGCGCGGACCGCGCCATCCCGGAAGACGAGCGCGCCAAGATCTCGCTGTTCACCAACGTGCCCGAGTGGGGCGTGATCTCCATGTGGGACGTGAACACGATCTACAAGGTGCCGCGCATGCTGCACGAGCAGGGCCTGGACGGCCTGATCTGCGACAAGCTGCGCCTGAACACCCCGCCGGCCAACCTCAAGCGCTGGGACGCGCTGGTCCACGAGACCGAGAACCCGCAGGGCGAGGTGAACATCGCCATGGTCGGCAAGTACGTCGACCTGTCGGACAGCTACAAGTCGCTCAACGAGGCGCTGCGCCACGCCGGCATGAAAAACCATGTGCGGGTGAAGATCGACTACCTCGACTCCGAAACCATCACGCCCGAGACCGTGGAACAGCTCGCCAAATACGACGCCGTGCTGGTGCCCGGCGGCTTCGGCAAGCGCGGCATCGAAGGCAAGATCGGCGCGGCCCGCTTCGCCCGCGAGCACAAGGTGCCCTACCTGGGCATCTGCCTGGGCATGCAGGTCGCCACCATCGAATACGCGCGCGACGTCGCCGGCCTCAAGGACGCCAACAGCACGGAGTTCGAACCGGCGACGCCGCACCCGGTGATCGCGCTGATCACCGAGTGGAAGGACGCCGACGGCACGGTCAAGACCCGCGACCACAACTCGGACCTGGGCGGCACCATGCGCCTGGGCGCGCAAAGCTCGGACGTCGCGCCGGGCACGCTGGCGCACAAGATCTACGGCGACGTGGTCAACGAGCGTCACCGGCACCGCTACGAGGCCAACGTGAACTACCTGGACCAGCTGCGCAAGGCCGGCCTGGTGATCTCCGCCCTGACGCAGGACGAGCACCTCACCGAGATCGTCGAGCTGCCGCAGGACGTGCACCCGTGGTTCATGGGCGTGCAGTTCCACCCCGAATTCAAGTCCACGCCCTGGGACGGCCATCCGCTGTTCAACTCGTTCATCAGGTCGGCGGTCGAACACCAGACGGCGCGCCTGGCCGGAACCGCGCCGGTGACGCAGGCGGCCAAGCCGCTGAAGGTCGTCGCATGAAGCTTTGCGGCTTCGACATCGGGCTGGACCAGCCGTTCTTCCTGATCGCCGGCCCTTGCGTCGTCGAGTCCGAGCAGCTGCAGATGGACACGGCGGGCGTGCTCAAGGAAATCACCTCCAGCCTCGGCATCCCCTTCATCTTCAAGAGCAGCTACGACAAGGCCAATCGCTCCTCGGGCACCAGCTTCCGCGGGCCCGGCATGGAGCGCGGCCTGGAGATCCTCGCCAAGGTCAAGAAGGACCTGGGCCTGCCGATCATCACCGACGTCCACAGCGAGAACGAGATCGACGCGGTCGCCAAGGTGGTCGACGTGCTGCAGACGCCGGCTTTCCTGTGCCGGCAGACCGACTTCATCCGCGCCGTCGCCCAGTCGGGCAAGCCGGTGAACATCAAGAAGGGCCAGTTCCTCGCGCCGGGCGACATGAAGAACGTGATCGACAAGGCGCGCGCCGCGGCCAGGGAAAAGGGCCTGCCGGAAGACAGCTTCATGGCCTGCGAAAGAGGCGCCAGCTTCGGCTACAACAACCTGGTCTCGGACATGCGCTCGCTGGCGATCATGCGCGAGACCGGCGCACCCGTCGTCTTCGACGCCACCCATTCGGTGCAGCTGCCCGGCGGCCAGGGCACGAGCTCGGGCGGCCAGCGCGAGATGGTGCCGGTGCTGGCCCGCGCCGCGGTGGCTGTCGGCATCGCCGGCCTGTTCATGGAAACGCACCCGGACCCGGCCAAGGCCCTGTCGGACGGTCCCAACGCCGTGCCGCTCAGGCACATGAAAGCGCTGCTGGAAACCCTGCTGGCGCTGGACCGCGTGACCAAGAAGAACGGCTACCTGGAAGACAGCTTCAACGCCTGAAGGAGACAGACATGGCAAGCGCCTACATCATCGCCAACGTCGATGTGACGAACCCGCAGCAGTACGAGGAATACAAGCGCCTCTCCACCATCGCGATGAAGGCGCACGGCGCCGAAGTCTGCGTCCGCGGCGGCAAGCTGGACGTGCTGGAAGGCGACTGGAATCCCGGTCGCGTGGTCCTGCTCAAGTTTCCCTCGGCGGAACAGGCGCGCAAGTTCTACGACTCGACGGAATACTCCGCCGCCCGCAAGGCCCGCGAAGGCGCCGCCGTGATGAGGATGGTCCTGCTGGAAGGCGTGTAGCTCCAGGCCGTTCGGGCCGAGCCTGTCGAAGCCGGCGCCCGCGCGAGCCCTGCGGCGGACGCGGACAGATTTCGCAACTTAAGACAAGAGAGAAACCTGAATGAGTGCAATCGTTGACATCGTGGGCCGGGAGATCCTGGACTCGCGCGGCAATCCCACGGTGGAATGCGACGTGCTGCTGGAATCGGGCACCATGGGCCGCGCCGCCGTGCCTTCGGGTGCGTCGACCGGCTCGCGCGAAGCGATCGAACTGCGCGACGGCGACATGAGCCGCTACCTGGGCAAGGGCGTGCTCAAGGCCGTCGAACACATCAACACCGAGATCTCGGAGGCCGTGCTGGGCCTGGACGCGACGGAGCAGGCCTTTCTCGACAAGACGCTGATCGACCTGGACCGCACTGACAACAAGAGCCGCCTGGGCGCCAACGCGATGCTCGCCGTGTCGATGGCGGTGGCGCGTGCCGCCGCCGAGGAATCGGGCCTGCCGCTGTACCGTTACTTCGGCGGCATGGGCGGCATGCAGATGCCGGTGCCGATGATGAACGTGGTCAACGGCGGCGCCCACGCCAACAACAACCTCGACCTGCAGGAGCTGATGATCATTCCGGTCGGCGCACCGAGCTTCCGCGAAGCGGTCCGCTACGGGGCCGAGGTGTTCCACGCACTCAAGAAGATCATCCACGACAAGGGCATGAGCGTCGCGGTCGGCGACGAGGGCGGTTTCGCCCCCAACGTGACCAACCACGAGGCCGCGATCCAGATGATCCTGGAGGCGATCGAGAAGGCCGGCTACCGGCCCGGCGAGCAGATCGCGCTGGGCCTGGACTGCGCCGCCAGCGAGTTCTACAAGGACGGCAAGTACGCGCTGGAAGCCGAGGGCCTGTCGCTGGACGCCGGCGCCTGGACCGACATGCTGGCCGGCTGGGTCGGCAAGTACCCGATCATCAGCATCGAGGACGGCATGGCCGAGGGCGACTGGGACGGCTGGAAGACGCTGACCGAGCGGCTGGGCAAGCAGGTGCAGCTGGTGGGCGACGACCTGTTCGTCACCAACACGAAGATCCTGAAGGAAGGCATCGAGAAGCGCATCGCCAACTCGATCCTGATCAAGATCAACCAGATCGGCACGCTGACCGAAACCTTCGCCGCGATCGAGATGGCCAAGCGCGCCGGCTACACCGCCGTCATCAGCCACCGCTCGGGCGAGACCGAGGACAGCACCATCGCCGACATCGCGGTCGGCACCAACGCCGGCCAGATCAAGACCGGCTCGCTGAGCCGCAGCGACCGCATGGCCAAGTACAACCAGCTGCTGCGCATCGAGGAAGACCTCGGCGACATCGCGTCGTACCCCGGCCGCTCGGCGTTCTACAACCTGCGCTGACCCGTCCGGCGCCAAGCCCGCTCCATGGCCAACCGCGTCCTCCCAGCCCTGCTGATCGCGCTGCTGGCGGTGGTGCATGCGCAGCTGTGGTTCGGGCGAGGCAGCGTCGGCGACGTGGCCTCGCTGCAGCGCAAGCTGCAGGAACAGAAGCTGCGCAACGCGCAGGCCCAGCAGGCCAACGAGCGGCTCGCTTCGGAGGTGCGCGACCTGAAGGAAGGCCTGGACATGGTCGAAGAGAAGGCCCGCGGCGAGCTGGGCATGGTCAAGCCCAACGAGATCTTCGTGCAGATCGCCAGGTGACGTGACCGCCACGAGCTGGCTCGAGCCTGCAGCGGTTGCAATGGCCGTCGCCACCGTGCTGTTCAACATCCGCCAGGTGCACTGGGGCTGGCCGCTCGCGGTCCTGGCCTCGTCCATGTACTGCGTGCTGTTCTGGCAAAGTCGCCTCTACGGAAACGCCGCGCTGCACCTGCTGCTGGCGAGCCTGGCGCTCTGGGGCTGGTGGCAATGGCTGCGGGGGACGCGGCCCGACGGCTCCGGTCTGCGCGTCTGTCGCCTGTCGAGGCGGGGCTGGTTGCGCACCGCGGTCGCCTGCGCCCTGCTCTGGCCGGCGACCGGCCTGTTCCTCCAGAACTTCACCGACAGCGACGTTCCCTGGTGGGATGCCTTCCCGACCTCGGTCAGCCTGGTCGCCCAGTTCCTGCTGGCGCGCAAGTTCCTGGAGAACTGGGCGCTCTGGATCGTGGTCGACGTCGTCGGCATCGGCCTGTACGGCCACAAGGGCCTGTGGCTCACCGCCGGCCTCTACGCGCTGTTCATCGTCCTGTGCGTCGCCGGCTGGCGGCGCTGGGCCCGCCAGCCATGAAGATCGCCCTGCTCGGCGCGGAGAGCACCGGCAAGACCCGGCTCGCGGGCGAACTCGCCGCCCACCTGCGGCAGCAGGGCAAGACGGTGACCGTGGTCCCCGAGCTGCTGCGCGAGTGGTGCCTTCGTGAAGGCCGCGAGCCGCGGCCCGGGGAGCAGTTGCCGATCGCGCGGGAGCAGGAGCGGCTGGCTGAGGAAGCGGCAGCGCGCGGGGAGATCGTGATCGCCGACACCACGGCCCTGATGGTGGCGATCTACAGCGGCATGCTGTTCGAGGACGGCGAGCTTTACCGCTTCGCACTGGAGCGCCAGCGCCGTTACGACCTGACGCTGCTCACGGGGCTGGACCTGCCCTGGGTCGCCGACGGCTTGCACCGCGTCGGACCGCAGGTGCGCGAGCAGGTCGACGCGCTGGTCCGCAAGGCGCTGGCCGATGCCGGGGTGGCGTACCGGGTCGTGTACGGACAGGAACAGGAACGGTTGGCCAATGCGGTCACGGCGATCGAGTCGTCCACGGCAGCCGCCGCCGCAGCGCCTGGGCGGCGCTGGCAGTGGCTGTGCGACAAGTGCAGCGATCCGCAATGCGAGCACAAGCTGTTCGCACTAAGATCGCCGCCATGAAGCTGGGCTGCATCGCGGACGATTTCACCGGCGCCACCGACCTGGCGAACAACCTCGTGCGCGCCGGGATGCGGGTGGTCCAGGCGATCGGCGTTCCGGCCGGGCCGCTGCAGTCCGACAGCGACGCCGTCGTCGTCGCGCTCAAGACCCGGACCGTCCCGGCACGAGACGCGATCGACCAGTCCATTGCGGCGCTGCGCTGGCTGCAGGCGAACGGCGCCTCGCAGATCTACTTCAAGTACTGCTCCACCTTCGACAGCACGCCCGAGGGCAACATCGGTCCGGTCACCGAGGCGCTGATGGAGGCGCTGCACACGCGCTTCACCATCGCCACGCCGGCATTCCCGGACAACAAGCGCACCGTCTTCAAGGGCCACCTGTTCGTCGGCGACGTGCTGCTCGATGAATCTGGCATGCAGAACCATCCGCTCACGCCGATGACGGACGCCAATCTCGTGCGCGTGCTGCAGGCCCAGTGCAAGGGCCGGGTCGGACTCATCGATCACCTGACGGTCGCGCGGGGAGCAGACGCGATCGCCGAACGCATCGACGCGCTGAAGGCCCAAGGCGTCTGCATCGCCATCGTCGACGCGGTCACCAACGACGACCTGTTGCGGCTCGGTCCGGCGCTCAAGGACATGCCTCTGGTCACCGCGGGGTCCGGCGTCGCCATCGGGCTGCCGGCGAACTTCGGCATCGAGCCCTCGTCGCGCGCGAGCCGCCTGCCTGCCCCCGGCGGGCACCAGGCCGTGCTCTCGGGCAGCTGCTCGCTGGCAACCAACCAGCAGGTGCGGGAGTTCGTCCGCGCCGGCGGACCGGCATTCGCCATCGATCCGCTGCAGGTTGCTCGCGGGGCCGACGTCGTCGCCCAGGCCCTCGCCTGGGCCGAACCGCTGCTGCCCCAGGGTCCGGTGCTGGTCTATTCGACTGCCGGTGCGGACGCGGTCAAGGCGGTGCAGGCGCGGCTCGGCGTGGAACGGGCGGGCGCGATGATGGAAGCGACGCTGGCTGCGATCGCCCAGGGCCTGGTCACGCTCGGTGTGCGCCAGCTCCTGGTGGCCGGTGGCGAAACCTCGGGCGCCTGCGTCCAGGCGCTCGGCGTCACGCAAATGCAGATCGGGCCGCAGATCGACCCCGGCGTGCCCTGGTGCCATGCGGTCCTGCCTTCGGGGGACGGCCTGCACATCGCGCTCAAATCCGGCAACTTCGGCGGCGCGGATTTCTTCACCAGGGCTTTCGGCCTGCTGCAATGAACGAAGTCCAGGCCCGCGACGAGATCTGCCGCGTCGGCAAGAGCCTGTTCGACCGCGGCTACGTGCACGCCACAGCCGGCAACATCAGCTGGCGGCTCGACGACGGCGGTTTCCTGATCACGCCGGCCGACGCCTGCCTGGGCTTTCTCGACCCGGCGCGGCTCGCGCGGGTCGACGCCGGCGGCGTGCACACGGGCGGGGACCGCCCCAGCAAGACACTGGCGCTGCATGCGCGCATCGTGCAGGAGGCGCGCAGGCACGACCCCGCGACCCGCTGCGTGCTGCACACCCACAGCACGTACTGCGTCGCGCTCAGCCTGGCCTCGCGCGACGCCGAGCTGCTCGCGCCCATCACACCGTACTTCGTGATGAAGGTCGGTCGCGTGCCGCATGTTCCTTACCACCGGCCCGGATCGGCGCAGGCGGTGGAAGACGTCGCAGCCCTGATCCGCGGCTACGCCGAGGCCGGCAAGCCGATCCGCGCCGCGATGCTGAACCGGCTCGGCCCCGTCGTCTGGCACGAGAGCGCGGCCGCCGCGATGGCGGTGCTGGAAGAACTCGAGGAGACAGCGCGCCTGACGATGATCGCGGCCGGACCGCTGCAGCCGCTGGATGCCGCCGCGATCGAGGAACTGCGCGCCAGTTTCGGCGCGCGCTGGTGACGCCGCGCGCTGGGACGCCGCGGCGCGGCGCACCGGCCGCTACTGCACTGTGGGCGTCACCGGCGGCTGGTCGCCCGGCGCGGTGAACAGCTGGGCCGAATCCACCGCGTCGAAGCGGTACTGCTTGCCGCAGAAATCGCAGCCGACCTCGATCTCGCCACGTTCCTCGACGATGCCTTCGGCCTCGTCGCGGCCCAGGCTGCGGATCATGTTGGCCACCCGCTCGCGGCTGCAGGTGCAGGCGAAGCGCGGCGTCTGCGGCTCGAACCGCAGCACCTTCTCTTCCCAGAACAGGCGCCGCAGGACCGTGTCCACGTCCAGCTCCAGCAGCTCCTCGCGCTTGAGGCTGCGCGCCAGGATGGAGATCCGGTTGTAGTCCTCGTTCAGCCCGATCTCGTCCTCGTTGGCCTTGCTGACCAGGCTGCCGGCGAGATTGCCCTCGCCTTCCAGCGGCAGGCGCTGGATCAGCAGCCCGGCGGCGACCTTGTCGTCCGCCGCCAGCACCAGCGTCGTGTCCAGCTGCTCGGACTGCAGCATGTAGTGCTCCAGCACCTCGCTCAGCTTCTCGAGCTTCTCGCCGTGGTCGCCGTACAGCGGCACCACGCCCTGATAGGGCTGCTGGCCCGGAAAGCGCTCCTTGGGATCGAGCGTGATCGCGCAGCGGCCCTTGTTGCCGATGTTGACCATCTGCGACAGCCGCGCATCGGCCGGGATCTCGCCCACGACCTTGGCCGTGGTGCGCAGGCTCAGGTCATGCTGCACCTCCGCCACCGCCACCTTGACCGGGCCGTCGCCGAAGATCTGCAGGATGAGCGAGCCGTTGAACTTGATGTTCGCCTGCATCAGCGCGCCGGCCGCAGCCATTTCCCCGAGCAGTTCTCGCACCGGTGGCGCCCACTCGCCGCTGTCGGTGTTGGCCTTGCGGCGCGCCAGGATCTCGGTCCAGGCGTCGGTGAGGCGCACGATGGCGCCCCGCACCGGCAGGCCGTCGAAGAGAAACTTGTGGAGCTCGCTCAAACCCGGGTCCTCATGCGATCTTCTTGAGGCCGCGGGCGTAGCGGCTGGCGTTGTCCACATAGGACTGCGCGCTCTCCGCCAGCCTGGCCACCG
>JAQGNJ010000006.1 GCA_028291885.1 Ramlibacter sp. | reverse complement strand
CCGCAACCGGCGTGAAGGGCTCGCAGATCGTGGGCCTGGCCAAGGACCTCGCGCGCAGCTTGAGCCTGGTCTCGATCCGGGTGATCGAAACCATTCCCGGCAAGAACTACATGGCGCTGGAACTGCCAAACGCCAAACGGCAGTCGATCAGGCTTTCCGAGATCCTGGGCTCGCAGGTCTATCACGAGGCCAAGTCGATGCTGACCATGGGGCTGGGCAAGGACATCGGGGGCCTGCCAATCGTGGCCGACCTGGCCAGGATGCCGCACGTGCTGGTCGCCGGCACCACCGGCTCGGGCAAGTCGGTGGGCATCAACGCGATGATCCTGTCGCTGCTGTACAAGGCCGAAGCGCGCGACGTGCGGCTGCTGATGATCGACCCGAAGATGCTGGAGATGTCGGTCTACGAAGGCATCCCGCACCTGCTGGCGCCGGTCGTGACCGACATGCGGCAGGCGGCGCATGGCCTGAACTGGTGCGTAGGCGAGATGGAGCGGCGCTACAAGCTCATGAGCAAGCTGGGGGTGCGCAATCTCGCCGGCTACAACCACAAGATCGACGAAGCCAAGGCCAAAGAGCAGTTCATCTACAACCCGTTCAGCCTGACGCCGGACAGCCCGGAGCCGCTCGAGCGGCTACCGCACATCGTGGTGGTGATCGACGAGCTCGCCGACCTGATGATGGTGGTCGGCAAGAAGATCGAGGAGCTGATCGCACGGCTGGCGCAGAAGGCGCGCGCCGCCGGCATCCACCTGATCCTGGCGACGCAGCGGCCCAGCGTCGACGTGATCACCGGCCTGATCAAGGCCAACATCCCGACCCGGATCGCGTTCCAGGTCTCCAGCAAGATCGACAGCCGCACCATCCTCGACCAGATGGGCGCGGAGGCGCTGCTGGGAATGGGCGACATGCTCTACATGCCCAGCGGAACCGGCCTGCCGATCCGCGTCCACGGCGCCTTCGTGAGCGACGAGGAAGTGCACCGTGTGGTGGCTTATCTGAAGGAGCAGGGCGGCGAGCCCAACTACATCGAGGGTCTGCTCGAGGGCGGCACGGTGGATGGCGAAGACGGCGACCTGCTGGGCGGAGAAGGCGGCGCGGGCGGCGAGAAGGACCCGATGTACGACCAGGCCGTCGAGGTCGTCATGAAGAACAAGAAGGCCAGTATCTCGCTGGTGCAAAGGCACCTGAAGATTGGTTACAACCGGGCCGCGCGGCTGGTGGAAGATATGGAGAAGGCCGGCCTGGTGAGCGCGATGAGCGGCGCCGGCCAGCGCGAGATCCTGGTGCCGAACCGCACCGAGTAACCATCGCTTGCGAACTTCGGCGCGCCGGCCGCACCCAACCCAGCATGAAGAAACTCATCACAACACTGTCGATCCTCGCCTGCAGCCACATTGCCTGGGCGGGAGGCATGGAAAGCCTGGAGAACTTCGTCAAGACGGCAAAGAGCGGCCGCGCGGGTTTCACGCAGGTCGTGACCGCGCCGGGCAAGGACGGCCAGGCTGCGCGCAGCAAGACCTCCTCCGGGACCTTCGAGTTCTCGCGCCCGAACCGCTTCCGCTTCGACTACAAGAAGCCGTTCGAGCAGACCATCGTCGCCGACGGCCAGACGCTGTGGCTGCACGACGTGGACCTGAACCAGGTGACGGCGCGCAAGCAGGCGCAGGTGCTTGGATCGACTCCGGCGGCGCTCATCGCCTCGTCACCCGATCTGGGCGCGCTGAAGAAGGACTTCAATCTCGAGGCGATTGCGGACCGCGACGGACTGCAATGGGTGCAGGCCACGCCCAGAGCGAAAGACGGGCAGTTGCACAGCGTCAAGGTCGGTTTCCGCGGCGATGAACTCGCCGCGCTGGACATCGTGGACAGCTTCGGCCAGCGTTCCGTCATCAGCTTCAACAAGCTCGAACTGAACGCCGGCGTGCCGCCCGATGCATTCCAGTTCAAGCCGCCGCAGGGCGCGGACGTGGTGCGCCAGTAAGCCGCGGGCCACGCCGTTCGGTCCGGCTTGGACCTGGTGATGCCGCAGACCCAACGGCGCCCGCGCCGACGATAAACTCCGTCGGGTGAGCAAGACAGTCGCACCGGCCCACCAGCCCCTCGCAGAACGCCTGCGTCCCAAGACCCTGGGCGAGGTCATCGGCCAGCGACATCTGCTGGGCGAAGGCATGCCGCTGCGCATCGCCTTCGAATCGGGACAGCCCCACAGCTGCATCCTCTGGGGCCCGCCCGGCACCGGCAAGACCACGATCGCGAGGCTGATGGCCGATGCGTTCGACGCGCAGTTCATCACCATCAGCGCCGTGCTCGGCGGCGTGAAGGACATCCGCGAAGCGGTGGAACGCGCGCAGGTGGCGCAGGGGATCCTCGGCTCCGGCGGTCGCCGCACCATCGTCTTCGTCGACGAGGTCCATCGTTTCAACAAGAGCCAGCAGGATGCCTTCCTGCCGCACGTGGAATCGGGCCTGTTCACCTTCATCGGCGCCACGACCGAGAACCCCTCGTTCGAGGTCAACTCGGCGCTGCTCTCGCGGGCCGCGGTCTACGTGCTGCAGCCGCTGACGAACGACGACTTGGCGCAGATCGTCGCCAAGGCGCAGGCGATCGGCGCGGTTCCGCCGATCGAGCAGGCCGCGCTGGACAGGCTGGTTGCCTATGCCGACGGCGACGCCCGCCGCTTGCTGAACACGCTGGAGACGCTGTCGGTCGCGGCGGCGCAGGAGAAGCTGGGCGAGGTGACCGACACCTGGCTGTTGAAAGTGCTGGGCGAGCGCATGCGCCGCTACGACAAGGGCGGCGAGCAGTTCTACGACACGATCAGCGCGCTGCACAAATCCGTGCGCGGCTCCGACCCCGACGCCGCGCTGTACTGGTTCATGCGCATGCTCGATGGCGGCGCCGATCCGCGCTACATGGCCCGCCGCCTGATCCGGATGGCAAGCGAGGACATCGGCCTTGCCGACCCGCGCGCCCTGCGCCTGGCCCTCGACGCGGCCGAAACCTACGAGCGGCTGGGCACGCCCGAAGGCGAACTCGCCCTGGCGCAATGCGTTGTCTATCTCGCGATCGCGCCCAAGTCGAACGCGGTCTACAACGCCTTCAACGAGATCAAGGCCTTCATCAGGAAGGATGGCACCCGGCCGGTGCCGCTGCACCTGCGCAATGCGCCGACGCAACTGATGAAGGACCTCGACTACGGCAAGGACTACCGCTACGCGCACAACGAGGAGGGCGGCTTCGCGGCCGGCGAGAACTATTTTCCGGAAGGCATGAAGCCGCCGCCGTTCTACCGGCCGGTGGATCGCGGTCTCGAAATCCGCATCGCCGAGAAGCTGCGCGAACTGCGCCGGCTCAATGAAGACAAGCAGTGACGGGGCGCAAACGCAAGACGTGTCGCGCTTGCGTCCATCGAGGGTAAACCCCGCCGCAGCGCCGTTCTTCGTGCTGGACCCCGTCGCTACAATCGCGCACCATCAACCCGCAGAATGATCATCTGGCGGGTTTTTTGCTAGATGGCTTCCAAACGAACGGAGAAGCGATATGGAAACCCTGCTGCAGCAGATCATCAACGGTCTGGTCCTCGGCAGCATGTATGCCCTGGTAGCCCTGGGTTACACCATGGTCTACGGCATCATCAACCTGATCAACTTCGCGCACGGAGAGGTGCTGATGGTGGGCGCGCTCACCAGCTGGTCGATCATCGTCACCATGCAGGAGGCGATGCCCGGCATGCCGGGTTGGCTGCTGCTGATCGTCGCCTTGCTGATCTCCTGCTTCGTCGCGGCCGTGCTGAATTTCATCATCGAGAAGGTCGCCTACCGCCCCTTGCGCAACAGCCCCAAGCTGGCGCCGCTGATCACCGCCATCGGCATGTCGATCCTGCTGCAGACGCTGGCGATGATCATCTGGAAGCCGAACTACAAGCCTTATCCGACGCTGCTGCCGCCCGTTCCGTTCCAGATCGGCGGGGCCGTGATCACGGCAACCCAGATCATGATCCTGGGCCTGACGGCGGCCTCTCTGGCGGTGCTGATGTACCTGGTGAATTACACCCGGCTGGGCCGCGCGATGCGGGCTACCGCGGAAAACCCGCGGGTGGCGGCGCTGATGGGCGTGAAGCCGGACACGGTGATTTCGGCGACCTTCATCATCGGCGCGGTGCTGGCCGCGATCGCCGGCGTGATGTACGCGTCCAACTACGGCACGGTGCAGCACACGATGGGCTTCCTGCCCGGGCTGAAAGCCTTCACGGCAGCCGTCTTCGGCGGCATCGGCAACCTGGGCGGCGCGGTCGTGGGCGGCATCCTGCTCGGGCTGATCGAGTCGATCGGTTCGGGCTACATCGGGGCGCTCACCGGCGGCGTGCTGGGCAGCCACTACTCGGACATCTTCGCTTTCATCGTCCTGATCATCATGCTGACGCTGCGGCCTTCCGGGCTGCTGGGCGAGCGGGTGGCGGACCGGGCCTGAAGGGAAAACAGCCATGATGGATTTCATCAACCGGCAGAACAAGCATGTGGTCATGGCGGTTGGCGCGGTGCTGCTGCTCATTCTCCCGCTGGTCCTGCAAACCCAGGGCAACGCCTGGGTCCGCATCGCCGACACGGCGCTGCTCTATGTGTTGCTGGCCCTGGGACTGAACATCGTCGTCGGCTACGCGGGTCTGCTGGACCTGGGCTATGTGGCCTTCTACGCGCTCGGCGCCTACATGTTCGGCCTGCTCGCGTCGCCGCACCTGACCGACACCTTTGCGGCGGTCGCGGCGATCTTCCCGAACGGGCTGCACATGCCGCTGTGGGTCGTGATCCCGGCGGGAGCGGCGCTGGCGGGGTTCTTCGGGATCCTGCTCGGAGCGCCGACGCTCAAGCTGCGCGGCGACTACCTGGCCATCGTGACGCTCGGTTTCGGCGAGATCATCCGCGTGTTCCTGAACAACCTCGATCACCCGGTGAACATCACCAACGGCCCAAAGGGGCTGAACCAGATCGACTCGATCCATTTCTTCAACGTCAACCTCGGCAAGCCGGCGCACCTGTTCGGCTACGAGATCGCCTCGGTCACCCTGTACTACTACCTGTTCCTCGCGCTGGTGGTGGTGAGCGTCATCATCTGCCACCGCCTCGAGTTGTCGCGGATTGGCCGCGCCTGGATGGCGATCCGCGAGGACGAGATCGCGGCCAAGGCGATGGGCATCAACACCCGCAACATGAAGCTGCTGGCCTTCGGCATGGGCGCCACCTTCGGCGGTGTCGCCGGTTCGATGTTCGGCGCCTTCCAGGGCTTCGTCTCTCCCGAGTCGTTCAGCCTGATGGAGTCGGTGATGATCGTCGCGATGGTGGTGCTGGGCGGCATCGGCCACTTGCCGGGAGTGATCCTCGGCGCCGTCCTGCTCTCGGCGCTGCCCGAGGTGCTTCGCTACGTGGCCGGGCCACTGCAGGCGATGACGGGCGGCCGGCTGGACTCGGCCATCCTGCGCCAACTGCTGATCGCGGTGGCGATGATCTCCGTGATGCTGATGCGGCCGCGCGGCCTGTGGCCGGCGCCCGACCACGGCAAGTCGCTGCAGAAGCCGGCGACTCCGGCCACCGGCCGCAGCGTTGCGGCCGACTGACTGGAACAGCAACATGGCAGAAACAGTTCTCCGCGTCGCCGGCATCTCCAAGCGTTTCGGCGGGCTGCAGGCCCTGTCCGAAGTCGGCATCACCATCGAGCGCGGCCAGGTCTACGGCCTGATCGGCCCGAACGGCGCGGGCAAGACCACCTTCTTCAACGTCATCACCGGCCTGTACACGCCGGACAGCGGCACTTTCGAGCTGGCCGGCAAGCCGTACAAGCCAAGCGCGGTCCATGAGGTCGCCAAGGCCGGCATCGCCCGCACCTTCCAGAACATCCGCTTGTTCGCCGACATGACCGCGCTGGAGAACGTGATGGTCGGACGGCACATCCGGACGAGCTCCGGCCTGCTGGGCGCCATCTTCCGCACGCCGGGCTTCAAGGCGGAAGAAGCGGCGATCGCCAAGCGTGCGCACGAGTTGCTCGAGTACGTCGGCATCGGCAAGTTCGCCGATTACAAGGCCCGCACGCTCTCGTACGGCGACCAGCGACGGCTCGAGATCGCCCGCGCCCTGGCGACCGACCCGCAGCTGATCGCGCTGGACGAACCGGCGGCCGGCATGAACGCGACCGAGAAGGTGCTGCTGCGCCAGCTGATCGACCAGATCCGCAAGGACAACCGGACCATCCTGCTGATCGAACACGACGTGAAGCTGGTCATGGGCCTGTGCGACCGCGTCACTGTGCTCGATTACGGCAAGCAGATCGCCGAAGGCACGCCGGCCGAGGTGCAGAAAAACGAAAAGGTGATCGAGGCTTACCTCGGCACCAGCGGCCACTAGGCGGAGCATCAAGACATGGCAGAGATTCTTCTGGAAGTCCGGGGCCTGAAAGTCGCTTACGGCGGCATCCAGGCCGTGAAAGGCGTGGACTTCGAGGTGCGCGAAGGCGAACTGGTCTCGCTGATCGGCTCCAACGGCGCGGGCAAGACGACGACCATGAAGGCGATCACCGGCAGCCTTCCCTTCGTCGACGGCGACATCAGGTACCTGGGCCAGAGCATCCGGGGCAAGGGCGCGTGGGACCTGGTGAAGCAGGGCCTGGCGATGGTGCCGGAAGGGCGCGGCGTCTTCACCCGCATGACCATCACCGAGAACCTGCAGATGGGCGCCCACATCCGCAACGACAAGCCCGAGATCACCAAGGACATGGAGAAGGTCTTCACGATCTTTCCCCGCCTGCGGGAGCGCAAGGACCAGCTCGCCGGCACCATGTCCGGCGGAGAGCAGCAGATGCTTGCGATGGGCCGCGGCCTCATGAGCCGGCCGAAGGTGCTGCTGATGGACGAACCGTCGATGGGCCTGTCGCCGATCATGGTCGACAAGATCTTCGAGGTGGTGAAAGAGGTGTACGAGCAGGGCGTCACCATCCTCTTGGTGGAGCAGAACGCCAGCCGCGCGCTGCAGATCGCCAACCGCGCCTATGTGATGGAGTCGGGCCTCATCACCATGAGCGGCGACGCCGGCCAGATGCTGAGCGACCCGAAGGTGCGCGCCGCGTATCTGGGCGAGTGATCAGTACTTGTACTGCAGCCCGAGGCTGGTGGAGCGAACCGGGTCGCGCCCGCCTCCCGCGAAGCGGAAGTCATGGCTGTCCCAGCCCAGGGTGGCCGACAGCTGCGGCGTGAAGTCGTAGCTCACTCCGGCGCCGTACGAGAGGCCGAAACCTCGCTCGCTGCCGGTCGCCAGGCCGCTGCCGACCGCGGCGGACGTCTCGGTCCGGCCATAGGTCGTCCCCAGCTTGCCGAACACGCCCAGCGATTGCCAGACCGGGACCTTGCCCAGCAGGCTCAGGTTCAAGCCTTGCGCGCGGGTGGTTCCGCCGCCGCGGCCGATCCGGCCCATGTCGATGTAGGCCAGTTCCACGCCCCAGAAGTTGCCGAGCATGCTGCCGGCGGAAATCTGGACGGAGTTGTCGGTGTTGTCGCAGCTGAACGACGTCGCGCCGCATGCGATCGAATAGCGGGAGCGGCCCAGGCTCAGGCCGACGTAGCCGCGGCCTTTGTCGGGGAGGTAGGAGCGGGTCGCCGAGGCGTCTTGCCCTGACGTCGAAGCCCCGGCGGGCGCCTGTGCGGAAGCGGCGGCTGCCAGTGTGGCCAGGGCTGCTCCGAAGAGAAGGAGTTGTCGCGCTTTCATTGCATCCGCCTCCCGCTGTTGTCTTTCGATAAGCAAACTTACGTCCTGAAGCAGTCATCCCGTGTAGGACAAGTCCCACGAGAATCGTAGGACGCTCAGCAGCACGGAATTTCAGTCCACTTTCGCCCCCGACGCCTTGACCACTTTCTCATATTTCGCCAGTTCCGCCCGCATGAAATTGCCGAATTCGTCGGGACTGCTCGAAACCGGCTCGGCCAGCAAGCCCGCGAAGCGGGTTTTTGCTTCGGGCGATTGCAGCGCCGCAACAAACGCCTGGTTCAATTTGGAAATCACGTCCTTGGGCGTGTTGGCCGGCGCCACCAGGCCCCACCAGGTGTCGATGGCGAAGCCTCTGAGAGTGTCCGCCACCGGCGGCACTTCGGGCAGGCTGGGAGAACGCTTCAAGGTCGTGACGGCCAGCGCCTTCAGCTTTCCGCTGCGGATGTTGGGCGCGGCGGTCGCAAGGTTGTCGAAGTTGAAATCCACCTGCCCGGACAGCAACGCCAGCTGCGCCGGGCTGCCGCCGTTGTAGGGGATGTGGACGGCGAAGATGCCGGCATCGCGCTTGAACATCTCGCCCGCGAGGTGGCCGGCGCTGCCGTTGCCGCCGCTGCCGTAATTGAGCTTGCCGGGATTCGCCTTGCCATAGGCGATCAGGTCGGCCACCGAGTTGACCTTCAGGCGGGCGGCGGTTTCGGCGTTCATCACCAGAACGTTGGGAACACGCACCATCTGGGTGATGGGCGCGAAGTCCTTGGCCGCGTCGTACGGCATCTTCGAGAACAGCCAGGGGTTGATGGCGTGGGTGGCGACGGCGGAAATGCCGATCGTCAGGCCGTCGGGAGCGGCCTTGGCGACGGCGTCGGCGCCGATGTTGCCGCCTCCGCCCGGGCGGTTTTCGATGATGACGGTTCCCAGGGAGTCCTTCACCCGCTCGGCGAGCACGCGCGCCGTGACGTCGATCGGACCGCCGGCGGCGTAGGGCACGATCAGGCGGACGGGGCGGCTCTGGGCCAAGGCCAGGGTGGAGGAAAGGGCCGCGACAGCGGCCAGGGCGGTGACGAGAAGATTTCTGCGGTTCATGCCCGCTATTTTCTCAGCCGTGCCGATAGCGACCGACATGACATTCCCTTACGCCCGGATGGCCGATGCACGTCATCCGCGCAACGATCGGCCCGCGTTCAATGGAGGTGGACACGCGGTCCATGTCTCGAACCAGAAATCGGAGATCCCACATGAAATTCAACACCCTCACAGTCGCGCTCGCCCTGGCCTTCTCGGGCACCGTCTTTGCCGCAGGTCAAGGCGCAACGACCAATCCCACTCCCGACAGCTCGACCAAGATGCAAGGCGTCGCCAAGCAGGGCAGCGATGCGCGCGAAGCCGGCAACCCGGGGACCAGCGGCAGCTCCGCGAGCGCGTCCTCGGGCACTTCGGGTGCCAAGTCGGCCACCGCAGCCGGCAAGAACACACGCCACGCGACGAAGAAAAGCAAGAAGCATCACGCCAGCCATGCAACCTGATCGGATCGAGGGAACACGCTCGCTTCAGCGCAGCTGACGCCGCGGGCGCCTTCGGCAGTGCTGCACCGCCGAGTTGCACTTGCGCACATCCGTAATGTTTGGGATTGCGCAAGGCGACGTGCTCACTAGAATCACCCTCCTTTGGCGCCTGAAAAGAGGGAGAGGTGGGAGATGGGCTACCTGCTGGCGTCGGCGCTGATTTCCTTTTTCGTTGCCTTGTTCTTCGTGCGCCAGAGCAGCAACGGCATGACCTGGGGCACCGACAGCGACTTCGACGGGCCACAGAAATTCCACCGGAGAGCCGTTCCCAGGATGGGCGGCGCGGGCATATTCGCTGCGGTGGGGGTGTGCTCCATCGCCGCGAGCTGGCTCTCGCCGGTGCGCGAGCAGATGGTGCTGCTGGTCGCATGCGGGGTTCCCGCGCTCGCTTACGGCCTTGCGGAAGACATCACCCTGTCGGTCACTCCCCGCAAGCGCCTGATGGCTGCGATGGTTTCGGCTTTCCTCGGCGCCGTCGTTCTCGGGTGTGTCGTCGATCGCACCAACATCGGGGTGCTCGACAGCGTCCTCGCATGGAGCATCGTGTCGATCCCGCTGACGGTCTTCGCCGTCGCCGGCATCGCGAACTCGGTCAACATCATCGACGGCTTCAACGGCCTGGCCTCGATGGTCTGCATCATGATGTTCACCGCCATTGCCTACGTCGCGTATTCGGTGGATGACCAGTTCATCCTGCTTGCCGCGTTGTGCTGCATCGGCGCGCTGATCGGCTTCTTCGTCTGGAATTTCCCCCTCGGCCTGATCTTCCTGGGCGACGGCGGGGCTTATTTCATGGGGTTCATGCTGGCCGAACTGGCGGTGCTGCTGTTCCACCGGCATCCGCAAGTGTCGCCCTGGTTCGCCGTGTTGCTGTTCTTCTATCCGACGATGGAGACTGGCTTCAGCATCTACCGGCGACGGGTGCTCAAGGGCGTGCCCATCGCCAGCCCCGACGCGTCCCACCTGCATTCGCTGATCTTCCGGCGGCTGTTGCACTCGGGCAAGGGTGAGCGTTACCTGGGCCGGGCGGCCAACTGCAATGCCGCAACCTCGCTTTACCTGTGGGCGTTGTCCTTGGTGGCCGTGCTGCCGGCAGCGTTGTTCTGGGACAACACAGCGGTGCTGCTGCTCTTTTGCGCCCTGTTCATGGCCATCTATCTCTGGCTGTACCGGAGCATCGTGCGATTCAGGACGCCGCTGTGGCTGTTCGTGTACCGAGGATGAAGCGGCTCAATCCTTGTGCTTGTCCGCTTCGGTCGTGAACGAGTCTGCAAAGAACTCTTCCGGCGGGAGCTTGGCCAGCGCGCTGTACTCGGCCCGCGCCGAATCCACGACGATAGGGGCGCCGCAGGCATAGACCTGATGGCCTGACAGGTCGGGGAAATCCTCCAGCACCGCCTTGTGGACGAAGCCGGTCCGGCCGGTCCAGTTGTCTTCCGGCAGGGCGTTGGAGATCACCGGCACGTATTTCAGGTGCGGCATCTCGGCAAGGCGCTCCCGCACCCAGTCGTCCAGGTACAGATCCTCCGGACGCCGTCCCCCCCAGTACAGCGTGGCGGGACGGTTAATGCCCTTGAACTGGATGTGCTCGATCACCGCCTTGATCGGCGCGAAGCCGGTGCCGGAGGCGAGCAGGACGATCGGCTTGTCCGAGTCTTCCCGCAGGAAGAAGCTGCCGTACGGCCCCTCCACGCGCAGGATCTCCTTCTCCTTCATCGCCGTGAACACATGGTCGGTGAACTTGCCGCCGGGCATGTGGCGGATGTGCAGTTCCACGCCTGGGCCGACCGGCGGCGTCGCATCCGGCTTGATCATCGTGTGAGGCGCGTTCGCCATGGAATAGCTGCGGCGAGCGCCGTCTCGCAGGATGAACTCGATGTACTGGCCGGCGTGGTAGCGCATCGTGTCGTTGGCCGGCAGCTGCAGCCGGATCACCATGACGTCGTGCGACTTCTTTTCCAGCGCCGTCACGCGCGAAGGCATCTTCTTGATCGGGAAGGCCGATTCGTCGGTCACCTGGCGCGATTCCAGCACCACGTCGGTCTGGGGCACGCCGCAGCAGGTGAGGATGTAGCCCGCCGCTTCTTCCTCCGGCGACAGGGCCTTGCTCTGGTGCGGGCCGTGGACCACGCGGCCCTCGAGCTTCTTGCACTTGCAGGATCCGCACGCGCCGTCCTTGCAGCCGTAAGGCATCCCGATGCCCTGCCGGATCGCCGCCGGCAGGATCGCTTCCTCGGGGTTGACGGAAAAGGTCCGGCCGCTGGGCAGCACGCTGACCTGGAACGTTGCCGCGGAGGGCGTTGCGCTCGTCATGTTTTGGGTATCCTCGGGCAGTCTCTAAGTCGAACCCCCCGATTTTGCCCTCAATCCAGAGCCCCCTCGGCGCCCTGCCGGCGCGCTTCCGGCGCGAGCGCGTGCTGATCGTGGGCTGCGGCGACGTGGGGCTGCGGGTCGCGCGGGCGCTG
>JAQGNJ010000319.1 GCA_028291885.1 Ramlibacter sp. | reverse complement strand
GTGAATGGGTCGTCTTCAAAGAAAAAATGCCGGCCGCGGTTGCGACAGGCATTCCTGGTGCCCGAAGGCATGGGGCCCGGCGGCGCCGGCCAAGGCCAGCTGCTACTTGCTGCTCTTGCTGCCGGTGGACTTCTTCTCGCCGCCCTGGCTGGCGCGCTTGCTGCTGCCGCTCTTGGAGGCGCTGGCGCGCTCGCTTTGCGCGGCGCTGTTCTGCGTGCTGGCCTTGCCGCCCTTGCTGGCGGCTTCCGACTTGCCCGACGAGGACGACGACTTCGAGTTGCCTGATTTCATGGAAATCTCCTTTTGGTTGGTGGAGGGGCACTGTTCGCCCGGCCACCGGACTACTCTAGGCACGCACTTGCATGTGTGTGTCGGCTGAGGCAGCGGCCTGATGTAGGAAACGGTTGACCCTGCCCGCTGGGCGGCGCTTGTAGGACTGCCCGCCTGCGTCGCCGCGTTACCGCAGCATGCCCGACAGTGACTGCGCCTCGCTCAGGTGCGCCTGCAAGACCGGCAGCGTCTTGGCCGCCCAGGCACGCAGGTCCGGGTCGTTGCCGGCACGGCTTTCGCGCTCGAACAGCGCGATGTCCGTCGTGTGGTCCTCGATGCCGACCATGCGGATGTATTCGCGGTCGAAGTCGGCGCCGGTGCGCGACGAGAGCTGGGTGGCCTTGGCCTGCTTGTCCGGCGGAATGGCGCTGGGCGGCGCCATTCCGCCCTTGGCGCTGAGCAGCGACATCAGTTCGCGGTTCGACATGCTGTGGTGGTCCACCAGCATCTGCGCATAGGCCTTCACCCGCGGATCGACCGCACGCGTCACGGCCAGCCGCGAGACGGTGACTTCGTACATGCCGCTGCCGGCCGCGGTCACGGCAAAGGCGGCGTCGGGCGTATTGAGCGCGCCCGAGCCGCTCGTGGCCGCGGACGGGCCGCTCGTCGTATTCATCGAGCCGCAGCCGGCGGCCAGTGCGGCGACGAGCGACACGGCGGCGGCCAGCGATGGCAGGCGCATGCGGGGCAGTGGGTTCATGGAGCTTCCTTTCGGTTCTTGTTGAAATTCCATTGCGCAGTCTGGCCGCGGCGTCGGCCCGGGCTGTCAGGGCGCTTCATCGCGCCCCGTAGGAAGCTGCTTGTGCGGCGTTCGCACCTCCAGCTGGACGAGCCCGGCGATTGACCTGCGGCGGCCGGCGCTCCACCATGGCCGTCGCCAAGCACCGGGGAACGCCATGACGACCGACACGCTTTCGACCACGGGCCCTGCGGGCACGACCACCGCGCGCAAGCTCACGGCGCGGCGCGACACGCTGGACTTTCGCGACCGCATGTTCGAGACCTCGCTGGTCGAGGTGCCGACCCACATCCCGCTGGCGGACTACCTGGCCTGGCGCATCCCGGTGCTCGACCAGGGCGAGGAAGGCGCGTGCACCGGCTTCGGACTGGCGACGGTGGCCAACTTCCTGCTGCAGCGGCGCAAGGTGGTGCCCGACAAGACGCCGGTCAGCGCCCGCATGCTCTACGAGATGGCCAGGCGCTACGACGAGTGGCCGGGCGAGGACTACAGCGGCTCCAGCGCGCGTGGCGCGATGAAGGGCTGGCACAAGCACGGCGTGTGCGCCGACGACGCATGGACCTCCGGGCCCGGCGCGGTCCGGCCCGGCGGCCTGACCGACGCCCGCAGCTGCGACGCGCTGCGCCGGCCGCTCGGCGCCTACCTGCGCGTCAACCACAAGGACCTGGTGGCGATGCACAGCGCGCTGGCCGAAGTCGGCGTCCTGTACGCGACCGCCACGGTCCACGAGGGCTGGGTCGAGGTCGGCGTCGCCGGCGACATGGCCTGGCCGCGGCCGCTATCGGGCGGCCATGCTTTCGCCGTCGTGGCGTACGACAGCGACGGCTTCTGGATCCAGAACTCCTGGGGCGACAAGTGGGGCCGCGCGGGCTTTGGCCGCATCGGCTACGACGACTGGCTCGCCAACGCGGCGGACGTGTGGGTGGCGCGGCTGGGCGCACCCGTGGTGCTGCGGCAAAGCGCGTCGGCGGCGATCGCGCACTCGGCCGCCGCCGCGCGCTCGGCCGCCTATTCCTATGCCGACCTGCGCCCGCACATCGTCAGCCTCGGCAACGACGGCGCGCTGCGCCCGGGCGGGGACTACGGCACGACGGCGGACGAGCTGCGCGAGATCTTCGAAGTCGACATGCCGCGCGCGATGGCGGACTGGCCGGAGAAGCACGTCCTGCTCTATGCGCACGGCGGACTGGTCGACGAGCGCAGCGCGATCCAGCGCATCGCCGACTACCGCAGCGTCATGCTGGATGCGCACGTCTATCCGGTGAGCTTCGTCTGGCACAGCGACTACTGGTCGACCATCACCAACGTCCTGCAGGACGCGATGCGGCGGCGACGGCCCGAGGGCGCGCTCGGCGCCGCCAGGGACTTCCTGCTCGACCGCCTGGACGACACGCTGGAGATCCTGGCCCGCACCCTGACCGGCAAGGCGTCCTGGGACGAGATGACGGACAACGCCCTGGCCGCCGGGAGCACGCCGGCAGGCGGTGCGCGGATGGCGCTGGACCTGCTCGCCGCGCTGCGCACGCGCACGGACTACAAGCTGCTCGTCGTCAGCCACAGCGCCGGCGCGATCTTCCACGCGCCGCTGGTGCGGCTGCTGACCGCGCC
>JAQGNJ010000317.1 GCA_028291885.1 Ramlibacter sp. | reverse complement strand
GCGCATGGGGCAGGAAGGCCTTGCCGGCCTCGCTCAATTCGACGCTGCGGCTGGTGCGGTCGAACAGGCGGGCGCCCAGCTCGGTTTCCAGCTTGCCGATCTGGAAACTCAGGGGCGGCTGGGAGACGTGCAGCTTCCGGGCGGCGCGGGTGAAGCTCAACTCGGCGGCCAGGACGGTGAAGTAGCGAAGCTGCCGCAGTTCCATGTCGATTTATCCTGGATTGGTATCAATCTATCTCGATTATGTATTTGCGGATATGGATCAGCAGGTTCACCATGCGGTGCATCAAGAACCACAAGGCTTTCCCATGTCCCGCTCCTATCGCATCGGCCTGATCGTGCCCAGCTCCAACACGACGATGGAAACCGAAATCCCTGCCATGCTGCGCGCCCGCGAGCAGATCCTGCCGGAGCGCTTCAGCTTCCACTCCAGCCGCATGCGGATGAAGGAGGTGACCAGGGAGCAGCTCGAGGCCATGGACCGCGATTCCGACCGCTGCGCGCTGGAGCTCTCCGATGCCCGGATGGATGCCATGGGCTACGCCTGCCTCGTGGCGATCATGAGCATGGGCAAGGGCTACCACCGCGAATCGCAGCGCCGCCTGCACGAGGTGACCGTGGCCAACGGTGCGCCGGCCCCGGTCACCACCAGCGCCGGCGCGCTCGTCGAGGGCCTGAAGGCCATGGGCGCGAAGCGCATTTCCATCGTCGCGCCCTACATGAAGCCGCTGACGAAACTGGTGATCGACTACATCGAGAACGAAGACATCGAAGTGATCGACAGCGTTTCGCTCGAGATCGCCGACAACCTCCAGGTCGGCGCGCAGGACCCGAAGGCGCCGGCCGAACTGTGGAAGCGGCTCAACGTCAAGGGCGCCGACGCGATCGTCGCCTCGGCCTGCGTGCAGATGCCGTCGCTCGCGTCGATCCCGCTGATCGAGGCAGCCAGCGGCCTGCCGGTCGTCTCCGGCGCCGTTTGCACCACTTACGCGATCCTGAAAACCCTGGGCCTGGAACGCCGCGTGCCCGACGCCGGCGCCCTGCTGTCCGGCCGTTACTAGACCAACCCGCTGGAGCAACGACATGACCGACCGCCGTTTCACCCTTCGCGCCCTCGCCGGCGCTGCCTGCGCCACGCTGTTGTGCGGCATCGCCGCGGCGCAGTCGCCTTCGACGGGCTCCGCACAGGCTTTCCCGTCCAAACCAATCACGCTGGTGGTCCCGAATCCGCCCGGCGGCCTGGTCGACGGCTCGGCCCGCCTGCTGTCCGACCCGTTGTCGCGCATCTTCAATCAGTCGGTGATCGTCGACAACCGGGGCGGCGGCAGCGGCAACGTCGCCTACGGCATGGTGGCGCGCGCCAACCCGGACGGCTACACGCTGCTCACCTCGTATTCGGCCTACCACGTCGGCAACCCGGTACTGAGCCCCAAGCTGCCGTGGGCGCAGAAGGACTTCGTGCCGGTGGCGCTGATCACCGTCGCGACCAACGTGATCGCCGTCCATCCGTCGGTGCCGGCCAACACGCTGCCCGAATTCATCGCTTACCTGAAGAAGAACCCGGGCAAGCTCAGTTATGCGTCGCAGGGCAACGGCTCGCTCTCGCACGTCGGCACCGAGATGTTCAAGCTGCGCACCGGCACCAGCATGGTCCACATCCCCTACCGCGGCTCCGGCTCGGCGATCCAGGACGTGCTCTCCGGCCAGGTCCAGGTCTTCATCACGACGCCGCCCTCGGTGATGGGCCACGTGCAGGCCGGCAAGCTCAAGGGCCTGGCCGTCGCCGGCAAGACCCGGCATCCGGGCCTGCCCAACGTGCCGACGACCGCGGAAGCGGGTCTCAAGGGCTTCGAGCTCGAAGCCTGGGTCGGCATCTTCGCGCCGGCCGGCACGCCGCCGGACGTCGTCGCCAAGCTCTCCGCCGGCATCAAGCAGGCCATGGAGCAGCCGGACACGAGGACCCGCGCCAACACCGCGGGCATCGAGATCCGCTACCAGCCGCCGGAGCAGCTCGACGCGCTGGTCAAGAGCGAAACCGAGTTCTGGACCAAGACGATCAAGTCGGCGGGGATCACGGCCGACTGAGACGACCGGGCAAGCCAACCAGATCGAGGGCGGCGTGATCCAGACCGTCAGCCGCACGCTGATGGAAGAAGTGCAGTGGGACAAGACCAAGGTCACCAGCGTCGACTGGGCCAGCTATCCCATCCTGCGCTTCCCGGAGGTGCCGAAGGTGGAGGTCGACATGATCAACGTGCCGGGCGACGTCTCCTGGGGCGCCGGCGAACCGACCGCGACCGCCATTCCGGCCGCCATCGGCAACGCGATCTATGACGCGACCGGGGCGCGCCTGCGCTCCATCCCGCTCACGCCGGACAAGGTCAAGACCGCGCTGGCCGCCGTCCCGCGCACGGCCTGATCACCGCGGGCCTCAGTCGACCCTGGCCCCGGCCTGGAACCACTGTCCGATCAGGGCGCGCTCGGCCTCCGTGATGCCGGTGGCGTTGTTCAGCGGCATGGTCCTGGTCACGCTCGCCTGCTGGTAGACGGCCTGGGCATGCTGCTTCAAGGCCTGCGGCGAGTCCAGGCGCACGTTCTTCATCTGCACCTGCTCGCCGTGGCACAGGTAGCAGCGCTGCTCCAGCACCTTGCGCACCTCGCCGTAACCGACGCTTCGCGGCGCGGCGACGGCGGCGGCCTGCGACGCGTCGGGCTTCATCCAGACGATCGCACCGGCGATCACGGCGACGCCGACGAGCGCATAAGGCAGCGGATGCGGATTGCGCCCCAGCTTCCAGCCGTGGCGCATGACGAAGAACTGCCGGATCGCGGCGCCGGCGAACATCATCAGGATCAGCACCAGCCAGTTCAGCGGATGGCTGTAGGTGAAGCTGTAGTGGTTGGACAGCATCGCGAACAGCACCGGCAGCGTGAAATAGGTGTTGTGGATGCTGCGCTGCTTGCCGCGCAGGCCGTGCACCGGGTCGACAGGCTGGCCGGCCTTGATGGCGGCGACCATCTTGCGCTGGCCGGGGATGATCCAGAACAGCACGTTGGCGCTCATGGCGGTGGCGATCATCGCGCCCACCAGCAGGAAAGCTGCACGTCCGGCGAACCAGTGGCATGCCAGCCAGGAGGCGATGCAGACCAGGACCAGCACCAGCCCGCCGACGATCGCGTCGCCGTTTTTGCGGTCACCGAAGACGCGGCAGATCGCGTCGTAAAGGATCCAGAACGCCGCCAGCAAACCGAGCGCGGCCGCGATCGCCGCGCCCTGCGACCAGTCCATCAGCGACTTGTCGACCAGGTAGCTGCTCGCGTTCCACAGGTAGGTCACGGTGAAGAGCGCGAATCCGGAGATCCACGTCGAATAGGCCTCCCAGTAGAACCAGTGCAGGTGTGCCGGCAGCTGGGGGGGCTTGAGCGCGAACTTCACCGGATGGTAGAAGCCGCCGCCGTGCACGGCCCAGAGTTCGCCGCTGACGCCCTGGCGCTTGAGGTCCTCGTCGAGCGGCGGCGTGAGGCTGCTGTCGAGAAAAACGAAGTAGAAGGAGGAGCCGATCCAGGCGATCGCGGTGATCACGTGGACCCATCGCAGCAGCAGGTTGGCCCAGTCCAGAAGATAGCTTTCCATGGCTTGTTCCGTAGGACCTGCTCACCACCGCGGGCGCTCTGAGCAGAATGGGCCGCGAACCAAGGGATGCGATCCCGGCGCCGCTGCGACCTGTGACGAGAGTGTATTTACTTTTCGGGGGCTTCCCAGGACCGCAGCTGCAAGAGCTGTGCCGCCACGCTGACGGCGATCACCTCGGGCTGCTTGCCCTTGATGCCGGCCAGCCCGATCGGGCAGGTGACCCGGGCCAGCTCCTGCCTGGAGAAGCCCCGCTCCTCGAGCCGATGGCGGAAAGTCGCCCACTTGGTCTTGCTGCCGATCAGGCCGATGAAGGGCAGGTCTGCGTGCTGGCGCTGGCGCAGCAGGCAGGCGGCGACGACGTCCAGGTCTTCCGCGTGGCTGAAGCTCATGACCAGCACGTGGGAGCCTGCGGCAAGGTCCGGCACCGCGGACTGCACCGGGTCGGAATGCTCGCATCCCACGTTGTCCGCCGGCATCGCCGGAAAGATCTCGTCGCGGCTGTCGATCCAGCGCACGGCGAACGGCAACGGGCCCAGCGCCGCGACCAGGGCGCGCCCGACGTGGCCGCCGCCGAACAGGGCGACCGGGATCCGCTGCGGCGCCAGCCGCCGCACCAGCGCCGACGCCTGCGACGCGTCGACCTTTTCGAACCGCAACTGCACCACGCCGCCGCAGCACTGGCCCAGGCTGGGGCCGAGCGCAAAGCGCAGGACGGGATCGCCCCCGGCCCCGGCGAGCCGCAGCCGCGCCTCCTCGATCGCCTTCAGCTCCAGGTGGCCGCCGCCGATGGTCCCGACGAAGCCGTGCCCGAACACGGCCATCCAGGCGCCGGATTCGCGCGGCACCGATCCCTGAAAGGCGTCGACCGTTACCAGGACGGCGTCTTCGGCAGCCAGCCTGGCCGTGAAGAGATTCATGGTCATGAGTAACTTCTTCGCATCATCGGCAAGAAAGAGATTTAATCGGTAGCACGCGTCATCGGACGAGGACGCGCGCCGTTACAAGCTCAGCCGGCAATCCGGCCCCAGGAGACATGATGTACAGGATTTTGAAACGCTGGCGGCTCGCGCTCACCGCCGCCGCAGGCGCCGCCGCAGCCATGTTGCCCGGTTGCGGTTCCGTCCCCCTGCCCCCCGCCGAGAACGTGGTCAATGCCCCCTCGGCACCGGCGGCCCAAGCGCCCAATCCCGCCAACGTGCCGGACGCGGTCGTCCAGGCCGGCGCCACGCCCGTCACGGGGACCCGCGCCTCCGGCGCCGCGACGGCGCGCGCCTACCGGGCCGACGCGGCCAGCCATGTCTACGGCCTGAACAAGGACCGCATCTTCAAGGGCCGCCTGCCGCCGCTGCTGTACGCGATCGGCGTGCTGCAGGTGGACCTGGACGCACAGGGCCGCGTGCGTTCGCTCAACTGGATGCGCCGCCCGTCCCATGCGCCTGAAGTGGTCGCCGAGATCGAGCGCACCGTCCGCGCCGCAGCGCCCTACCCTGCACCGGCCCGCATGGGCAAGGTGGTGTGGACCGACACCTGGCTGTGGCACAAGAGCGGCCGCTTCCAGCTCGATACGCTCACCGAAGGCCAGGACTAAGCGCAGCCGGCTTTCGCCGGCAGTCGAAGCGCCGTAGCCGGCCGGCCACGCTCAGGACCCCCGGTACGTCGAGTAGCTCCAGGGGCTGACCAGCAGCGGCACGTGGTAATGCTGGCGCGGGTCGGCGACACCGAAGTCGATCGCCACCCGGTTCAGGAAGTTCGGCTCGGGCAGGGTCACGCCCTTGCCCTTGAAATACGAGGCGACGTCGAAGACCAGGCGATAGCTGCCGCTCCTGAGCTCGCCATCGCCATACAGCGGGCCGTCGGGCGTGCGGCCGTCCGCGTTCAGCGCGAGCCGCTTGACCAGCGTCGTCACCTCGCCCTGCAGCGTGTAGAGCTCCACCTGCATCCCGGCCGCCGGGCATCCGTGCATGGTGTCCAGGACGTGCGTGCTCAGGCCCATGGCCGTTCCTCGAAGTTTGGTCCACACGAGTGTATACAGTTTCCCCGCCGCGGACTATCATGCGGCTGCATGGAAGCGTCCACCACCCGAACGATCGTCGACGCGCTGACCCGCGCCATCGTCGACCATCGCCTGCAGCCTGGCAGCAAGCTGGCGGAGCAGAAGCTGGCCGACCACTTCGGCGTCTCGCGCACGCTGGTGCGGCAGGCCCTGTTCCAGCTGGCGCAGAACCGGCTTGTGACGCTGGAGCCGGCGCGCGGCGCCTTCGTCGCGGCGCCGTCGACCGGCGAGGCGCGCCAGGTGTTCGCCGTGCGCCGGATGCTGGAGGCGGAGATGACAAGGGCTTTCGTCCGGGACAGCACGCCGTCCCGGATCAAGGCGCTCAAGGAGCACGTCGCCCAGGAACGCGCCGCGCTCGAAGAAGACGACGCCGCCGCGCGCAACCAGCTGCTCGGCGACTTCCACGTGCGCATGGCCGAACTGCTGGGCAACGAGGTGCTGGCGCAGATCCTGCGCGACCTGACGTCGCGCTGCTCGCTCATCACGCTCATGTACCAGTCGGCCAGCGCCGCCGAACATTCGCAGGAAGAACACACGCAGATCGTCAAGGCGCTGGCTGCCCGCGACGAAGAGCGCGCGGTGCAGCTGATGACCGAGCACCTCCTGCACGTCGAGGAAAGCCTGGCGCTGGACCGCAAGGTGCCGAGCCACGACGTCGCCCTCGCGCTCTCCTGAAACATCGACGCCATGACTTACGACAGCACAGCCTCCTATCCCCGCGACCTCGCCGGCTACGGCCGCAATCCGCCCCATGCACAGTGGCCGGGCAACGCACGCGTCGCCGTGCAATTCGTCCTGAACTACGAGGAAGGCGGCGAGAACTCGGTGCTGCACGGCGACGCCGGCTCCGAGCAGTTCCTGTCCGAGATGTTCAATCCGCCGGCGTTCGCCGATCGCCACCTGAGCATGGAAGGCATCTACGAATACGGCTCGCGCGCCGGCGTCTGGCGCATCCTGCGCGAGTTCGAGAAGCGCGGCCTGCCGCTGACCGTGTTCGGCGTGTCGATGGCGCTGCAACGCCATCCCGAAGTGACGGCCGCCTTCAGGGAACTGGGCCACGAGATCGCCTGCCACGGCTGGCGCTGGATCAGCTACCAGGGCATGGACGAAGCGACCGAGCGCGAGCACATGCGCGAGGGCATGCGGATCATCGAGCAGCTCACGGGCGAACGCGCGCTGGGCTGGTACACAGGCCGCGACAGTCCCAACACCCGGCGCCTGGTCGCGGATTTCGGCGGCTTCGAATACGACAGCGACTACTACGGCGACGACCTGCCGTTCTGGATGAAGGTCAAGAAGAGCGACGGCGCCGTCGTGCCGCACCTTGTCGTTCCCTACACGCTGGACACCAACGACATGCGGTTCTCGCTGCCGCAGGGATTCTCGCAATCCGAAGACTTCTTCGTCTACCTGCGCGACAGCTTCGATGCGCTCTACGCCGAAGGCGAGGACGCGCCCAGGATGATGAGCGTCGGCATGCATTGCCGCCTGCTCGGCCGGCCCGGGCGCATCGTCGCGCTGCAGCGTTTCCTCGACCACGTGCTCGCGCGCGACCGGGTCTGGGTCTGCCGCCGCATCGACATCGCGCGCCACTGGAAGACAACCCACCCATTCGAAAGCTAAGCCATGGCGCTGACACTGGAACAGATCAACTCCGCGCTGCCGCAAGAGGCAGCCGCCCTGCTCGAGGGCCTTTACGAACATTCGCCGTGGATCGCCCAGGCGGCGCTGGCGCACCGGCCCTTGCGTTCGCTCGCGCACCTGAAGCACACGATGGCGCGCATCGTCGCCGACGCGGGGCGCGAGAATCAGCTCGAGCTGCTGCGCGCCCACCCGGAACTCGCCGGCAAGGCGATGGTCGGCAAGAGCCTGACGGCGGAGTCGACCAACGAGCAGAGCAAGGCGGGGCTGACCAATTGCACGCCCGAGGAATTCGAGAAGATCCGCAAGCTCAACGCCGCCTACAACGCGAAGTTCGGCTTCCCCTTCATCCTGGCGGTGCGCGGGCCGCGCGGCACGGGCCTGAGCCTGCGGCAGATCATCGAGACCTTCGAGCGCCGTCTCGACCACCATCCGGAGTTCGAGATTGCCGAAGCGCTGCGCAACGTCCACCGCATCGTCGAACTGCGCCTGAACGACAAGTTCGGCGTCGAGCCGGTTCTCGGCAACAAGGTCTGGGACTGGCAGGAAGCGCTGGCGCAGTACAGCGACCCCGGATACAAGGAGAAGGGCCAGCTCACGGTCACGTACCTCACCGATGCCCACCGCGCCTGCGCCAAGACGATCGGCGACACCATGCGCGAATGCGGCTTCGACGAGGTGGGGATGGACGCGGTGGGCAACGTGGTGGGCGTGTACAAGGCAAGCCAGCCTGGCGCGAAGAAGCTCATGACCGGCTCGCATTACGACACCGTGCGCAACGGCGGAAAATACGACGGCCGGCTGGGCTTCTTCACGCCCATGGCCTGCGTCGCCGAACTCTCGCGCCAGGGCAAGCGGCTGCCGTTCGACGTCGAGGTGGTCGCGTTCGCGGAAGAAGAAGGCCAGCGCTACCACGCCACCTTCCTCGGCTCCGGATCCCTGATCGGCCAGTTCAATCCGGCATGGCTGGACCAGAAGGACGCGGACGGCATCAGCATGCGCGATGCGATGAAGCATGCGGGCCTGAACCCGGACGACATCCCCTCGCTCCAGCGCGATCCGTCGAAGTACCTCGGCTTCGTCGAGGTCCACATCGAGCAGGGCCCGGTGCTGACGGAGATGGACCTGCCGCTGGGCATCGTGACCTCGATCAACGGCGGCGTGCGCTACCAGTGCGAAGTGATGGGCATGGCCAGCCACGCCGGCACCACGCCGATGGACAGGCGCGCCGATGCCGCCGTCGGCGTCGCCGAACTGGCGCTATACGTCGAGAAGCGGGCGCGGCAGGACGGCACGTCCGTCGGCACCATCGGCATCCTGCAGGTGCCCAACGGCTCGATCAACGTGGTTCCCGGTCGCTGCCTGTTCACGCTGGACCTGCGTGCTCCCACCGACCCGCAGCGCGACGCACTCGTGGCCGATGTGCTGGCCGAACTGCAGGCGATCTGCGAGCGGCGCGGCCTGCGCTCGGGCACCGAGCTGACCATGCGCGCCGCCGCCGCACCCAGCGACCCGGCCTGGCAGCAGCGCTGGGAGCAGGCGGTCGATCCGCTGGGCGTGCCGCTGTATCGCATGCCCAGCGGCGCCGGCCACGACGCGATGAAGCTGCACGAGGTGATGCCGCAGGCCATGCTGTTCGTGCGCGGCCAGAACTCCGGCATCAGCCACAACCCGCTGGAAAGCACGACCAGCGACGACATCGACCTCGCGGTTCGGGCCTTCCAGAACCTCCTGGAGCAGAAAGCGCGCGAACGGCAATGACCGACCATGACAAGCTCGACGCCTGGGTGGACGCCCACTTCGACGAGGAAGTGCGGTTCCTGCAGGAACTGGTGCGCGTGCCCACGCCCACGCCGCCCGGCGACAACGCGCCGCATGCGGAGCGCACCGCGGAGCTGCTCAAGGACTTCGGCTTCGAGGCCGAGAAGCACGCCGTGCCGGCCGACGAGGTCCGGGCCTACGGCCTCGAATCCATCACCAACCTGATCGTGCGCCGCAAGTACGGCGAGGGCCGGACCATCGCCCTGAATGCGCATGGCGACGTCGTGCCGCCCGGCGAAGGCTGGAGCCACCCGCCCTACGGCGCGGTGATCGAGGACGGCAAGCTCTATGGCCGCGCGGCGGCGGTGAGCAAATCCGATTTCGCCAGCTTCACCTTCGCCGTGCGGGCTCTGGAATCGCTGGGCGCGAAGCTCAACGGCGGCGTGGAACTGCACTTCACCTACGACGAGGAGTTCGGCGGCGAGATGGGTCCGGGCTGGCTGCTGCGCAACGGGTTGACCAGGCCCGACCTGCTGATCGCGGCCGGCTTCAGCTACGAGGTGGTGACGGCGCACAACGGCTGCCTTCAGCTGGAAGTGACCGTTCACGGCAAGATGGCGCATGCCGCGATCCCTCACACCGGCGTCGACGCGTTGCAGGGCGCGGTGCACATCCTGAACGCGCTGTATGCGCGCAACGACGTCTACCGCAAGGTGACGTCCGCCGTGCCGGGCATCACCCACCCGTACCTGAACGTCGGCCGCATCGAGGGCGGCACCAACACCAACGTCGTGCCAGGCAAGGTCACGTTCAAGCTGGACCGGCGGATGATCCCCGAGGAGGTGCCGGCGCAGGTCGAGGCCAACGTGCGCCGCGCGATCGAGGAGGCGGCGGCCGGCTTCCCCGGCATCACGGTGGAGATCAAGCGCCTGCTGCTGGCCAATTCGATGAAGCCCCTGCCGGGCAACAAGCCGCTGGTGGAAGCGATCCGCAAGCACGGCCGCGAGGTCTTCGGCGTCGACATTCCCGCCATGGGCACGCCGCTCTACACCGACGTGCGGCTGTACGGCGAGGCTGGCATTCCCGGCGTGAGCTACGGCGCCGGGCCCCGCACCGTGCTGGAGTCGAACGCGAAGCGCGCAGACGAGCACCTCGTGCTGGACGACCTGCGCCGCGCGACCAAGGTCGTCGCCCGCACGCTGCGCGACCTGCTGGCCTGAGCGCCGCTCACCAGCCGTTGAAGCGCGGCCAGTCCGCCGTGACCGCGCCCTGCGGCCCGACCACGTTGTAGCTGCCGTACTGCGCCGCCGTGGAGCAGGCGTGATTGGGCAGGATGCGCAGCTGCGTGCCGACCGGCAGGTGCAGCGCGCCGTCGGTCCGGCCGCTGCGATGGGCCACGATGCCGTGCTCCTGGTTTGCGCCGGCCAGGATCAGGTCGGCCAGCGGCCTGCCGTTAACGTCGCAAACCCGGCCGTAGCCCTGGTCCACGGCCTGGCCCGCCGTCCCGCGGTCGCGCGACATCGCCATCCAGCCGGCGTCCACCAGCGTCCAGCCCTTGTCCGGCCGGTGACCGATCACCGTGCCGAGCACCGACAGCGCGATGTCGTCGACCCGGCAAACGCCCAGGCCGGCCATCACCAGGTCGAAGAAGACGAAGACGCCGGCGCGGACCTCGGTCACGCCTTCGAGCTGTTGCGCGAACAGCGCGGTCGGCGTCGAGCCGACGCTCACCACCGGGCACGCCAAGCCGGCTGCCCGCAGCCGCGACGCGGCATGCACGGCGCCCGCGCGCTCCTGTTCGGCCATCGCGCGGATCGCTTCGGTCGACTTGCAGTCGTAGGAAGCGCCCGCGTGCGTCATCACGCCCTTGACGTCGATTCCCGCGGCCTCGAGGAACATCCCGATCTCGACCAGCTGCGGGAGACTCGGTTCAAGGGTCCCGGTTTCGAGGAACAAAAAAAAGGCACGGGTGCCATCTGTCCGACAGCGCCTCGTGCCCTCCCTGGATCGGGCGACAGCCCGTGATTCTTCTTGTGTCGGGCTTTGCAGCCCGGTGTTTCTTAGCGGACGCGGCCGCGGCGGAACAGGTTGACGATGGCCAGGAGGATGACGGCGCCGATCAGGGACACCACGACCGAGCCGATGCTGAAGCCGGAGTTGATCGTGCCGACGCCCACCAGCGGCGAGATCAGCCAGCCGCCGATGAAAGCACCCACGATACCAACGACCACGTTCAGCAGGATGCCTTGCTGGCCATCCGTCTTCATGATCATGCTGGCCAGCCAGCCGACGATACCGCCTACGATTAACCACAGGATCAGACTCATGTTGCACTCCTTATGCCGCGAACGGCGCATTGTGTTGATAGCGGGCCGTGCCTCTCGACTCCGACCACCCGCCGCACGTTTGCAGAACGGCCGGTGAATGAAATATCGCTCCCGCCTCGACACGGCCGCGTAGTCGCCAGACGCTCAGACGATGCGCGCTTGTCGCGTGCACGCGTCAGACAAGCCCTACCTCCGCAGTAGGTTTTTCCTCGGCGTGGATCGAAGCGCGCACAGCCGCTTCCCCTCTGGAAAAGGCAACTCCCGCGCACGTGCCTCGTCAGCGGCACCGTTTTTGCTTTGGAGACCCGGTCGTCTTACCAAGCATTTCCGGAGAGTCCATGAACAAACGCGTTTTCGTCCGCGCCGCGGCCGCCCTGGCATTTGCGGCCGCTTTCGCCGGTCCCGCCCTGGCCCAGACCACCCCCATCAAATTCCAGCTGGACTGGCGCTTCGAAGGCCCGGCCGCGCTGTTCCTGACGCCGGTTTCCAAGGGCTACTTCAAGGACGCCAGGCTCGACGTCACAGTCGACGTCGGCAGCGGCCCGCTTCATGGTGAAGAAACAGATCGAGCTGCCGCGGCCGCGCGACCTCGAGATCACCTACACCAGGGAATTCACCGACGTGGTGCATGAGTTGAGGACCCACATCGGTGCAATCCGCGGCCAGGCGGCGACGACGATGGGAGCGGTGTGATGAGGAACCGCAATCTGGAGCAATGGTCGCCGTGGCTGCTGCTGGTCGCGGTGATCGGCATCTGGCAGTTCGCCTGCATGGCCTTGAACGTGTCGGAATTCATCTTTCCGAGCCCGGCGCGCATCTGGAACCAGCTGGTGGAGTTCCGCGGCATCATCGCCGCCCATGCCTGGCGCACCTACTGGGTGACGATGGCGGGCTTCGGTCTGGCGATCGTGGTCGGCGTGATGCTCGGCTTCCTGATCGGCAGCTCGCGGCTGGCCTACGCCGCGGTCTATCCGCTGATGACGGCGTTCAACGCCCTGCCCAAGGCGGCGTTCGTGCCGATCCTGGTCGTCTGGTTCGGCATCGGCGCCGGTCCCGCCATCCTCACGGCGTTCCTGATCTCGTTCTTTCCGATCATGGTCAACATCGCGACCGGACTGGCGACGCTGGAGCCGGAGCTGGAGGACGTGCTGCGGGTGCTGGGCGCCAGGCGCTGGGACGTGCTGGTGAAGGTCGGCCTGCCGCGGTCGATGCCGTATTTCTACGGCTCGCTCAAGGTCGCGATCACGCTGGCTTTTGTCGGCACGACGGTGTCGGAGATGACGGCGTCCAACGAGGGCATCGGCTATCTGCTGATCTCCGCCGGCTCCGCCATGCAGATGGGCCTGGCCTTCGCCGGACTGGTCGTCGTCGGCGCGATGGCGATGGCGATGTACGAGCTTTTCAGCTACGTCGAAAAGCACACCACCGGCTGGGCGCACCGCGGCTCGCAGGGGCAGTGAATTCGGGGCCCGCTTTAGACTTCGAACATGCCCTGGCACGCGAGACTGCAACTGGATTACCGGATGGAAGCGGGGCGCTGCGTGGCGAGGTTCGAGCACGACGGGCCGCTGCGGATCCTGCAAAGCCTGTATCCGGAAGGAGATGGCGTCTGCCACAACGTCGTCGTCCATCCGCCGGGCGGGCTGGTGGGTGGCGACACGCTGGAGATTGCGGTCCGGGCCCGCGAGGGCGCCCACGGGCTGATCACGACGCCGGGTGCGACACGCTTTTACCGTTCCGAGGGCGAACCCGCCGTGCAGACGACGCACATCAGGCTCGACGCCGGCGCCCGCATGGAATGGCTGCCGCTGGAAGCGATCTGCTACAGCGGCTGCCTGGCCGAGAACCGGCTGCGGATGGAACTGGCGCCCGGCAGCGAGCTGATCGGCTGGGACGTGACGGCGCTGGGCCTGCCCGAATCGGGTTTGCC
>JAQGNJ010000305.1 GCA_028291885.1 Ramlibacter sp. | reverse complement strand
GAGAGCGTTCCGGCACGGTGGACGAGCCGATGCGCCACGCGATCACCAAACTGAGCCATCTGCACCTCGTGGCGACGCAGGAATCGCGAGAGCGCGTGGTCCGCATGGGCGAGGCCGCGCAAAACGTCCATGTCGTCGGAGCGCCGAGTCTGGACGACGTGATCGGCCGCGCGCAGCAAGCGCGCGAGCAAGTCCTGCAGGGACTCGGTTTGCCGGCCGGCGCGCGCTATGCGCTGGTCCTGTTCCATCCGGTGGTGCAGGAGATGGCGCAGGCGCAAGCGCAGGTCCAGGCCCTGGTCGAGGCGCTGCGGACAGAGGTCCTTTCGGGCGGAATGCACGTCGTGTGGCTTGCGCCGAACGCCGATGCCGGCTCTGGAGCCATCGTGGATGCGATGCGGCAAGCCGCCGATCCGCGCATCCATCGCATCACCCACCTTCCGCGCGACCGCTACCTCGACGCGCTCGCAGGCGCCGACGTCCTCGTCGGCAACTCGTCGTCCGGGATCATCGAGGCGGCCTCCTGCGGAACACCGGTGGTCAACATCGGCAGCCGCCAGCAACTGCGCCAGCGCAATGCCAATACCCGCGACTGCGCGAGCGACTGCGCATCGATCCGGCAAGCCCTTGCAGCGGCATTCGAGGGCGGCAGGTTCGCGCCGGCCAACGTCTACGGCGACGGCCGCTCCGGCGAACGCATCGCGCAATTGCTGGCAACGGTGCCGCTTGCGGCCTCGCTCCTCGATAAATCCAATGCGTACTGAGCATTTCAGCCACCTGAGCCGGCTCCTGGTTCCGGCAACCATGGCCTGGCGTGATGCCATCGCCCTGATGGACGAACTCGCCGAAGGCATCCTGCTGGTCGTCGACGAGCAGGGCATCCTGCAGCGCACCGTCACCGACGGCGACCTGCGCCGCGCGGTGCTGGCGCCGGCGCCGGAGCACGCCACGCTCGCGGAATTGCCAGCGGTCGCTCCGGTCACCGTCGGCGAAGCTGCCGGCATCGAAGACGTGCGGCGGCTGATGGAAGCGCATCGCATCCTTCACGTTCCGGTCGTGGACGGCGCGGGCAGGCCGGTGGACCTGGTCCACAGCCGCGAACTCGCCAGCCGCATCTGGCTGTCGTCGCCGCATCTGGGCGAAGAGGAAGCCGCCTTCGTCGAGGACGCTTTCCGCAGCAACTGGATCGCGCCCCTGGGGCCGCACGTCGACGGCTTCGAGCGCGAAGTCGCAGCCCGAGTCGGGGTCGGCCACGCGGCGGCTCTCAGTTCGGGCACGGCGGCCATCCACCTCGCGCTCTTGCTGCTCGGCGTGAAGCCGGGGGATACGGTGTTCTGCTCGTCGCTCACCTTCGTGGGCAGCTGCAATCCCGTTCTTTACTGCGGCGCCCGGCCGGTCTTCATCGATTCCGAACCGGGCAGCTGGAACATGTCGCCGGCGGCCCTGGAAAGGGCTTTCGACTGGGCGAAGAAGGAGGGGCGCCTCCCGCGCTGCGTGATCCTGGTGAATCTGTACGGCCAGAGCGCCGACATGGACGCGCTGCTGCCGCTGTGCGAGCGCCACGGTGTTCCGGTGCTGGAGGATGCCGCCGAGTCGCTGGGCGCGACGTACAAGGGCCGTGCCAGCGGCGCCTTCGGCCGCATCGGCGTGTATTCGTTCAACGGCAACAAGATCATCACGACCTCGGGTGGCGGCATGCTGGTGGCCGACGATGCGGATCTGGTGGCCAGGGCCCGCAAGCTGGCCACCCAGGCGCGGGAGCCGGCGGCGCATTACGAGCATGTCGAGGCCGGCTTCAACTACCGGATGAGCAATGTGCTGGCCGGGATCGGCCGGGGCCAGCTGCGGGTGCTCGACGAACGCGTCGCGCAGCGGCGCCGGGTTTTTGCGCGCTACCGCCAGGCGCTGGCAGACCTGCCCCAGTTGCAGTGGATGCCCGAACCCGAAGGAAGCCACTCCACGCGCTGGCTCACCTGCCTCACCCTCGCGGGGGCGCAGGCCAACCGCAGGCGGGACCTGGTGCTCAAGGCGCTCGAGCGGCATTCGATCGAGGCCAGGCCGGTGTGGAAGCCGATGCACCTGCAACCGCTGTTCCGGGGCGCGCCTTACTTTCCGCACCAGGAGGGCCGCGACGTAGCGGCATCCCTGTTCGACGCCGGCGTCTGCCTGCCGTCAGGCTCCAACCTGACGGACGGCCAGATCGACGAGGTGATCGGCCGCTTGCGGCGGGCCCTGTCGTTCGCCGAGGAGCAGTGTGCGTCGTCCTAGGAGCGTCGTCCTCACGCTCATCGTGGACATGCTGCTCGTGCTGCTGGCCTGGGCCGCGGCATTCTGGCTGCGCTTCAACCTGGACGTGCCGCACGAGTTCAGGACACTTGCGCTTGCGTCGGCTCCCCTGTGCGTGCTGGGCTACGGCCTGGGCCTCGCGGCCACCAAGGTCTACCGCCAGGTGTGGTCGTACACGGGCCTGCCGGAGCTGCGGCAGCTCACGCTCGGGATCGCGCTCGGCGCCTTGCTGTGCACTGCTCTCGTGCTGATGCTGCGGCTGCCCGGGTTCCCGCGGTCGGTCGTGCTGCTGCACCCGATCATTTCGCTGCTGCTGCTCGGCGCGGCGCGGGTCGCCTGGCGCACGCTGGCCGAGCGGCGAGTCTCTTTCCGTGCCAAGGGCCGGCCGCTGCTGATCGTCGGCTCGCTCGCCGACGCGTCCGATGCGCTGCGGGCGCTCAAGGGCTCGCACCAGTGGCAGCCCGTCGGCATCGTCTCGCCGCTCGCGTCCGAAGTCGGCCGCATGATCCACGACATCCGGGTGCTCGGGCCGGTCAAGTCGCTAGGGCAGGTGTGCGCGGCGACAGGGGCGCAGACGGCGCTGGTCGCCAGTCCCCCGGGATCGGAGGAGCGGCGCGAGGCCTTGCTGGACACGGCGGGCGTCACCCTGCTGACGATGCCGCGGCCCGACGAATGGCTGCAGACGGAGGCCGGCGCCCCACGCAGGATCGAGCTGGAAGACCTGCTGGGTCGCAACACCGTGCAGCTCGACGTCGCGGCGCTCGCCGGCCTGTTCTCGGGCCAGACCGTGCTCGTCACCGGCGCCGGCGGTTCGATCGGCTCGGAACTGTGCCGCCAGATCGCGCGCTTCGGCGTCGGCCGGCTGGTCTGCGTCGACGTCTCCGAGTTCGCGATCTACCAGCTCGAACAGGAGCTGCGCCAGGCCCATCCCCAGATGCAGGGCCTGTACTACACGGCCAACGTGCGCGAGCTGGACCGGTTGCGCGCCATCACCGCGGCGCAACCGCCGGCCGTGGTCTTTCATGCGGCGGCGTACAAGCATGTTCCGCTGATGGAGCAGCTCAACGAGATCGAGGCCGTCAAGACCAACGTGCTCGGCGCGATGAACATGGCGCGCGTCGCCGGCGAATGCGGCGCCAGGAAGTTCGTCCTGGTCTCCACCGACAAGGCGGTGAACCCGACCAATGTGATGGGCGCCAGCAAGCGGCTGGCCGAACTGGCGGTGCAGGGCATCGCCGCCCTGCATCCGCGAACGCAGTACGTCTCGGTCCGGTTCGGCAACGTGCTCGGCTCCAGCGGCTCGGTCGTTCCGCTGTTCACCGCGCAGATCGCGCGGGGCGGCCCCGTGACCGTCACGCATCCGCAGATCGTCCGCTATTTCATGACGATCCCCGAGGCGGCGCAGCTCGTGCTCCAGGCGGGGCTGATGGGACAGTCGGGCCAGATCTTCGTTCTCGACATGGGCGAGCCGGTGAAGATCGTCGAACTCGCGCGCATGCTGATCCGGCTCTCGGGCAAGACCGAACAGGAGATCCCGATCGCCTATGTCGGACTGCGGCCAGGCGAAAAACTCTACGAGGAACTGCTGGCGGACGACGAGACCAGCGTGCCGACGCCGCACCCCAAGCTGCGGGTGGCGAAGACCTCGGGTCAGCCGCCGGACATCGAGTCCGTGCTGCGGTGGGTCGCCGACGCGGGCGCGGCGCCGGCTCCGGCCGCCTTGCGTGCCTGGCTGCACGGCCTGGTGCCGGAATACACCGCGACCCGCTGAAGCACGCCGGGTGCAGGACGCGCGGTCAGCCGGCGATGCCGGTGCGGGCGAGCACGTCGCTCACCAGCTCCAGCCGCACCAGCGGGTTGTCCAGCTCCATCAGCCGCTGCTTTAGCTGCACCGGCAGCGGCAGCAACTCGCACCAGCGATTGGCGACCCAGCCGCAATCGTCCAGCCGGTAAGGGCCGTTCAACGGCATCTGGCCTTCGGGCCCGGCCTTCTGCTGCAGCGACTGGATCAACCGGCCCAGCGCGTCGGCCGTTGCCTTGAGGTCGTCGGGCACGCGCACCGCCACGTCGGCATCCATGCGCTGCACGTCGGCGACCCAGAGCCCGTGCCGCAGCTGGTCGCTCGAGGTGATGCGAAAGCGCTGCTCGCCCTGGGCGCGGATCACCATCAGCCCCGGTTGCGGCGTCTCCAGTTCGGTGATGGTCGCGAGTGTGCCGACCTGCGAGAACGCCTCCTTGGCGCCGGGCACGCGCACCTCGCTGCCCTCGGTCAGCGATACCACGCCGAAGGGGGCGCCCGCCTTGCGGCACTTGCCGATCATGTCGAGGTAGCGCACTTCGAAGATGCGCAGCGGGAGGACTCCGCCGGGGAAGAGGACCGTCCCCAGCGGGAACAGCGGAAGCGAGGTGAGGGTGAGTGCAGAAGACAAGAGGATTTCCGTTTCTGCCCGTTATCATCCCACGACGCAACCAGCCCGGCCCATGCTCTATCAAATCACCTCGTTCCTGCTCGACATCGCCGCGGGCCTCTTCGGCGGCGCTTGCCTGCTGCGCATGTACATGCAGTACCAGCGGGTGTCGTTCGGCAATCCCGTGGGACGTTTCGTGTTCGCCTTGACGGACTGGCTGGTGCTGCCGTTGCGCCGGGTGCTGCCGTCGAGAGGCCGTGTGGACACCGCGAGCCTGGTCGGGGCTTACCTGATCGAGCTGGCGCAGTTCCTCCTGCTCTGGCTGATGCTGGGCCGGGCCACGGAACTGGCGGTGCTGCCCGTGCTGGCGCTGTTCGGCCTGGTGAGGCTGGTGATCTCCGGCCTCACGGGCCTGGTGATCGTCTACGCGATCCTGTCGTGGGTGCAATCCGATTCGCCGCTGGCGGACATCATCGAGCGGCTCTGCGCGCCGCTGCTGCGGCCTTTCCGGCGCGTGATCCCGCTGGTGGGCGGCATCGACCTGTCGCCGCTCGCGCTGCTGGTGCTGTTGCAGGTCGCCGCGATCGTGCTCGGCTACCTGCAGGCAGCCGTGCTGCGCTGAAAACCTGGCCGGTCGGGGTCAGCGCCCGATTTCATTCGGGCCCGCGTGCCCCGATAGAGCGGCTGTCCCGAATCGGGGTCCGACCCCGGAGTTTCACTCTACGGCGTCGGCCGGCTGCCTTTGCAGCATGGCGAGCGCGTGCGACACGGTCTTGCGCAGTTCGCGGCGATCGCAGATGAAGTCCACGGCGCCCTTGGTCTGCAGGAACTCCGCGCGCTGGAAGCCTTCGGGCAAGGTGACGCGCACCGTCGACTCGATCACGCGCGGGCCGGCAAAGCCGATCAGCGCCTTCGGCTCGGCGATCACGATGTCGCCGACGAAGGCGAAGCCGGCGCTCACGCCGCCCATGGTCGGGTCGGTCAGGACGCTGATGTAGGGCAGGCCCTTCTTGGCCAGCCGGGTCAGCGCCGCGTTGGTCTTGGCCATCTGCATCAGCGACAGCAGGCCTTCCTGCATGCGGGCTCCGCCGGTGGCGGTGAAGCACAGGAAGGGCACCTTCTGTTCGATGGCGGATTCGACGCCGCGCACGAAGCGCTCGCCGACCACGCTGCCCATGCTGCCGCCCATGAAGTCGAATTCGAAGGCGGCGGCGACCAGGCTGATGCTGTGCACCGCGCCGCCCATGACGACGAGGGCGTCGGTCTCGCCGGTGTTCTCCAGCGCTTCCTTGAGCCGCTCGGGGTATTTGCGGCTGTCCTTGAATTTGAGCGCATCGACCGGCAGCACTTCCTGCCCGAGTTCGTAGCGGCCCTCGGCGTCGAGGAAGCCGTTCAGGCGCGCGCGGGCGCCGATCCGGTGGTGGTGGCTGCAGGTCGGGCAGACGTTCTGGTTCTGCTCGAGGTCGGTCTTGTACAGCACCGTCTCGCAGCTCGGGCACTTGACCCACAAGCCCTCGGGCACGCTGCGGCGGTCGGCCGGATCGGTCTGCTGGATTCTCGGGGGCAGAAGTTTTTCAAGCCAGCTCATGCGGTCTCCTTGGGCTCTCGGGATTATGCGTCGAGCGCGGAACGGATCCCGCGCAGGAAATCGGCGACGGCGGCAATGCCCTTGTCGCGCGGCTGCTCCTGGAGCAGTTGAATGATCTTGCTGCCGATGATGACGGCGTCGGCGCTCTTGCCGACGGCCTTGGCCGTTGCGGCATCGCGGATGCCGAAGCCGACGCCGACCGGCACCTTCACGTGGGCGCGGATGCGCGGCAGCATCTTCTCCACCGCATCGGTGTCGAGATGGCCGGCGCCGGTCACGCCTTTGAGCGACACGTAGTACACATAGCCGCTCGCAACCCGCGCGACCTGCTGCATGCGCTGGTCGGTGCTGGTCGGCGCCAGCAGGAAGATCAGGTCCAGGCCCTTGGCGCGCAGCTTCGCGGCGAAGTCCTCGCATTCTTCCGGCGGGTAGTCGACGATCAGCACGCCGTCGACACCGGCGGCTGCCGCGTCGCGAACGAAGCTGTCCCTGCCGTGTTTCAGGTCATAGCGCTCGACGGGATTGGCGTAGCCCATGAGGACCACCGGCGTGGCGCTGTCCTTCTCGCGGAAGCTGCGCACCATGGCCAGCACCTGGCTCGTGCCGACGCCCAGCGCTAGCGCCGCTTCGCCCGCCTTCTGGATCACCGGGCCGTCGGCCATCGGGTCGGAGAACGGCACGCCAAGCTCGATCACGTCGGCGCCGGCGGCGACCATCGCGTGCATCAGGTCCGGAGTGATGTCGGCGTAGGGGAAACCTGCAGTGACGTAGGGGACGAGGGCCTTGCGGCCCTGTGACTTCAGGGCCGCGAACGTTTTCTCGATGCGGCTCATGCTTTTGCGCCCTTGACCTGCAGGCCGCGCATCGACGGCCGGTCGTAGAAGTCCACGCCCGACAGGTCGGCCACCGTGCCGATGTCCTTGTCGCCGCGTCCCGAGAGATTCACCAGGATGGACTGGTCGGACCTCATCGTCCTGGCAAGCTTCATCGCATAGGCCACGGCATGGCTCGATTCCAGCGCCGGGATGATGCCTTCGGTGCGGCACAGGTAGTGAAACGCCTCCAGCGCTTCGCCGTCGGTGATGCCGACGTACTCGGCCCGGCCGATGTCTTTCAGCCACGCATGCTCGGGACCGACCCCGGGATAGTCGAGGCCGGCGCTGATGCTGTGCGTCTCCGTGATCTGGCCGTCGTCGTCCTGCAGGATGTAGGTGCGGTTGCCGTGCAGCACACCCGGGCTGCCGCGCTGCAGCGACGCCGAATGCTTGCCGCTGTCCAGGCCTTCGCCGGCCGCTTCGACGCCGATCAGGCGCGTGTCCTCGAACGGGATATACGGATGGAAGATGCCCATCGCGTTGCTGCCGCCGCCGACGCAGGCGACGACGACGTCGGGCTGGCCGCCCATCATCTTGGGCATCTGCTCGATGCACTCGTTGCCGATCACGCTCTGGAAGTCGCGCACCATCATCGGGTAGGGATGCGGACCGGCGACGGTGCCGATGATGTAGAAGGTGTTCTCGACGTTGGTGACCCAGTCGCGCATCGCCTCGTTGAGCGCGTCCTTCAGCGTCTTGCTGCCCGATTCCACGGGCACCACGGTCGCGCCCAGCAGGTTCATCCGGTAGACGTTCGGGCTCTGGCGCTTGACGTCGGCGCTGCCCATGTAGACCACGCATTCGAGGCCGTAGCGGGCGCAGATCGTCGCTGTCGCGACGCCGTGCTGGCCGGCGCCGGTCTCGGCGATCACGCGCGGCTTGCCCATGCGGCGGGCCAGCATGGCCTGGCCGATCACGTTGTTGATCTTGTGGGCGCCCGTGTGGTTCAGGTCTTCGCGCTTCAGGTAGATCTGCGCGCCGCCCATCTCGCGGCTGGTTCGGGCCGCGTGATAGACCGGGGAGGGACGGCCGACGAAGTGCTTGAGCTCGTAGCGGAATTCCTCGAGGAACTCGGGGTCGTGCTGGTACTTCGCGTAGGCCTCGCGCAGCTCGTCGATCGCATGGGTCAGCGTTTCGCTGACGAAGCTGCCGCCGTAGATGCCGAAGTGGCCGGCGACGTCAGGTTGTTGATAGGAGGGCATGTTGGTTCAGGGCAAGAAGCTTGTCGGCGGCACGCACGGCCGCGACAAACCGATGGATCTTTTCCGGGTCCTTGACGCCCTTGTTGCCGGGGCCGTCGAGCTCGACGCCGGAGCTCACATCAACGGACAGCGATCTGCATCGCGGCCGCACCTGCGCGATCCCATCGGTCACGTTTGCAGGCGTCAACCCACCAGACAAGACGAGGTGAGCGTTGACGCTTGGTGGAAGACGTGACCAATTGAATGCCTTGCCGCCTCCGCCGTATCCCTCGACATGGGCGTCGAGCAGGATGGCCTGGGCGCTGGGGAAGCCGGAAGCGAAGTTTACCAAGTCGAAAGGCTCGGGACTGTCCAGGGGAATGCGGGCCGCGCGCAGGAAGGGCCGCGCCCCGTTGCCGGTGGCGTCGAGGCACTGCTGGAGTGTCTCGTCGCCATGGAACTGCACGGCCGCTGCGGCAATCCTGGCGCAGGCCGCGACGATGGTGGCGGCGCTTTCGTTGACGAACAGCAGCACCGGCGTGACGAACGGCGGCAGGCGGCGCGCCAGTTCGGCCGCGCGTTCGGGGCTGACGTAGCGCGGGCTGCGCGGATACAGGACGAAGCCGACGGCGTCGGCGCCGGCCTGGACGGCCGTGTCCACGTCCTGTTCGCGCGTCATTCCGCAAAGCTTGATGCGCGTGCGATGCGCCAGAGGATTGCCCGGGGTCATGGCAGCCAATCATACGCAGGCGTGCGGTCCGGGAGGTTCCAGCGGGCATCGTAGACGGGACCGAGGAAGTACAGGCCGGCGGGGGAAAACGTGGGTGCTGCCGCATCGCGGTCGCGAGCCTGAAGCACCTGCGCCATCCACGACGGCGGCTGCTGGCCCTGGCCGATCACCAGCAGGCAACCCATCAGGTTGCGGATCATGTGGTGCAGGAAGGCGTTGCCCTCGAAATCGAAGCGCCAGTAGGCGCCGCGCCGGGTGATCGTCACGCTGTTCAGCGTCTTGACCGGGCTGAGCGCCTGGCAGCTGGAGGCGCGGAACGAGCTGAAATCGTGCTCGCCGATCAGCACAAGCGATGCCTGGCGCATCGCGTCGGCATCGAGCTGCCGGAACACCCAGCCGACCCGGCCGGCATCGATGCTAGGCCGCACCTTCGATTCGAGCACGATGTAGCTGTAGCGCCGTGCGATCGCGCTGGCCCGCGAGTGGAATTCGTCCGGGACCGGACGGGCCCATTCGACCGCGATGTCGGCGGGCAGGAAACGGTTGGTGCCGCGGATCCACGAAAACTCTTCGCGCCGCAGCGCCGTGTCGAAGTGGACGACCTGCATCAAGCCGTGCACTCCGGCGTCGGTGCGTCCCGCGCAAACGGTGGAAACCGGCTGGGTTGCGAACTCGGCAAGGGCCGCTTCGAGCCGGTCCTGCACGGTCCGGCCCGAGAGCTGGCTTTGCCAGCCCTCGTAAGCCTGTCCCTGGTAGCTGATGCCCAGAGCCAGCCTCATCGGCTTGCACCAGGGTCAAGGTCTTGCCCGGCGGGAGCCGGCACACAGCGCCCCGGCTCACGCGCAGCGCTCAACTTGCCTTCAGTTGATCTCGGCGAGGAAGCGCTGGGCACGGGTCTTCAGGTCGCCCGAGGCTTCCGCCAGCACCTCTTCGGCCAGGCTCCGCGCACCGTCGGGATCGCCGATGGCGTTGAATTCCTGGGCCAGCGCCAGCTTGGTCGCCAGCGGGTCGTCGCTGGCGTCGTCGACCTCGAAGCCACCGGTGCTGCCGGCGTCGATATCGAGCAGGGGCGCGTTCGCGAAGTCCGCCGCCGGCGCCGGAGCGCTCCGGGCCGGAGCAGCCGGGGCCGAGGCGCCCGGCAGATCCAGCGACAGCGATCCCATGTCGAATTCGATCATCCCCGAATCAGGCTCGGGCGCTGCCTGCGCCGGCACCGGCGCGGCTGTTGCCGCGGGGGCTGGTGCGTGCACGGGCGCCACAGGAGCGGCCTTGGGCGGTTCGGCGCTGAAATTGAGGCTGTCCTCTGACAGCATCAGGTCCGGCGCATCCAGCTGCGTGGGAACGCTCGCGGACTGGCTCGGCGCCGGGACATCGAAGTGCATGTCGACCGAGGGCAGCGGCTCGGGCGCGACCGGTTTCGCCGCGGCTGCAGGAGCACGGGCAGGCGCCGCGGCCGACGGAGCCGGTGCGGGCGCCGCAGCCGCGGGCTCCTCTTCGCCGAGCGAGAAGTCCAGGTCGAGGTCGACCTCGGAGGCCGCGGGCGCCGGGGCCCGGGCTTGTACAGCCTGGGTTGCCATGCTGCCGGCGAAACCGACTGCGCCGCCGGCGGTTACCGTCGCCACGCTGCCTTCGGTCGGATGGCCGCCCGGGCGGTACAGGGGATTGCCCGGGTCCAGTTCCTGGCCCAGTTCGCAGATGTGCTCCCACTCGGGGCCTTCGCCATGGGTCAGGCTGTAGGCTTCGGTGGCGATCAGCTCGAAGGCCTTCGCGTCGCGCCGCTTCGAATAGATCTCCAGCAGCTTGCTGTGGATGGCGACGCGCTGCGGATTGGTCCGCATCGCTTCCTTGAGGATTTCCTCGGCCTGCAGGTCACGCCCGTAGGCCAGGTAGACGTCGGCTTCGGCAACCGGGTCGACGTCGCCGGCCGCGTCGAGCTGGCTGGGCGAATACACCATCGACGAGCCGGTGGGGCTGCCTTCGTTGGTGTCGATGCGCTGGCCGCCGCTGGCGCCGAAGAAGGAATCGGGCTGCAGCCGGCTTTCCAGGAAGGAGCTGTCCACCTGGGACGACTTCTTGCGCTGGCGGGCGCGGTAGAAACCCACGCCCAGCAGCAGGGCGAGCAGGCCGCCGGCCGCCGCCGGCACGATCGGGTTGTCCAGCAGGTCGTCGACGAGGCTCGTTTCCTCCACGGGGACCGGAGTGACCGGACGCGCAGCCGAAGCGGCGGGCCTGGGCGCCGCAGGGGCCGATGCGACGGACGCCACCGGCGGAACGACGACGGGCGGGGTTGCCGCAGCGGCAGCTTCGGACGCGGCGCTCGTCGCCGGCGCAACCGGCGCGGATGTCGGAGCGGGGGTAGGAGCGGGAGTTGGCGCCGGCGTGGGCACCGGGGTCGGAGCGGGGGTGGGCGCAGGCGTCGGGGCCGGCGTGGGTGCGGGTGTCGGCGCAGGCGTCGGCGCGG
>JAQGNJ010000297.1 GCA_028291885.1 Ramlibacter sp. | reverse complement strand
CTGGGCCCTGCCGCAGCCGCTGCTGCGCGCACTGGCAGCGTCGGCGCGCGGTCGCTGGCCGGCGAGCGCCTGGTCGGCCCTCACCGATCCCTTGTCCGCCTGGTCGCTGCACGCGCTGGCGCTCTGGGTGTGGCACGTGCCGTCGCTGTTCGACGCCGCGGTCGAAAGCACGGGCCTGCACATCCTGCAGCACACCAGCTTCCTCGCATCCGCCCTGCTGTTCTGGTGGGCCGCCCTGGGCCCGGACCCGCGCTCGACGCGGCAGGGCGCATCGATGCTGCTGCTGTTCACGACCATGCTGCACACCGGCGCGCTGGGCGCGCTGCTGACCTTCGCGCCGACCGCCTGGTATCCGCACTATGTGGATTCCGGCGTGGGCCTGGGTCTGGACCCGGTGGAAGACCAGCAACTCGGCGGCCTGGTGATGTGGGTTCCAGGCGGGCTGGCCTACCTCGTCGCGGGGCTCGCCGTCGCCGCCCGCTGGCTCGCGCGCCGGCCCGCCTCCTTGCCCGCCGCATCGCCCTGATCCGGCTCGGCCATTCGCGAACTTCCTACAAATCGTTTGGAGTGTTTCCGACTGTCAGCCATGCCCGGGCTGACCAGAATTCGAGGCACCGCGGCAGGATGCCGCCAATTTCGAGGGACCCCATGGGCGGACCAAACGACACCAAGGAAGAGCACGGCTCGGACGAGCCGCAGCAGCACCAGGAACAGGGCGAAAGCGGCAAGACCGGCCACGGCGCCGCCAGCGCGCTGGCCCACATGATCTCGCAGGGCCGCGAGCACCGGCACCAGACCGGCGAGGCCGACGACGCGGCGGGGGTGAACGGCCAATGACCGATGCCATCCTGCCGCCGGCCGATCCGGGCCATCCGGAACCGGCCCGCGCCACCACATCCGGCGAAGGCGCCCAGACCGCGCTCGCGGCCATGATCCGCAAGCGAAAGATGGGCGAAAACCACGTCGAGGCCGATGCTGCCCAAGCGCTGCCGCAACCGGCCTCGCCCGAACCCTGAGGCCTGCGGCCGCGCTCGCGCTCGGCGCAAGGACATTCCTACACGCGCGCAAGGCGTCGTCCCACACACTCCCGCCCGCTGGTGCTTCCAAATGCAGCGCGGGCAGGAGTTCGCCTGCACGTACCTTCAGGAGTCAGTCATGGTCTCGAGCAAGCAGGTTGGCGTCCAGGCCAGCAGCCAGCGCAGCATCAACCAGGGGATCGCCAAGGTGATCGGGTCGTCCAATCGCGGTTTCGCGTCGATGGACCCGGAACGCCAGTGCGACAGCATCTACACCCAGCCGGGAAAAGAGGCGAGCGGCAACGCCCGCCAGTTCGGCGTGCGGGGAGATCGCGAACCCGCGGGCAAGGGCAGCGCAACACCCGGCGTTGCATCCAGGCGCTAGGCGCAACGGCAGCAACACAGGGCGCTTCGGCGCCCTTTTCTTTTGCGCGCTCCGCGGTGCTCGACGCCGGATTGCCCCACTGTGGACGCAAGGCTGATTCCTACAGGCAACGCGCCCGCCTGCTGAGATCATTTCCTGCCGTGAACAGCAAGCGCAGGAGCGCAGACCAGAGAAAGACCGATCGACCATGAACAAGAAACCGTTCACAGCACAAGACCTGTACCTGCACCAGAAGCTGATGGAGGCGGACGCGCCCAGGAACCATGGATTCGCCGCCTGCACCGTGCGCTCGGTGGACCGGGAATCGAACACGTATATCTCCTGCATCTGGCAGTTTTCCGCCGACGGCTCCCTGGCCCGGCAGCTGACCCACGGTCCCGGGACCGACAACTCCCCCAGGTGGTCGCCCGACGCCAGCCAGCTTGCCTTCCTGTCGACCCGTTCCGGCTCCGCGCAGGTCCACCTGCTCCCGCGCGACGGGGGCGAGGCGCGCCAGCTCGGCAATTTCCCCTCCAGCGCCAGTGACCTGCGCTGGGCGCCGGACGGCAAGGCCCTGCTGGTCACCGCCGCCGTGCCGACGGATCCGGACCTGCGCGGGGCCAGGTCCAGGCAGCCGGCCAAGCAACGCGACCCCGACGCGGCGGAAGTCGCCTGGCGCCTGCCCTACAAGGCGGACGGCATCGGCTACATCCTCAAGCGCGAGATCCACCTGTTCTGCCTGGACGCCGCCTCCGGCGAAAGCGTGCAGCTGACCGACGGCGCCTTCGACGTCATGGGCTTCGACATGTCGCCCAACGGCAAGCACATCGCCTACGTCCGCACCCGCGAAGGCCGCTTCGCCCACCGCACCGACCTCTGGGTCTGCGATGCCGACGGCACGCGCCACCGGCGCCTGTCGCAAGACCTCGCGACGGTGATGAACCCGGTCTGGTCGCCGGACGGCCGCTGGATCGTGTTCAGCGGCTCGGCAAAGGAAGGCGACTCCCTGGCCAACCTGTGGCTGCTCGATTTTCCCAGCGGCCAGATCCAGCGGCTGGGCGACGACTCGCTCGAAGCCGCCAGCGGCGAGCCGCTGTACTGGAGCGAGGACGGCAAGTCGGTGCTGCTGGCCCGCGCCCGCCGCGGGCGCCACGAGCTGGTGAGCCTGGCCGTGCCGGATGGCCAGTTGACGGTGCTGGTCTCCGGCGACCGCCAGCTGGCTGCCTTCGCCACGGGCGGCGGCCACTTGTTCTACGGCGTCGACCACCCGTCGCTCCCGAGCGAGTTGTGGAGCGCGGCTGCCGACGGCAGCGGCGAACGCAAGCTGAGCGACTTCAATCCCTGGTGGCGGGAACGCGTGGAGGTCGACGCGCAGATCCGCTCGTTCCAGGTTCCCGACGGCAAGGGCGGCAGCGAGACCATCGAAGGCTGGCTGATCCGCGCGCGCGACGCGAAGCTCCCGACCCCGCTGCTCAACGACGTCCACGGCGGCCCGGCCGCCTATGCGCTGATGGACTTCGACACCAATGTGTTCTGGCAGGTCCTGTGTTCGCAGGGCTGGTCGGTGCTGGCGCTGAACGCCGTGGGCTCCGCCAGCTACGGCCGGGAGTTCTGCCAGCGCCTGGCCGGCCACTGGGGCGAGTACGACCTGCCCCAGCATCTTGCCGCCATCGAGCAATTGCAGGGCGCCGGCGACTGCTCCGAGCGCGTCGCCATCTCCGGAAAATCCTATGGCGGCTACCTGAGCAGCTGGTCGATCGGCCACACGACGGCATTCCGCGCGGCCGTCGTGATGGCGCCGGTGGGCAACATCGAGACGCACTACGGCACCTCGGACGGCGGCTATTACGCCGACCCGTTCTACATGGGCACGGAGCCGCGCTTCGATCGCAAGCTGGCGCGCTTGCTCTCGCCGCTCCAGTACGTGGAGAAGGCCAAGACGCCGACCCTGTTCATGCAGGGCAAGGACGACGAGCGCTGCCCCAAGTGCCAGTCGGAAGAACTGTTCGTCAGCCTGATGCGCGCGGGCGAAACGCCGGCCGAACTGGTGCTGTATCCGGGCGAAGACCACAGCTTCCTGGGCGAAGGCAAGCCGGCCTGCCGCGAAGACGCGGCCACGCGCATCATCGACTGGCTGACCCGGCACGCCGCGCAAGTGACCGAAAAGATCATCGAAGGCGAGACCGAGACCGAAAACGAAACCACCAATTGACCGCGGCCGGCACGCGTCGGCCGCCCGCCGGCGCGTATCCTGCAGCCATCCCATCCTTTTTTTCAATCTCCCGTCTGCGACCCCATCCATGATCCGTCTCGAGCTGCAAATCGACCTCTACTACCAGGTCAACGACAGTTACGGCGCCGACTTCGTTTTCAACATCCATCCGGCGCAGACCCCCGCGCAGACCCTCACGGGTGAGCGGCTGTCTCTGAGCCAGCCGCTGGAACCCGAGATCAGCACGGACCCGGCGACCGGCAACCGCTACATGCGGCTGCACGCCAACCCGGGCCCGCTGACGGTGTCCTATGCGGCGACGGTGGACCTGGCCCAGCACCGCGCGGACCCGGCGGCGCTGGCCGAGGTGCCGGTGCGGCAGATGCCGCTGGACGTCATGCAGTACATCTATCCGAGCCGCTACTGCCAGTCGGACCGGCTGGTCAAGTTCGCGATCAACGAGTTCGGCCACCTCTGGCAGGGATACAGCCGGGTGCTGGCGATCCAGCACTGGGTGCAGAAGCACGTGACCTTCACGTCGAACACCACGAACTCGAACACGTCGGCGGTGGATACGCTGATCGAGCAGGTTGGCGTCTGCCGCGATTTCGCCCACCTGATGATCGCGCTGTGCCGGGCGGTCAACATCCCCGCCCGCGTGGCGACCGGCACGGATTTCGGCGCCGATCCGGCGCTGGGGCCGCCCGACTTCCACGCCTACGTCGAGGTGTATCTCGGCGACCGCTGGTACATCTTCGATCCGTCCGGCACGGCGATTCCGATGGGTTTCATGCGCATCGGCACCGGCCGCGACGCCGCCGACGTGGCTTTCGCCACGATCTTCGGCAACGTGCAGTCCCAGGCCCCCCTCATCCGCACCCGCGCCATCGTCGACGCCAAGCGCGGCTTCGAACTGCCGGCGCACTGCTCGCAGGCGCTGTCGACCAGCTGAAGCCGGACGCGGGGACGATTCCGCGCGGGGCCCGCGTCAGCTGTTCAACTGGGACCAGACCTTGTCGAGGCGCTTGACGCTGACCGGCTGCGGGGTGCGCAGCTCCTGCGCGAAGAAGCTGACGCGCAACTCCTCGAGCAGCCAGCGGAACTCGCTCATCCGGTCGTCGACGGCGCCCTTGCGGTCGGAAACGAGGCGCCAGTAACGCTGCTCCTGCGGGCGCAGCTCCGACAGCTTCGCGGCGTCGCGGGCCGGATCGGCGCGCAGCTTGTCCAGCCGCAAGGTGACGGCCTTGAGGTAGCGCGCGAAATGCTGCAGCTGCGGCCACGGCGTGACGGCCAGGAAGCGCTTGGGCATCAGCCGCTGCAATTGCTGCGCGGCATCGGCCGTGGCCTCGGGCTGGATCTTCGTGTCCTTGATCTTGCGCATCGCCGCGCCGTATTCGGCGAGGATGGTGCCGGCCAGGCGCGCGACCTCGTTGGCGATCAGCGTCAGCCGGCCGCGCCCTTCCTCGATGCGCCGCTTGAACGCCGCTTCGTCGGTCGGCAGCGGATCGAGCAGGAAGGCGCGATCCAGTGCAACCTCGATGATCTGGTCGCGCAACTCCTCCTGCATGCCCAGCGGCATGTAGGCGACAGCCATCTTCTGCAGGTCGGGGATGTTCTTTTCGAGGTACTTGATCGCGTCCTTCAGCTGCAGCGCGAACAGCCGCCGCAGGCCGGCGCGGTGCTTCGCGGCGGCGACGTCGGGCTCGTCGAACACCTCGATGGTCACCGCGTCGCCCTGGTCGATCAGCGCCGGGAAGCCGATCAGGCTGGTGCCGCCCTTGCGGATCTCCATCAGCTCCGGCAGCTCGCCGAAGCCCCACGACGTGAAGCGCTGCCCGGGATTCGCCCCTCCCCCCACCGGGGGGAGGTTGGGAGGGGGGCTGCCCTGCGCGGCGCGTGTGCCCCCACCCTGCCCTCCCCCGGAGGGGGAGGGAGAAACTTCCTCGTGCGCGCGCGCCTTCATCCCCGCCAGCGCCTGGAACGCACCGCGCGCCTGCGCGCCGAGTTCGGCCTTCAGCGCGCCGAGGTTGCGTCCCATTCCGAGCTGGCGGCCGTGCTCGTCGACCACGCGCAGGTTCATGAACAGGTGCGCCGGCACCATGTCAAGCTTGAAGTCGGCGCGTTTGACGTCCAGGCTGGTCGCGTCGCGCACCATCTTCAGCAGCGAGTCGGTGAGCGAGCCGCGCTCCCAGTGCGCGTCGTCGCTCAGGGTTTCGGCCAGCCGCGTCGCCGACTCGGGCAGCGGCACGAACCGCGACCTGGGTTTTTGCGGCAGGCTTTTCAACAGCGCCTGGACCTTGTCCTTGAGCATGCCCGGCACCAGCCACTCGACGCGCTCGTCGCTCACCTGGTTCAGCACGAACAGCGGCACCGTGACCGTGAGGCCGTCGCGCGGATCGCCGGGCTCGTGCAGGTAGGTGGCGGCGCAGTCGACGCCGCCCAGGCGAATGGTTTTGGGGAATGAGTTGGTCGTGATGCCCGCCGCTTCGTGCCGCATCAGTTCGTCGCGCGTCAGCTTCAGCAGGTTGGGGTTGTCGCGGCTGGCCTGCCGGTACCAGGTCTCGAAGCCATGGGCGCTGGACACGTCCTGGGGCAGCTGCTGGTCGTAGAAGGCGTAGATCAGCTCGTCGTCGACCAGCACGTCCTGCCGCCTGGACTTGTGCTCCAGCTCCTCGACCTGCTCGACCAGCTTGAGGTTGGCCGCCAGGAAAGGCAGCTTGGTCTCCCACTGGCCGGCGACCAGCGCCTCGCGGATGAAGATGTCGCGCGCGCCGTGCATGTCGATCGGGCCGAAGGCCACGCGGCGGCCGCTGTAGACGACCAGGCCGTACAGCGTCGCGCGTTCGAACGCCATCACGTCGGCGGCCTTTTTTTCCCAGTGCGGGTCCAGCACCTGTTTCTTCAGCAGGTGTCCCGCCACTTCCTCGATCCACTGCGGATCGATGTTGGCGATGCCGCGGCCGAACAGGCGCGTGGTCTCCACCAGTTCCGCCGCGACGATCCAGCGGCCCGGCTTCTTGCGCAGGTGCGCGCCCGGGTGCGGGAAGAACTTGATGCCGCGCGCGCCCAGGTATTCGCCGCTGCCCGAGCCGCCGCGCGCGCCGGTCGCCGGGTTGGACGAAGTCTCTTCCAGCTTCCAGCCGACGTTGCCCAGGAGGCCGGACAGCATCGCCTTGTGCAGCTGCTCGTAGCTTGCCGGCGCGGTGTTCAGCTTCCACTTGTGCTCGGCGACGACGGTGTGCAGCTGCGAATGGATGTCCCGCCACTCCCGCACCCGGCGGATGTTGACGAAGTTCTGGCGCAGGAGCTGTTCGTACTGGCGGTTGGAGAGCTTGTGGGTGGGGACGCCCTCACCCCTGCCCTCTCCCGGAGGGAGAGGGAGTTTGCCCCCTCTCCCGCTTGCGGGAGAGGGCTGGGGTGAGGGAGGCTTGCCGCCGCGCGAATCCTCCAGCCACTCCCACAGCTTCAGATACCCCGAGAACTCGCTCTTCTCGTCGTCGAACTTGGCATGCTGCTGGTCGGCCTGGGTCTGCATCTCCATCGGGCGATCGCGCACGTCCTGCACCGACAGCGCCGACGCGATCACCAGCACTTCGTCCAGCGCATTGCGTTCCCGCCCTTCGATGATCATCCGGCCGACCCGCGGATCCAGCGGCAAGCGGGCCAGCTCCTGGCCCAGGCGGGTCAGCTCGTTGTCGTCGTCGACCGCGCCCAGCTCGTTGAGCAGCTGGTAGCCGTCGGCGATCGCGCGGCCCTGCGGCCGCTCCAGGAAGGGGAAGTCCTCCACCATGCCCAGGCGCAGCGACTTCATGCGCAGGATCACGCCGGCCAGCGACGAGCGCAGGATCTCCGGATCGGTGAATCGTGGCCGCCCGGCGAAATCCTTCTCGTCGTACAGGCGGATGCAGATGCCGTCGGCGACCCGGCCGCAGCGGCCCGCCCGCTGGTTCGCCGACGACTGGCTGACCGGCTCGACCAGCAGCTGCTCCACCTTGCTGCGGAAGCTGTAGCGCTTCACCCGCGCGGTGCCCGTGTCGATCACGTAGCGGATGCCGGGAACGGTCAGCGAGGTCTCGGCCACGTTGGTGGCCAGCACGATGCGCCGGCCGCCGTGGCTGTCGAAGATGCGGTCCTGCTCGGGCTGCGACAGCCGCGCGAACAGCGGCAGCACCTCCGCGTTGCGCGTCATCACGTTGTGGGTGAGGTGCTTGCGCAGGTGGTCGGCCGCCTCGCGGATCTCGCGCTCGCCGGGCAGGAACACCAGGATGTCGCCCGCGGCGTTGCCCTGCCAGAGCTCGTCGACCGCGTCGGCGATGGCGTTGCTCATGTCGTAGTCGCGCGTCTCCTCGAACGGACGCCAGCGCTGTTCCACCGGGAACATGCGGCCCGAGACATACAGGATGGGCGCCGGACCCTTGGCCGAAGCGAAGTGCTGGGCGAAGCGGTCCGCGTCGATGGTGGCCGAGGTGACGACGATCTTCAGGTCGGGCCGGCGCGGCAGGATCTGGCGCAGGTAGCCGAGCAGGAAGTCGATGTTCAGCGAGCGCTCGTGGGCCTCGTCGATGATGATCGTGTCGTAGGCCTTGAGCAGCGGATCGGTCTGCGTTTCCGCCAGCAGGATGCCGTCGGTCATCAGCTTGACCGAGGCGTCGCGCGAAAGCCGGTCCTGGAACCGCACCTTGTAGCCGACCACTTCGCCAAGGGGCGTCTTCAGTTCCTCGGCGATGCGTTTTGCGACGCTGGAGGCGGCGATCCGGCGCGGCTGCGTGTGGCCGATCAGCCTGCCCTGGCCGGGCGGGGCGTTCAGCTTGCCCCGGCCCAGGGCCAGCGCGATCTTGGGCAGCTGGGTGGTCTTGCCCGAGCCGGTTTCGCCGCAGACGATCACGACCTGGTTGTCGGCCATCGCCCTGGCGATCTCGTCGCGCCTGGCCGAGACCGGCAGCGATTCAGGAAAAGTGATGTTCAGGGAGGACGCCAAGACTACGAAAATCCAAAGCCCTCAATTATGGGCTGTTGGTCCGAATGCAAATCCGGGAGCGGAAGCGGGGCGGGACGCACAAGGCGCGCAGGCCTCTCCCGCCCTTCAGCGCAGGTCGGTGAGCGGAAGCTCGGCGATCTTGCGCTGTTCGCGGTCGAACCAGGCGATGCGGCTGCCGAAACTCCAGGCGGTGCGGGACATGTCGCGGGCCATGATGACGGCGGCGGAGGGACGCATCTGGGGGGTGGAGGCGGCAAGCACGCCGACACCGACCTCGGCGGCCCAGCTGGTCGCCCGACTCGAGTCCGACGCGGCCGGATCGCCGGAGGTGTTCAGCGACACGGGGCTGCCCAGGCGGCGCGCCACCTGGCGCGCGAGCTCCACCAGGCGAATCGGGTCCACGGCATAGCGCGTCAGCAGCAGGAACGCGTCCTCGCCCAGCCGGCCCATCTCGACGTCGGTCGGCACGCAGCGGCGCAGGCGGCCGGCGCAGATGAAGAGCGCGTGGTTCGCGGCGCCGCGCCCGTGCAGCTTTTCCAGGGCGTACAGGTTGGCGATCGAGATCACGATCACGCCGACCGGCCGGCTCTCGCCGTCGGTAGCCCGGAACACGTCGCCCACCAGCTGGCCGGTCTCGGCATGCGAGCGCATCCGCGTCACCGGGTCGTAGCTGGGGCCGTGCGACATCACTTCCCGCAACTCGATCAGGTACGAGTAGCGCGCCCACAGCGCCGACGCCATGCTCGTGAGGTAGCAGGTCGCGGCCACCGCGCTCACCGCGTGCACCGGCCACTGGGCCTGGCCCCGCTCCAGCGCGATCCAGCTCAGGCCCGACAGCGCCACCAGCATGAAGGACACGCCGAAGACGGCCCGCCAGGCCAGCCGGTCGCCGCGCAGCGCACTGCGCACGCAGGCCGCCAGCGCCAGCGCTCCGCCCAGGAGCGCCGTCCCCGAGCTGAGGGTCAGCGCGTCCGCGGCCGGCAGCGCCCAGCCCGCGAGCACCACGGCCAGCCCCAGCACGGGCAGCGATTGCCGGATGCGCCGCGCCCGCTGCGGCTGCCGCAACAGGCCCAGCATGGCCAGCAGCATCAGTCCGAGCGCGATGGCGGAGCCGGTCGCGAGATGGGCCAGGAAGCGGGCCTGGGTGTCGGCGTCGCCGATCGGCAGCCAGCCCAGGTAGGCGACGACGAAGACCGCGGAGATCAGCGCCGACAGGGCGGCCGTCAGCGCCACCCGCTGCAGCGAGCGGAAAAACGCGGCCAGCGAGCCGGCGAGCATCAGCGCCACGGCGCAGAAGAACGCGCCCCA
>JAQGNJ010000148.1 GCA_028291885.1 Ramlibacter sp. | reverse complement strand
GGCGCCACGCTGCATGCGCTGCACTACCACCAGGTCAATGTCGCGGAGATCCAGCAGGGGCTGGAGAAAACCGCGACCGCCGCCGAGATCGACCGGCTGCGCAACGAACTGCTGCAGATCCCGGTAGTGGCAGAAGCGAAGTGGTCGAAGGAAGAGATACAGCAGGAGCTGGACAACAATGCGCAGGGCATACTGGGCTACGTGGTGCGCTGGATCGACCAGGGCGTGGGCTGCTCCAAGGTGCCCGACATCCACAACGTCGGCCTGATGGAAGACCGTGCGACGCTGCGCATCTCCAGCCAGCACATCGCCAACTGGCTGCTGCACGGCGTCGCGACCGAGCAGCAGGTGCGGGCCACCTTCGAACGCATGGCGGCGGTGGTCGACCGGCAGAACGTGGGCGACCCGTTCTACAAGCCGATGGCGGGCCGCTTCGACAGTTCCGCCGCCTACCGGGCGGCGCAGGACCTGGTGTTCAAGGGCAAGGAGCAGCCGTCCGGCTACACCGAGCCGCTGCTGCACGCCTGGCGGCTGAAGGTGAAGGCCGGCACGGCCTGACCGGCCATCAGTCCGAGGACCGGCGCAATAGCAGCTGGTTCAGCGCCTGGCGCTCGAAGCCCAGGCGCTCCAGCGCGAGCCCGCCGAGGTCCAGCCGCTGCAGTTGCGGCACGTTCATGCGATGCGGTCGATGCCGCGCCAGCACGGCGGCCACCAGGGCCGCTGCGTCGTCCTGCCGCGGCCGTGAATCGATCAGGCTTTGCACGTTCAGCGTGCCGGCGACCGCTTGCGACACCACGACCTGCGCCGTCCCGTGACGCCAGGCCCGCAGCTGCTGGGGCAAGGCGCGCAGCGCCGGCGACGTGATCTGGAACGGCAGGTCGTGGTGGTCACGGCTGAAGGCGTCGATCCACTGGCACGCGTCGTCGAGCGAGATGGCGTGGTCGTCGTCGGCGCCCGCCTTCGGCAATGCCTCGCCGTCTCGCGTGTAGCCGTACAGCGCATGCAGCGGCTCGAAGCCGCGCCCGCGGTACAGCCGCAAGGCGCGCTCGTTCTGCTCGAAGCACTCCAGCTCCACGCCCGCCATGCCGGCGGCTCCCGCGCGGGCGATGAAGTCGTCGAGCAAGGCGGGCGCGGCGCCCGTGCCGCGGGCCTGCGGCAGTGCGCCCATGCTCGCCAGCCGCCAGTGCGCGATGTCGGCGCGCGGAGCGGCCAGCGCGAACGCAAGCACGCGGCTGCGCCGTAGCGCGACCCGGCTGCGCACCAGGTCCACGCCCTGGCGCGCGAGGAATTGCGGCCACTGGTGCAGCCCGATCCGGAACGGCCCGGCCAGGTAATCGGAGAAGGCGGCGCCGAACGCCTCGTGCAGCTCCTGCGGCCGGACGTCGGCCGCGGCGGCGAAAGTCCAGCCACGCATGCCGCAAGTATGGCGCCGCGCTGACATCGGCCCGGCTGGGCGGCCGCTAAACTGGAACCGTGACACAAGCCACCGTCGACCCCAACCGCTGCCCGGTCTGCGGGCTGAGCAACCAGTGCGCGATGCAGGCGCAGCAAGCCACAGGCCTCGAGCAGCCGCCGTGCTGGTGCACCCGGGCCGATTTCAGTCCCGAGCTGCTGGCCAGCATCGCCCCCGGGCAGCGCGGCCTGGCCTGCATCTGCGCCCGCTGCGCGCAAGCCGGCGCCGCGCGGTGAGCCGGGACGCAAGCCTCGCCGCCCTGCGCGAGCGGCACGGCCCGAACTACCGCTGGTTGCTGCTGGTCTCGCTGATGGTCGGCTCGATGGCGTCGATCATGTCGTCGACGGTGGTGAACGTGGCGATCCCCGGCATCAGCCACCACTTCGGGATCGGCCAGGAGCGCGCGCAATGGGTGAGCTCGGGCTTCATGGTCGCGATGACCGCTTCGATGCTGACCACGCCCTGGCTGCTGGCGCGCTTCGGCTACCGCACGGTCTACGGCGCGACCATGGTGCTGCTGATGGCGGGCGGCATCGTCGGCGGCCTGGCCGACAACTACAGCCTGGTGCTGGCGGCGCGCGTCGCCGAAGGCCTGGCCGCCGGCATCGTGCAGCCGATCCCGGCGATCGTGATCCTGCGCGGCTTCGCCCCGCAGGAACAGGGCCGCGCCAGCGGCATCTTCGGCATGGGCGCGGTGCTGGCGCCGGCCCTGGGGCCCAGCATCGGCGGCGTGCTGGTCGACCTGTTCGGCTGGCGCTCGATCTTCTTCATGGTCGTGCCGTTCTGCCTGCTGTCGCTGGCGCTCGCCTGGAAGTTCGTGCCCGACTCGGCGCCCGGCGGCGCGGTCGCGGAACGCACCGGCTCGCTGGACTGGCTCGGCTTGGTCCTGGGCAGCATCGGAACGCTGTGCCTGCTCAACGGCCTGGTGGAAGTGCGCAACGAGGGGGCGCAAGCGTGGTTGTTGCTGGGCGGCGCGGTGCTTGCGCTGGCAGCCTTCATTGCCTGGCAGCGGCGGCGGCTGGCGACCGGGCGCGAGCCGCTGATGAACCTCAGGCTGTTCGGCTACCGCAGCTTCAGCATGGGCAGCATCGTCGCCTTCATCTACGGCACGGCCCTGTTCGGCTCGACCTACCTGCTGCCGGTGTACATGCAGGTCGGCCTGGGGCTGTCGGCGTCCTATGTCGGCTCCATCCTGCTGCCGGCCGGGATCGTGCTGGCCGTCACCATCCCGCTGGTCGGCCGGCTGGCGGACCGGCAGCCCACCCATGTGCTGGTGAGCATCGGCCTGGCGCTGCTGGCGCTGTCGTTCGCGCTGATGGTGACCGTGGATTCGGGCCGGGCCATCTGGCTGCTGGTCGCCTGGGCGATCCTGGGACGGATCGGGCTGGGCTTCATCCTGCCGTCGCTCAATCTCGGCTCGATGCGCTCCCTCGACCGGGGCCTGATTTCCTACGGCGCCAGCGCCATCAACTTCGTGCGCATGCTCGGCGGCGCCTGCGGCGTGAGCCTCTGCGGCATCGTGCTGGAATGGCGCGTCGCCGCCCATGGCGATTCGCTGGTCAACGCGGCGACCAGCCCCGGCCGGGTGGCGGCCTTCCACGAGGTGTTCCTGATGCTTGCGGCGCTGTGCGGCGCGGCGCTGATCGCCGCCTGGCAGCTGCGCGAGCGTCCACAATCGGAAGCCGACGCCAGGAGTTGAAGACATGTGCCAGCTGCTCGGAATGAACTGCAATGTCCCCACGGACGTGACCTTCAGCTTCACGGGCTTCGCCCAGCGCGGCGGCCGCACCGACCACCACACCGACGGCTGGGGCATCGCCTTCTTCGAGGGCCGCGGGCTGCGGCACTTCGTGGACCACCAGCCGGCCTGCGATTCGCCGGTGGCCGAGCTGATCCGCCGCTACCCGATCCAGAGCCGCAACGTCATCGCCCACATCCGCAAGGCCACCCAGGGCGAGGTCTCACTGGAGAATTGCCATCCCTTCGTGCGCGAGCTGTGGGGCCGCTACTGGGTGTTCGCCCACAACGGCGACCTCAAGGACTACCACCCCAGGCTGCACGGCGCCTTTCTTCCGGTCGGCTCCACCGACAGCGAGCGCGCGTTCTGCTGGCTGATGCAGGAGCTGGCGAAATCCCACGCCGGCGTTCCCAGCGTGCAGGAGCTGACGCTCACGCTGCGCGAACTGGCGCCGCGGATCGCCGCCCACGGCCCCTTCAACTTCATGCTATCCAATGGCCAGGCCCTGTGGACGCATTGCGCCACCAACCTGTTCTACGTCGAGCGCAGGCACCCGTTTTCGCACGCGCACCTGGCCGACGAGGACATGAGCATCGACTTCGCGCGCAACACGACGCCGCAGGACCGGGTGGCGGTGATCGTGACGGCGCCGCTCACCACCAACGAAAGCTGGGTGCAGATGAAGCCGGGCGAACTCAAGGTCTTCGTCGACGGTGCGGTGGCCGGCTGACGCACCGCCCGGCCCGGGCCTGGCGGCTCAGGCCAGCGCCGCTTCCAGCGCGTCGATGAACATCGCCGGCACGTCGAACCCGGTCTGCTCGGTGATCTCCTGGAAGCAGGTCGGGCTGGTGACGTTGATCTCGGTCAGCGAGTCGCCGATCACGTCCAGGCCGACCAGCAGCAATCCGCGCTGCGCCAGCACCGGGCCGATGGCCTGCGCGATCTCGCGGTCGCGCGCGCTCAGCGGCTGCGCGACGCCCTTGCCGCCGGCCGCCAGGTTGCCGCGCACCTCGCTGCCCTGCGGGATGCGCGCCAGGCTGTAGGGCACGGGCTTGCCGCCGATCAAGAGCACGCGCTTGTCGCCGGCGGTGATCTGCGGCAGGAATTTCTGCACCATGATGCTGGTCGCGCCCTCGTGGTTCAGCGTCTCGATGATGGAGCCGAGGTTCAGGCCGTCGGCCTTGACGCGGAAGATGCCCATGCCGCCCATCCCGTCCAGCGGCTTGAGGATGACGTCGCCGTGCAGTTCGTGGAAGGCGCGGACGGCGGCGGCGTCGCGCGTCACCAGCGTCGGCGTGGTGAACTGCGCGAATTCCATGATCGCCAGCTTTTCCGGATGGTCGCGCAGCGCCGCCGGCTTGTTGAAGACGCGGGCGCCCTCGCGCTCCGCATGCTCGAGCAGGTGGGTGGCGTAGAAAAATTCGCTGTCGAACGGCGGGTCCTTGCGCATGACGACCGCGTCGAATTCGTTCAGCGCCCTGATCGGCGTGCCGGTTTCGAGGAACCAGGGATCGGACTCGCCGGTCAGGCGGATCTCGCGCACCTGGGCGCGGACCAGGTCGCCCGAGCGCCAGGCCAGGTGTTCGGGCTCGCAGGCGGCGATGCGGTGGCCGCGCCGCTGCGCCTCGCGCATCATGGAGAAGGTCGTGTCCTTGTAGATCTTGAAGAGCTCTAGCGGGTCGGCGACGAACAGCAGGTTCATGGGAGTGGCGGGAAGTTCGCCCGTACTGTTGCACAAAACCGAAGGGCCCGCCGGCTACCGGGCCAGGGAAGCTCTGGACAGGTGGCGTCCCGCGCTCAGTCGGGTTGGACGCGCGCCGTTGGAGGACCGGGCGCAGCAGTGGCCACCTAGATCTCGATCTTGGAGCCGAGCTCCACCACCGAGTTGTTCGGCAGGCGCTGGAAGTCGGCCGCGCCGCTGGCGTTGTGGTGCATCTGCGCGAACAGCTTCTCGCGCCAGCTCGCCATGCCGCTGCCGATGGTCGGGATCACGGTGTCGCGCGACAGGAAATAGCTGGTGGTCAT
>JAQGNJ010000144.1 GCA_028291885.1 Ramlibacter sp. | reverse complement strand
ACGTTTTGCGCGGCCTCGCCCATGCGGACCACGCGCTCTCGCGATTCCTGCGTCGCCACGAGGTGCAGATGGCTCAGTTTGGTGATCGCGTGGCGCATCGGCTCGTCCACCGTGCCGGAACGCTCTCCGCCGTGCAGGTGGGCGATCGGGATCGACAGGTGCAGCGCCGCGATCGCGCCGGCGAGCATTTCGCCCCGGTCGCCGAGCAGCAGCAGCAAGTCCGGCCGCATCCTGGCCAGAGCGGCGGCGGCGCCCGTCACCACCTGGCCCACGGCCTGAGCCATCGCCTCCTGGCTGCGATGGTCGACGTTCACCGGGATGCGCGCGGCCACCGGCAAGCCCAGGGCCTCGACTTCGTTCACGGTCATGCCGTATTCGGCGCTCAGGTGCATGCCGCTCACGAGCAGGCTGACCTGCGCGGCCGGGTGTTCGTGCAGGCGCTTGAGCGTGCTGGCCATCAGGCCGAAGTCGGCCCGCGTGCCGGTCAGGTAGGCGATCGTGCGCTTGCCGGCCATCAGACGGCCTCCAGCATCGACCACTGCAGGCAGGTATGGGCGGCAACGTCCCGGGCCAGCCGCCGGCCGGGCAGCGCGTCCCATTGGTCGGGAGCGATTCCGGTGCCGGGCCGGCGCAGGGCCAGGTCCGATTCGACGAGCACATGACCGGCGCAAAGCCCGCGGGTGGTCACCACGCTGCGACGCGCCACATCGCGCGTGTCGGCCTCCGACGGCTGCGGTCGCTTGATGCCGTCGCCCATCATCTCCTCGACCCGGCGGATCGCCCGCACCATCGCGGCGAACGCGGCGGGATCGGCTGAGGCCCGGTGGTCCGGGCCCGGCAGCGTGTTGTCCAGCGTCAGGTGCTTTTCGATCACGGTCGCTCCGAGCGCCACCGCCGCGACCGCCGCTTCGCTGCCTTCGCTGTGGTCCGAGTAGCCCACGGGCCAGGGAAATGCGCCGGCCATCGTCGTGATCGCCCGCAGGTTGAGGGCGCCAGCCGCAGCCGGATAGGCGGACGTGCAATGCAGCAGGACCAGGGGCGAGGACGCAGGAGCGGCGCCCTGGGGCAGATCAAGCGCGTGTCCATCTTTCCGCCATCTGGCGGTGATCCAGCCGACGGCTGTGCGCACCTCGTCCAGCGTGGCCATGCCGGAGGACATGAGCAGGGGCAGGCCGGTCGCCGCGGCCTTCTCCAGCAGCGGCTTGTTGGTGATCTCGCCGGAGGGAAGCTTGAGGCGCCGCACGCCCAGCGACACCAGCAGGTCCACCGCCTCGCAGGAAAACGGTGTCGAAAAGAATTCGACGCCGACGCGCTCGCTGTGCCTCGCCAGTTCGCGATGCGCGTCTTCGTCCAGTTCGAGCGCCTTGATCATGTCGAACTGGTTTCCGGCGCCCGTGTTCGCTCGCTGGTAATCGGCCGTGCGCGCGGTCGGCGTGACGACGTCCTGGGCGCGGAAGGTCTGGAACTTGACTGCATCGGCGCCCGCCGCGCGGGCCGCGTCGATCAGCCGCAGCGCCGTGTCGAGCCGGCCGTTGTGGTTGACGCCGGCTTCGGCGATGACGAAAACTCTGTTCATGACCCCGAGTCTGCCATCGCCCCACCCTGCCTGCCGAAGAACCACTGCGCGAGTTCGAAGTCCAGCGCATCGTCGATGTCCACCGAACGTTCGCGCGGCATCGGGGAAGGTACGGCTGGAACCGACCAGAAGCCGTCCACGGCGGCACGGGCAAGCGCGGCGCGGCGCCAGACATAGATGGAGCCGTTCAAGCCCCACACCGCCGGCGCGTCCTGGCGGCGCGCGAAGTTGCTGGGCTTGCTCAGGTGCAAGCGGCCGTCTGCGCCCGTTTCCACCAGCGTGTAGTACGGGTTGTGCGATGGCTCGGTGACGGTGACGACCAGGTCGGCCTGCGCCGACAGACCGATGGCAGCCTCCAGGTCGGCCTGGATGCGCAGCGGCGACGTCGGCTGGAGATCGACGACCGTGGCGATCGCCTGGCCCTGGGATTCGAGGTGTCGGACCAGGTGTTCGATCACCGGAATCTTGGCCGCACCGTCGGACGCGAGTTCGGCGGGCCTGCGGTACGGAACCTGCGCTCCGTACCGCGCCGCGATGTCCGCGATCTCGTCGTCGTCGGTGGAGACGTAGACGCCGTCGATCGCGCTGCACGCCAGCGCCTGCCGGATGGTGTGCGCGATCAGCGGTTCGCCTGCAAAGGGCAGCACGTTCTTGCGCGGCAGCCCCTTGCTGCCGCCGCGGGCGCAGATGGTGGCGATGGTCTTGGCAGTTGCGCGCTTCATTTCCGGGTTCCGTGGATCAGCAGGTGGGTGATGCGGTGGCGGCCGCCGCCTTCGCTCAGGCTCGAATGCTCGACACGATCGATGCTCCAGTCCGGCAGCAACTCGGCCAGATCGTCCTGGGCAGTGAAGCGCGTCGCGCCGTAGCCCGCGAGATGGCCTTCGCCGCAATTCCACATGTCCCTGCCGACGCGGGTTCCGGTTCCATCGCCCCAGCAGCCGCGCTCGAATGTTCGCACGAAGAGCTTGCCGCCGGGTTTGACGACGCGCGCAAGTTCGCCGTAGATGCCGCGCGCCGTCTCGAAGTCGCTGTAGCAAACCGCCACGACGTCGAGCGCGGCGTCGAAATACGCGTTCGGGTAAGGCAGCCTGGCGGCGTCGCCCACGAGCACCTGGCCGCCGATGGCGCGCCAGCCCGGACACTCGCGGTCCAGCCGCTCGCTCGCCTGGCTGGCTCCCGTGGGCGAGCCCTCGACGCCGTGCACGCAGAAGCCTTCACGCGCCATGAACCACAGGTTGGCCCCGGTTCCGGACCCGACTTCCAGCAGTCGCACGCGCGCGCGGTCGGCAGCCGGGTAGAAATTCCCCGCCACGAAGCGGATCACGTCCTCGCCCGGATACTGGCCCCAGGCCCTGGAGCGATAGACCTCTTCCCACACCGGATCCCAGACCATGCTTGCCTCTAGACCTTGCGATAGAAAATCGGGCGCTCGGGATGCGCTTTCCACTCGGGCGCAAAGCGCTGCTGGAGAGCAGCATAGTCGCTGCTTCGGAACACGGCCGAACCGGTGCGGTAGCAAAGGCGCTCGGTCGAGAACGCCGACTTGAAGAACAACAGCGGGTTGTCCGGCCGGACGTCGCTTCCGCCTCCGAGATACAGCCGGCGCAGTCCCAGGCGCCGCGCCGACAGCGCGGCCTCGTGCAGCACGAAGGACGGCGCCGCGAGGCCACGGCCCTGGGCATTGGTGGCGGAGAGATGGTATTCGCGCAAGCCCTGGCCGTCGAGGAAGAGGCTGGCCGCCAGCCAGCGGCCCTCGCTGTCGTCGCGGTGCTGGCAGATGCCCAGGCTGGCGAGGCCGGAATCGGCAAGCAGCGCGAAATACGCGTCGTCGAAAAAAAAGAACGGGTCGGCGCCGATCTGCGCCATGCCGCTGCGATAGAAGGCGCCGAACTCCCGGACCCGCGAAGCCAGCGGACATTCCCGGTAGACCAGCCCGGCGCCGCTCGCCTTCTTCAGGCTTTGCCGCAGCCGTGTGGCGTAAGCCGTCGCGATGTCCTGCGTCTGGAGATCCATCCAGACGACCGTCCGGTTGTCCGAGACCGTGCCGCCGTAATAGCGCTCGTTGCCCAGGGCGGGATGGAAGCGGACGTATTCGACGACGACACGCTGCGACGTCATCCAGTGCGCGTACGCCTGCCAAGCCTGGGCGATGAAGCGCGGATCGTCGGTGCTGGAGAGCGGTCCGCCATAGCCGTACGGCGAACTGGCGTCCCTGAGATCGGTGCCCGCGATCCGCGCGACGTGCAGGCTGTGCAGCCAGCGCTCGCCGTGTTTTTCGAAGGCGAGGTAGACCGGCTCGAGCGCGGCGTTGCGGCTGGCGTCCGCCGCGACATAAGCTGGATGCAATGTGGCGGGAGCCAGCGGTTTGCCCAGCGCGCCATGCATGTCGACCGCCTCCCGCAAGTCGAGCGCCCGCAAGGCTTCAGCGCCCACCGGTCCGCCCCTGGATCGCTTGCAGCACCTGGACGACACGCTCGACCGCCCTGCCGCTGTCCAGCGAAGCGACCGGCGGCGCGACCGACGCTGGCGCCGGAGCAAAACGTCCGTACGCCTGCGGCAGTTCGTCCAGCGTGAGCTCACGCGCCGCCAGCCCCATCGCGACATAGGGACTCAGGTGGTCCAGGATCGAACCGCGGACCTGCGTGACCGTCTTGCCGGCCAGGCTGGCCTCGACGCCGACGGTGGACACGGTGACGATCACCTCGTCGCTCGCATGAATGCAGGCATGCAGGGGCATGTCCGGCGTGGATTCGCGGATGCGGGGGTGGCCGGCCAGCCGCCCGCCGAGCGGGGGCTCGCTCGGATGGCGCCGGATCCACAGCGCCAGGCGCGGGTTGTCGGCGACCAGCTCGATCAGCGTGTCTTCGATGCGGCTAGGCAAGGCCGGATCGCCCGTTCCGTCGATTTGCGGGATCCGCACCGGTTCCGGTGACGACGCATAGAGGCACACGTGCAGTCCGTCCCAACCGAGTTGCTCGCGATAGCGTTGTCCCCGGACCTTCATCGCCGGATCATCGATGGTGTCGAAGGCCGGATTGCCCGTCACATGGACGTCCGCCACCGGCCGGCCGGCATCGGTCAAGCTGCGGCGCACGCCCTCGTTGAGGACGCAGACGGCATCCGCGTAGCCGGGCCGCGCCAGCAGGTCCCGCTCCCAGATGCCCAGCAGGTCGACCAGGCAGACACTGGGCACTCCCAAGGCGCCGGCGGTCTCGATCGCCGCCCTTTCCGCGCGCGGCGAGTTGGTGGCGACCACCAGTTCGGGGCGGCACGTCCGGATCACGCGCTCCAGGGTGGCCAGGGGCAGGAAGGCCTGGCGCCCGTACCGCGCATAAAGATCCGCCGCGGCGGCTGCGCCATGGCGATCCTCGAGATCGACATAGGACAGGCCGAGATAGGCGACCGATTCGTCGCGGTCCGCGGATTGCACGCTCAACTGCGAGACCAGTTCCTGGCCTCTGGCCTTTGCGCGTTCGTCCGCCGGACGGAGAAAATCGCGAAAGCCCAGCACCGGGATGCCCGCGCTTTTCACCTGGGCTGCTGCGGTCGTCAGCGCGAGATAGACCGGCTGCGCGATGCCCAGCGCACGGACGCGCTCGGCAACCGGCAGCAAGGCCTTGACGTGGCCGCCGCCATAGGAGACGAACAGCCACACCGGCGCGGCCGGGCCGGCCTTCACCATGCGGTGCGGCCGCCGTCGACCACCAGGTTGTGCCCCGTCACATGCTTGGAGGCGTCGCTCGCGAGATAACGCATGGCTGCTGCGACGTCGTCCGCCTCGGCCATGCGTCCCAGCGGAACCTGGCTGGAATAGTTGCGGACGAATTCCTCGCTCTGGCCGTTCGACACGGCGCCCGTCGACACCGCGTTGACGCGCACGCCCCGCTTGCCCCAATAGGTGGCGAGATAGCGGGTCAGGCCCCAGAGTCCGGCCTTGCTGGCGCCGTAGACCGCGGGCGAGTTGACCGGCTTGCCCAGGTGCAGCGAGCCCTCGTAGATGCGCTGGTCGGGCCCGACGATGCCGTAGACCGACAGCGTGTTGACGATGCTGCCGCGCCCGCGATCGGCCATCGCGCTGCCGAACACCTGGCAGGCAAGCATCGCGCCCGTGAGGTTGACCGCCATCACCTCGTTCCATTCCGCCACGTCCAGCGTCTCGAAGGGCTCGAAGTAATTGAGGGAGCGCGCGGCCGCATTGTTGACGAGCGCATCGGCGGTCCCCCACTTCGATTCGAGCTTCTTGCGCGCCCGCAACAGCGCCTCCTTGCTGGAAACGTCGGCGGCACAGTGCATCAGCGAGCCGTGCTCGGGACCGAGCTTTTGCTTGAGCAAGGCCGGATTGCGGTCGATCGCGCAGACCCGCGCGCCGGCCTCGACAAAGGCCAGCACCACCTGGGTGCCGATGACGCCCGCCGCGCCTGTCAGAACGACCGTTTTTCCGTCCAGCCTGAATGCGTCGGCCATGCCGCAACTCCTGTGTTCATCCTTGCGGCCAAGGATAGCGAAATTCGCTCAAGCCAAGGCCTGCTCGGCCCACAGCGCCAGCGCCGCCAGCGCCCGCAATTCGCGCGTGAAGTTGGCGCTGCCGTCGCGATGGCGCAGCAGCATGTCCTCGATCAGCTCGCGGCGGAACAGCCGGTTCAGGAGGTCGCTGTTGCCCAGTGTCGCCGCCAGCCAGTCGTAGCTTGCGCCGCGGAACCAGTCGCCGATCGGCATGGTGAACATCTGCTTCTTGCGGTAGGCCAGGTCGCCGCCCATCAGCGGCGCCGCGGCCCGCTTGTACCAGTGCTTCTTGTCGTCGGCGCGCAGCTTGGTGTGCCCGCGCGAGCGGAAGGCGAATTCCATCATCCGCCAGTCCAGGAACGGCGTGCGCGCCTCCAGCGACACCGCCATCCCCATGCGGTCCGGCTTGACCAGGTTGTTGCCGGACAGCAGCAGCTGCATGTCCAGGTAGAGCGCCTGGTTGATGCGGTCGAAATGCTCCGCCTCCTTGAACCACGGCTCGGCGGCCGCAGAAAAGCTGTCGACGTCGGCCAGCCACCTGGCGACGGCCGGCTGGTACAGCGCCTGCTTGGCCTGCGGCGAGAACAGCGAGATCGAATCGAAGTAGCTGCGGTGGAATTGCGGCAGCGGCAGCGTCTGCGCGTCGGGCCGGCTGAAATACCTGGGGTACTTGTCGTAGCCGGCGAACAACTCGTCGCCGCCGTCGCCGGTCAGCACCACCTTCACGTGCCTGGCCGCCAGTTCGCTGACGCGCAGGGTCGGCATGAACGAAGCGTCGCCGTGCGGCTGGTCCAGGTGATAGAGCACCTGGGGCCAGCGGTCCAGCATGTTCAGCTGCGCCACTTCGCTGGTGTGGTCGCAGCCGAAGCGGCGCGCGGCTTCTCGCGCAAACGGCGACTCGTCGTACAGCGGGTCGGCGAAGCCGATGCAGAAGGTCTTCACCGGCCGGTCCACGTGGCGCGCCATCAGCGCGACGATCGAGCTCGAGTCGACCCCGCCGGAAAGGAAGGCGCCCCAGGGCACGTCGGCGCGCAGCCGGATGCGCGTCGCGTCGTCCAGGATCGACATGAACTCGGCCGACCAGTCCTCGAAGCGGTGGTCCTGCTCGCGCTGCGCCGCCAGGCTCCACCACGCCTGCGTGTGGACGCCGGTGCGGCTAAAGCGCATCCAGGTGCCCGGCATCACGTGGCGGACGCTCTTCCAGATCGTCCAGGGCGGGGGAACGTAGTTGAAGCTCAGGTAATGGTGGATCGCTTCGACGTCGACGGCCGCAAGCGCGCGCTCGATGCCGGCCGCCGGCAGGATGGCCTTGATCTCCGATCCGAACACCATGCGCTCGCCGTCGTCCGCCAGGTACAGCGGCTTCACGCCGATGCGGTCCCGCACCAGGTACATCGCGTCCTCGCGCGCATCGTCGATCGCGATCGCGAACATGCCGTTGAGGCGGCTGAGGCAGTCGATCCCCTCGCGCTCGTAGAGCCGCAGGATGACCTCGGTGTCCGAGTTCGTGTCCAGCGCCACGCCGTCGCGCCGCAGCATCTCGGCCAGTTCGATGTAGTTGAAGATCTCGCCGTTCTGGACCACGGCGATCCGCCCGTCATCCGAGACGAAGGGCTGGTGCCCGCCCTCGATGTCGATGATCGAGAGCCGCCGGTTGCCCACGGCCGCGCCCCGTTCATGGTGATGGTGGATGCCCTGGTCGTCCGGCCCGCGATGCACCAGCTTCAGGGCCATGTCCTGCAGCACGCCGTCGGCTAGCGCGCGGCGGCCGCGGTCCCAGTAGCCGAAGATGCCGCACATCTCAGTTGCTCCCCCGCCCGCCCAGCCGCGCCAGCGTCCAGCCCAGGATGCGCAGGTCCAGCGCCAGCCCGCACTCGCGCACGTACTGCAGGTCCAGCGCCAGCCTCTGGGCCGGTGTCGCCTGCGAACGCAGGCGGGCCTGCGCCAGGCCGGTGATGCCGGGGCGCACGCTGCAGCGCTCGCGCCAGTCGGCTTCGCTGTAGTCGCAACGCTGCGCCGGCAGGTCGGGCCGCGGTCCGACCAGGCTCATGTCACCGCGCAGCACGTTGATCAATTGCGGCAGTTCGTCCAGGCTGGTGCGCCGGATGAAGCGACCGACCCGGGTGACGCGGGCATCGTTGCTGCCGGTGTAGTGCGGGCCGATCGCGGCCGCATTCTTCACCATGCTGCGGAACTTGAACATGCCGAACTCGCGGCCGCAGCGGCCGACCCGCGGCTGGACGAAGAGCACGGGCCTGCCGCTTTCCAGCGCCACCGCCGCGGCTGTCGCGAGCATCAGCGGTGAGAGCAGCAGCAGCGCGGCCAGGGAGAGCACGAGGTCCATCGCGCGCTTCATGCAGGCTCGGCCATGGCTGCCGCGACCCGGCGGATCGCCTGCGCGATCCGTACGGAGTCGGCCTGCACCTGCTCCGGCGTTCGCAACGCCAGCGCGGCTTCGGTCGCGCGCAGGGCCGCGACCTCGTCTTCGAAGGGCGCGGCGCCATCGCTGCGGTGGAAGGTGCGCGAGAGGATGACGGACCCCGATCCCAGGCGCAGGTGTTCGGCCAGGACGTCGCGTCCCGGCAGCAGGCCTTCCTCGAGCCGGGCGATGCCGCCGAAACCGAAAGCGACGCCGTGGCGGTGCGCCAGCTCCGCAACCTTCTGGACGCTGCCGTCGGCGAGCGGCTCGAACATGAAGCGCCGTCCCTGCGCCAGGTGCAGGTCGTTCAGGCCGACAAAGGCCTCCGCCAGCCCTGGCGTCGCGATCCACCCGTCCACGGAATCGAGCGCGCCGACAGTCTCGACCAAGGCGGTGACCGGCGCCCGTCCGCCGACGAGGGCCGCGAACTGGCGCAGCTCGGCGGCGCCGGCGAACATCGGCAGCATCAGCATGTCGGCGCCGGCTTCGAGCACCGCATCCACCTCGCGCGGCGTTCCGGCATGGAGCGGATTGACGCGCACCATCAGGCGCGAGCGCCGCAGCTGCGACTTGATCGCCGCGATGTCGTCGATCTCGTGCGTGCTGATGAAGGTATTGCGGCCGGCCTGGCGCGCGGCCTTGCCCTGCCGCTCGAGATCGACGAACAGGCGCATGCCTTCCAGTGCGTCGCAGCGACGCGCGAAAGCCGGGTCATTGGTGATCTGGATCAGTTCGAGCATGGCTGCGGAGAATTATCGCGCGGGGCTGCTGCGCAGTCTCGCGCCGGCCAGCCAGGAGCTGCCAAGCACCAGGGCGGCGCACGCTGCAGCGACGGCCAGGCCGGAAACGACGGTGCCGGGGGCAGGGAGCAGCGCCAGGGCCAGGGCGAGCACCAGCAAGGCCGCAAGCGAGCCGGCCAGCACGCCCCAGGGAAGCCAGCGCCACGCATCGGGACCGATCGCGATCACGGCGACCGCGGCGACAGCGAGCAGCAAGACATTGAGGACGGCCATCAGGACGCCGCCGTCGCGGACTCCGGCCGCGCCCAGCGCCAGGACAGCGCCAAGCGCCAGCGCATAGGCGAGCACGGCGGCCCGCATCCGTCCTCGCGCCGCCAGCACCGTGAGCGCCACGGCGATGACGGCTTGCGGCAACAAGCCCCAGGCGCCCGTGCGGGCCCATTGGGCGACCTGGGCCAGCGCCTGCGGCTCCATCCTGCCCCAGCCAAAGAGCAGTTGCGCGAGCGCCGGCGCACCCGCGAGCAGGCCGGCGGCGCAGGCACAGGCCAGGGCGAAAGCCAGCCCGAAGGCCGTCCGCACCGGGGCCGCCGCGGATTCCGAGGAAGCTGGTGTCGCCGACCCGGACAACGCCGCCGCAATCGCAGGAAACGCCAGGCTCGCGACCAGCTGGATGGCCAGCACCAGCGGAAGTTCGACCAGCTTCCAGGCGTAGTTGAAGGTGGCGAGAGCGCCCTCGCCCGAGTGCGACGCCATCGACCGGGCGGCAAACGGCAATGCCAGCGGCAGGCCGGCCGCCAGCACGGCCCACAACCAGGTGGCAGGCGCAGGCAAGGGCAAGGCGGCGGCGGGAGCGGCAGTGGGTCGGACCGGCCCTTGCCGCCAGCGCAGCCAAGCCAGCCGCAGGACCATGGCGGCCAGCAAGCCGCAGCCAAGCCAGGCCACAGCCTGGACACCGCCCACGGCCAGTCCGGCGCCGCCAATCGCCGCCAGCAAGACCAGGTTGACGACGATGCCCGACGAATACATCCCGAGGAAATCCCGCTCGTGCTGCAACCGGGTGGTCCAAAGCGCCGCCAGCAAGGCCGCCGGCATGGCCAGAGCGCTCCAGGCCAGCGCCTGGGCGGCTGTCGGCCTCACGGCCAAGGGCAAGCCACCCGCGAGCAAGGCCACCGCAGGTTCGCGCAAGAGAACCAGCAGCAACGCCAGCCCGGCGCCCGCGACAAGAAGGATTCGCGCCACCCGGCGCTGGCTTGCCGCCACCTGCCCCGGCTGCTGCGCCGCCCAGGCGGGCAAGAGCACGTACGCGAGCGCCCCGCTGGCCAGCAGGCCCGCCACCCAGTCCGGCAGGGTGAGCATCAGCACCGCCACGTCGCCCAGCCCCGAGGCGCCGAAACTCGCGGCCAGAGCCGATTCCCGCAGCAACCCCAGGAGCCGGCTGGCCAGCAGCAAGGCGAGGGACAGGGCTCCGGCTTTGAGCAACATTGGCGTGGATTATCGAGGCCCATGCGCCGGCTACCCGCAAAAAACTAAAATGTCGGGTTTGGCCGCTCCGGCCAGCACCCCACCTTCCCCATGTCCGACCAGAACACCCCTGCAGCGCCCGCCCCCGCCATCGACGAGAACCAGCTGATCGCCGAGCGGCGCGGCAAGCTCAAGGCCTTGCGCGAGACGCAGAAACAGGGCGGCGCGGTCGCATTCCCCAACGACTTCAAGCCGCAGGACCATGCGCAGACCCTGGTGCGTTTGCACGCCGAGAAGAGCCCCGAGACGCTCACGGCCGAAGGCACGACCACGCGGATCGCCGGCCGGATGATGCTCAAGCGGGTGATGGGCAAGGCCAGCTTCGCCACTCTGCAGGACCAGAGCGGCCGGATCCAGATCTACGTGACGCGCGACGACGTCGGCGAAGAGCGCTATGCGGCCTTCAAGCAGTGGGACCTGGGCGACATCGTCGCCGCCGAGGGCAAGGTTTTCAAGACCCGCACCGGCGAGCTCTCCATCCACGCGACGAGCGTGCGCCTGCTGACCAAGAGCCTGCGGCCGATGCCCGACAAGTTCCACGGCGTCGCCGACCAGGAGGTGAAGTACCGCCAGCGCTATGTCGACCTGATGACGGACGAAACCGCTCGCAAGCGCTTTGTCGCGCGCAGCAAGGCGATCAGCGGCATCCGCGACTTCATGGTGCAGCACGATTTCCTCGAGGTCGAGACGCCGATGCTCCATCCCATCCCCGGTGGCGCCAACGCCCGGCCGTTCGTGACGCACCACAACGCGCTCGACCAGGAGATGTTCCTGCGGATCGCGCCCGAGCTGTACCTCAAGCGCCTGCTGGTCGGCGGCTTCGAGCGCGTGTTCGAGATCAACCGCAACTTCCGCAACGAAGGGATCTCGGTGCGCCACAACCCCGAGTTCACGATGATGGAGTTCTACGCGGCCTACTGGAATTACCGCGACCTGATGGACTTCACCGAGGCGCTGGTGCGCGACGCGGCTCGCAAGTCTGTCGGCACGCTGCAACTCACGTACGGCGGCAAGCCGGTGGACCTGAGCCAGCCCTTCGAGCGGCTGACCATCCGCGAAGCGATCCTCAAGCACACGCAAGCGGGAGAGAACGTCGACAACCGGGAATGGCTGGTGAATGCGCTGCGCAAGCTCGGCTTCTCCGAGGAAAAGAACAAGCTTTCGGCCCGCTCGCTGGCGGCGCTCCAGGTCATGTACTTCGAGGAAACCGTGGAAGACAAGCTGTGGCAGCCGACCTTCATCATGGAACACCCGACCGAGATCTCGCCGCTGGCGCGCGCCAACGACACGCGCTCCGAGGTGACCGAGCGCTTCGAGCTGTACATCACCGGCCGCGAATTCGGCAACGGCTTTTCGGAGCTCAATGACGCCGAGGACCAGGCCGCGCGCTTCGCCGCCCAGGTCGACGCCAAGGAGTCCGGCGACGACGAGGCGATGTTCTTCGACCACGATTTCGTGCGCGCGCTGGAATACGGCATGCCGCCGGCGGGCGGCTGCGGCGTCGGCATCGACCGCCTGATGATGCTGCTCACCGACAGCCCCAGCATCCGCGACGTGATCCTGTTCCCGGCGCTGCGACGCGAATCCTGAGCCGAATGGGCGCAGCAGTCCAACCCGCGCTCGGCATCGATTTCGGCACCTCGAATTCGGCGGTTTCCTTCGTCGGGCCGCAGGGCCTGGCCCGGCTCGTGTCGCTGGAAGGCGAGGCGACGGCGATGCCGACGGCGGTGTTCTTCAATTCCGAAGACCACAGCACGCACTTCGGCCGCGAAGCGATGGCGCTGTATCTGGCCGGGGTCGAGGGCCGCCTGATGCGCTCGCTCAAGAGCCTGCTGGGGAGCAGCCTGCTCGATGAAGAAACGGCGGTTGCCGGCGGCATGCTGAGCTTCAAGGCCATCATCTCGCGCTTCCTCGGCGAATTGCGCGGCCGGGCGGGCCGTCAGCTCGCGTACGAGCCGCGGCGGGCCGTGATCGGCCGGCCGGTGCACTTCGTCGACGGCGAGCCCGAGCGCGACAAGCGCGCCCAGGCGGCCCTGGAGCAGGCGGCGGCGTCCGCCGGTTTCGACGAGGTCTCGTTCGAGCTGGAGCCGATCGCCGCCGCCCTGGACTACGAGCGGCGGATCGACCGCGAGTCGCTGGTCCTGATCGTCGACATCGGGGGCGGCACCTCGGACTTCACGGTCGTTCGGCTGGGACCCCAGCGCATCGCGCGGCCGGACCGGGCCGACGACATCCTCGCGACCACCGGCGTGCATATCGGCGGCACCGACTACGACCAGAAGCTGAACCTGGAGCAGGTGATGCCGCTGCTGGGCTTTCGCCACATCGGGCCTGCCGGGCGCGAGGTGCCGAGTCCTGCTTTCCTGGATCTTTCCAGCTGGCACCTGATCCACTGGATGTCGACACCGAAGATGCTGCGCCAGGCGCGTGACCTGCGCAGCAGCTATGCCGACCCGGGTTTGCACGACCGCCTGATGACGGTTCTGGAGCAAAGGCTCGGCCACCTGCTGGCCACCGGTGTCGAGCAGGCCAAGATCCGCAGCTCGGTCGAAGACCGGACAGCGCAGATCGACCTGTCGCCGGTGGAAGCCGGCTTGCGCGCAAGCGTCAGCGCGACCGACATGGCACGCCACCTGTCCGTACTGCTCGAGCGCGTGGTGGATTGCGCCGCCGAATGCGTGATGCGAGCCGGATTGGCACCGTCAGGCCTGGACGCCATCTACCTCACCGGCGGGTCGTCGTCGCTGCGGCCCTTCCAGCAGGCATTGCGCAGCCGCTTTCCCTCGGTCCCGGTGGTCGAGGGCGACCTGTTCGGCGGCGTCGCCTCCGGCCTCGCGTACGTCAGCCAGCGCCGATGAGCCTGAAATACATCGGCGCCTATCCGCAACCGGTGCAGGACCAGGTGCGCGAACTGCTCGCGCAGGACAAGCTGGGGGAACTGCTGCTCAGGAAATATCCGTCGGCCCACGGCGTGCGCACGGACAAGGCGCTCTACGACTATGTGATGGCGCTCAAGAGCGAATTCCTGCGCAGCTCGGAGCCGCTCAGCAAGGTGGCGTACGACAGCAAGCTGCACGTGATCCGCAACGCGCTGGGCACCCACACCACCGTGTCACGGGTGCAGGGCAGCAAGCTCAAGGCCAAGCGGGAGATCCGCGTCGCCACGCTGTTTCGCGAGGGGCCACCCGAATTCCTGCGGATGATCGCCGTCCACGAACTCGCGCACTCCAAGGAGAAGGAGCACGACAAGGCCTTCTACCAGCTGTGCATCCGCATGGAGCCGCAGTACCACAAGTACGAATTCGACCTGCGGCTGTACCTCACGCACATGGAGGCGCACGGCAAGCTGGCCTGGGGCTGAGCGCCCCGCCGGATCAGGGCAGCAGGTCGAGCGCGCGGACGTAAGCCGCAGCTGTCATCAGCTCGTCCCAGTGCAGCGCGGGTGTCGCGGGCAGCAGGGCGAGCCGCCTGTGCTCGCTGGCCTCGCTCGGCCGCCACTTGGCGCTGCGCATCGCCTTGTCCAGCCCTTCGAGCAGTTCGTCGACCGCGGCGCCGCCATCGACGGACTGGTTGCACAGCAGCACCATGTCGCAGCCCGCATTGAGTGCAGCGACGCTGGCCTGCGCGTAGCTCACCTGCCTGCCCTCGATCAGGCGCGCCCCGGCCATGCTCAGGTCGTCGCTGAAGATCGCACCGGTGAATCCCAGGCGCCGCCGCAGGATGTCGTTCAGCCAGCGGCTGGAAAAGCCCGCCGGTCGCGAGTCGACCTCGGGATAGACGACATGCGCCGGCATCACGCTGGCGAGCACCGTGTTGAGCCAGCCGTAGGGAGCGGCATCGTCGGCCAGGATCGCGTCGAGGCTGCGTTCGTCCACCGGGATCTCGGTGTGCGAATCGGCCTTGACGAAGCCGTGGCCGGGGAAGTGCTTGCCGCAATTGGCCATGCCGGCCTGCAGCAGGCCGTGCATCAAGCTCCTGGCCAAGAGGGACGCGACGCGCGGATCGCGATGGAAGGCGCGGTCGCCGATCACGCCGGATCCGCCCCAGTCCAGGTCCAGCACCGGCGTGAAACTGAAATCGACGCCGCAGGCGCGCAGCTCCGACGCCAGCACATGGCCGGCCGCCGTCGCCGCGTTGCAGGCAGCCATCGCGCCGCTGCCCGGGCCGGCCTCGTCCTTCATCCACAGCTCGCCGAAGGCCCGCATCGGCGGCAGGTGCGTAAAGCCCCCGGTGCGAAAGCGCTGCACCCGCCCGCCCTCGTGGTCCACGCAGATCAGCAGGTCGGGACGAATGTCCTTGATCTCCGCGCACAGCCGCGTGAGCTGCTCGCGGTCCTGCCAGTTGCGGCCGAACAGGATCATGCCGCCGGTCAGCGGATGGGCCAGCCGGCGCCTGTCGTCTTGCGTCAGGCCCGGGCCGGCGATGTCGAGGATGAGGGGTGCGTGTTCAATCATTCTTTTGTTTTCTTTTCGACCACGACGAAGCTCGCCGCGTAGTCGGTTTCGTCGGTGACGCTGACGTGGGCCGACAGGCCCTTCGCCTCGAACCATTCCTTGAGCGCGCCGTGCAGCACGATCACCGGCTGGCCGCTAGCCAGCTTGGCCACCTCGCAGGAGCGCCACGTCATCGGCATGCGCATGCCCATGCCGATCGCCTTGCTGAACGCTTCCTTGGCCGAAAAGCGCGTCGCGAGATAGCGCACGCCGCGCTCCGGCCAGCGGGCGCTGCGCGCCTGCCAGGTGGCCAGCTCCGCGTCGCTGAGGATCTTGCGGGCGAAGCGCTCGCCGTGGCGCGCCAGCGACGCCTTCACGCGGCGCACGTCGCAGATGTCGGTGCCCAGGCCGTAGATCATTGGCTGGAGGAAGCCGGGAAGGCCTTGTCGATGCAGCCGAGATAAGCCCGCACGGCCGCTGCGTAGCCCAGCTCCAGCGCATCGGCGACGAGGGCATGGCCGATCGACACTTCGCGCACTCCGGGCACCTGCGCCAGGAACCCGGTCAGGTTGGCTCGGTTCAGGTCGTGGCCGGCATTCACGCCAAGCCCGGCGGCCTGCGCCGCCTGCGCCGATTGCGCATAGCTGCGCAGCAGCGGCTGGGCCGCAGTCGTGCCGAAGGCTCGCGCATAGCTCTCGGTATAGAGCTCGACGCGGTCAGCGCCCACGGCCTTTGCCGCCGCCATCGCCCCGGGCACCGGGTCCATGAACAGGCTGACGCGAACGCCGAGCGACTGCGCCTGGGCGACCAGCGGCTTGAGCCGTTCGCCGTCGGCGGCAAGGTCCCAGCCGTGGTCGCTGGTCGACTGGCCTTCGGCGTCCGGGACGAAGGTGCACTGGTGCGGCCGGACCTCGCGCACGAACTCCATGAGGTTGTGGAAGGGATTGCCCTCGATGTTGTATTCGACCTGCGGCCAGGCCTTGAGCAGCTCGTGCAGGTCGTGGACGTCGCCGCGGCGGATGTGGCGGCCGTCGGGCCGTGGATGCACGGTGATGCCGTGCGCCCCCGCCTGCAGGCAGAGCGTCGCGGCGCGGACGACGCTGGGGATGCCCAGCTCACGCGTGTTGCGCACCAGGGCCACCTTGTTGAGGTTGACCGACAAGGCGGTGGGAGTGACAAGCGTGGGAGTCATTACAAAGCCTGCAGGTCTTTCATCATCTGCCGCGTGCGCAGCGTCGCGACCCCGCAATGGTAGTGCAGCAAGGTTCGCAGTTGCGGCTTGAGCTGCGCCATGACCATGGCCGCTTCCGGCAGCGTCGCCGAAAAGGGAGCGGGATCGTCCAGGGCCAGTTGCAATAGTTGCCACTGCTCGCCGTCCAGGCTTGCGCGCTCGTCCGCGGCGCCGGCCTGCACCAGGCCGCCTTCGGGCACCAGGCTGTAGCGGCCCCGCGGTTCCAGCGCCGCCAGCGTCGGCGTTTGCAGGTTGAGCGCCGGCAGCAGGCCGATCTCGCGCAGCAAGAGCAGCTCGAAAGCGCGCAGGGCCGGCTGCAGCGCGTCGCCGTGTTCCGAGGCCAGCACCTGGACGGCGCAGGCGTAGGCGTCGAACAGCGCCGGATGCGGATCGTCTCGCGCCAGCAGGCGCAGCAGCAATTCGTTGAGGTAGTAGCCCGAGAGCAGCGCGTCTCCGGTCGGCATCACCTGGCCGCCGACCCACTCCGCGCCTTTGAGCGTGCGGATCTCGGCGTCCCCGCCGAAGCTCACCCGCAGCGGCTGCAGCGGCAGCAGGATGGGCCGGAAATTCGAACTGGGCTTCTTGGCGCCCCGGGCCACCAGCGCCACCCTGCCGTGCCGGCGGGTGAACACTTCCAGGATCAGGCTGGACTCGCTCCAGTCGTAGCGATGGAGCACGAACGCCGGCTCGTCGGAGATTCTCTTGGCGACCACGTCAGACCGATGCGGACTGCCGGACGCGAAAGACGCGCAAACCACGCGCAGGACGCAGAAAACTCAAGCAGGAATTGATCGTTCCCCGTCGTGCCTTCTGCGAAACCTTTGCGTCCTCTGCGTCCCGATGTCCGTCCTCATTCATACCCGAAAGACCGAACCCGGGCCTCGTCGTCGGCCCAGCCGCTGCGCACCTTGACCCAGATTTCGAGGAAGACCTTGGCGCCCATCAGCTTTTCCAGCTCCTGGCGGGCCTCGGTGCCGATGCGCTTGAGGCGCTCGCCCTTGTCGCCGATCACCATCGCCTTGTGGCCGTCGCGCTCGACCACGATGGTGGCGGCGATCTTCACCATCCGGCCGTGCTTGGGACTCGGCTCTTCCTCGAACTTGTCGATGATCACGGTGGAGGTGTAAGGCAGCTCGTCGCCGGTGAAGCGGAACAGCTTTTCGCGCACCGTTTCGCTGGCCAGGAATTTCTCGCTGCGGTCGGTCAATTCGTCCTCGGCATACCACCAGGGCTGGTCTGGCAGGTACTTTTCGCAGATGGCGAACAGCCGCTCGACGTCCTTGGCGTTCTTGGCCGACATCGGCACGAATTCCGCGAAGGCGTGACGCTGCTGCATCTCCTGCAGCCAGGGCGCGATGTCGCCGCGGCGGTGCACCTCGTCGAGCTTGTTGGCCACCAGCAGCGCCGGGATGCCGGGCTTGAGCAGTTCCAGCACCTTGGCGTCGGCCGGCAGGAACTTGCCGGCCTCGACAACGAACAGCACCAGGTCCACGTCGCCCACTGCGCCCAGCACCGTCTTGTTGAGGGACTTGTTCAGCGCCGTGTTGTGGCGGGTCTGGAAACCGGGCGTGTCGGCGAAGATGAACTGCGTCTGCCCGCGCGTGCGGATGCCGGTGATGCGGTGGCGCGTGGTCTGCGCCTTGTTGGAAGTGATGCTGATCTTCTGCCCCACCAGGGCATTGAGCAGGGTCGACTTGCCGACGTTCGGCTTGCCGACGATCGCAATCACGCCGCAGCGCTGGCCGGCGGCATCGGCGCCAGGCGGTTTCTGTTGGGGCCCGCCATCGGGGGTCTCGGGAGCATCGCTCATTTCGTCTTCGCTTTCAGGTTCAGCAGCATTGCCGCGGCAGCGGCCTGTTCGCCGGCGCGCCGCGATGCGCCGATGCCTCTTTCCACCGCGCCCAGCTCGGGCACCTCGCACTCGACGTCGAAGGTCTGCTTGTGGGCAGCCCCCAGCGTTGCCGCGACGCGGTAGATCGGCAGCTTCATCTTGCGACCCTGCAGCCATTCCTGCAACTCGGTCTTCGGGTCCCTGGCCGCCGCGGGCATCTGGGGCGTGATCTCCACCGACTCGAAGAGCCGGTGCACCAGCGCTTCGGCGGCGTTGTAGCCCGCGTCCAGGTGGACCGCGCCGATCACCGCTTCCAGCGCATCCGCAAGGATCGACGGCCGCTTGTGGCCGCCGGAGCGGGATTCGCCTTCGCCCAGCCGGATGACCTGGGGCAGGCCGAGCGTGACTGCGACCTGGTGCAGCGTCTCCTGCTTGACCAGGTTCGCCCGCACACGCGACAGGTCGCCTTCCGGGAGTTTGCTCAGGCGTCCATACAGCAGCGCCGCGACGGCCAGGTTGAGGACCGAGTCGCCGAGGAATTCGAGCCGCTCGTTGTGGTCGGCCGAGAAGCTGCGGTGCGTCAGCGCCCGAGCCAGCAGCTTCGAGTCGACAAACCGGTGCTGCAGGCGATCCTGCAGTGCTGAAAGATCGCCATCCACGCTAGCCTGGGCTTTTACTTGGACCGCCCGGTGTACTTGAGCAGCAGGTAGGCGGGCCCGAACATGTGGATTTCCTTGTTGTAGGCGAACGAGACGACCGTCTTGTCGCCTTCCTTGGTCACGCTCAGGTCCTTGCTGGAAATCGAATGGATGTCGTCGATCTGGGCGGCCTTCTCAAAGATAGACTTCACTTCCGCCACGGTGTTGCCTGTCGAGGCTTTCTGGACCGCCTTGAGCGCCGCCTGGTACTCGAGAACGGTCGGGAAAGCCTGGGCCCCGAGCACGCCCAGGCATGCCAGCACGCCCACCACGAAAAGCATCCCGAGCAGCGAAAAACCGCCTTGCCCTGGTTTGACCTGATCCTTCATATCTGAACCCTTCCGCCCGTGTGTTGAGATCTGTGTCTGTTATTCAAAGGAGCCGATGCGCTTGAGGCTGCTGAAGTTCATCCAGACGAAGAACGCCCGGCCGACGATGTTGCGGTCCGGAACGAAGCCCCAATAGCGCGAATCGAGCGAGTTGTCCCGGTTGTCCCCCATCATGAAGTAGTGCCCCTCCGGCACCCGGCACGTCACGCCCTCGACACTGTAGCGGCAATTCTGCTTGAACGGAAAGTCCTCCGCGCCGGGGATGAAGGCCGGCCTGTCGTCGTCGTTCAGGAGGCGATGGCGCTTGCCCCCGAGGTCTTCCTCGAACTGCTTGAAGTAGCGCATCGCGTCTTCGTCGAAGAAATCGGGCAGCTGCGTCTTGCTCACCGGCTGGCCGTTGATCGTCAGCTTCTTGTTCAGGTAGGCCACCTCGTCGCCCGGAACGCCGACCACGCGCTTGATGTAGTCGAGGCTGGGCTTGGGCGGATAGCGGAACACCATCACGTCGCCGCGCGCCGGCGGCGTTCCCTGCGTCAGCTTGGTGTTGATCACCGGCAGCCGCAAACCGTAGGTGTACTTGTTCACCAGGATCAGGTCGCCCACCAGCAGCGTCGGGATCATCGAGCCGGAGGGGATCTTGAACGGCTCGAACAGGAAGGAGCGCAGCACGAACACGGCCAGGATCACCGGGAACAGGCCGGCGGTCCAGTCCAGCCACCACGGCTGCATCAGCAAGCGCTGGCGGCCTGCGGCGAGGTCGTTGTCGACGGGAGCGATGCCGCGCGCGGCCAGTTCGCTCTTGCGCCTTGCGGCCTGCGCCTCCAGTTCGGCGGCGGCGCGGCGGCGGCGCGGCAGGAACACCAGCCGTTCCGCCACCCAGTAAAGCCCGGTCACCACCGTCGCCAGGAACAGCAGAAGCGCGAAGTTGCCTTCCACGATCCCGAAGTACCAGGCGCCGGCGTATCCCGCGAAAGCCGCCAGCACCACCCCCGTCACGAACGGCATCATTGCGCGGCCCCCACGCTCGTCACTTCGTGGACCGCGCTGCCGCCCAAGGGGGCGTTCGCGGTTTGGAGCGGTCCGGCGCCGCTCATTCCTCCACCTGCAATATCGCCAGAAACGCTTCCTGCGGCACTTCGACCGAACCGATCTGCTTCATTCTTTTCTTGCCTGCTTTCTGTTTTTCGAGGAGCTTGCGCTTGCGGCTGATGTCACCGCCGTAGCATTTTGCCAGCACGTTCTTGCGCAGCGCCTTGATGGTCTCGCGGGCGATGATGTTGGCCCCGATCGCCGCCTGGATCGCGACGTCGAACATCTGGCGGCTGATGATCTCGCGCATCTTGGCGACCACGGCGCGGCCGCGGTACTGGGCCTGGGTGCGGTGGACGATGATCGACAGCGCATCGACCTTTTCGCCGTTCAGCAGGATGTCGACCTTGACGACGTCGGACGCCCGGTACTCCTTGAACTCGTAGTCCATCGAGGCGTAGCCGCGGCTCACCGACTTGAGCTTGTCGAAGAAGTCCAGCACGATCTCGCCCAGCGGCATCTCGTAGGTCAGCATGACCTGCTTGCCGTGATAGGCCATGTTCAGCTGCAGGCCGCGCTTCTGGTTGGCCAGCGTCATCACCGGGCCGACGTACTCCTGCGGCATGTACAGGTGCACGGTGACGATGGGCTCGCGGATTTCCTCGAGCTTGCCCTGGTCGGGGATCTTGGACGGGTTTTCCACCATCCGGATCTCGCCACCGGGCGTGACCACCTGGTACACCACACTCGGCGCCGTGGTGATCAGGTCCTGGTCGAACTCGCGCTCCAGCCGCTCCTGGACGATCTCCATGTGCAGCAGGCCGAGGAAGCCGCAGCGGAAGCCGAAGCCGAGCGCCTGCGACACCTCGGGCTCGTAGTGCAGCGACGCATCGTTGAGCTTGAGCTTCTCCAGCGCGTCGCGCAGCGAGTCGTACTGGTTGGCCTCGGTCGGATACAGGCCGGCGAACACCTGCGGCTGGATCTCCTTGAAGCCGGGCAGCGCCTGCGTCGCGCTGCCCGCGTTGTTGGGAAGCTTCTTTTCCAGCGTGATGGTGTCGCCGACCTTGGCTGCCTGCAGTTCCTTGATGCCGCCGATGACGTAGCCGACCTCGCCGGCGTTGAGCGCCTCGCGCGGCTGGTTGGACGGCG
>JAQGNJ010000117.1 GCA_028291885.1 Ramlibacter sp. | reverse complement strand
GCATCTCGTAGCCTCTGGCGCGCAAGGTCGCGGCGATGCCCGCGCCCATGGCGCCCAGTCCGATGAGTCCCGCTTGTTTCATGCAGTCGCTCCCTGTCCGGTGAGGCCTGCATCCTCGGCGACGGCTTCGATGTTCGTCAACCGGCCTTGCCAGCTGCGCAGCGAACAGGGCCTAATAGGGCCGGCGGCAGGCGCCGCGGGGAGATCGCCACATGGACTGGTTCGAACGCATCACTGGATTCGCCGAGCGCAGCTACGGCGAGACGCGCGCGGCATTGACGGTCGCTGACGGCAGGCTGCGGTCGGTGCATAGCGATCGCGTCTGCCTGGTCGGCGAACTGGAGATCCCCACCCTGGCGCAGCTGCGCCGTCGCGCCGGCGGCATGGTCGGCAAGCCCGGCGCGGAGCTGAAGATGTCGACGCTGCAGGGCGACGTGAGGCGCCTGCATAGCCAGCCCCTGAACCGCCAGACGCTGTTCCAGGTCGCGTCGCAGTTCAACCTGCTGGAGATGCCGGGCCCCGACGTGACGCCGGAAGCCGGCGTCACCGGCTACCAGGACGACCGGAGCCAGGGTCCGGCCTGCGCCATCGCCGCCGGCGCGGCCACGATCTACCGCAACTACCTGGTGCCGGTCGATGGCGCCACCGGCCAGACCAGCGACCGCCAGATCGACTGCCTCGCGGACCTCGGCGCTGCGCTCGGCAACGACAAGGGCCAGCTCTGGGAGATGCGCAACGGCTATGCCATGTGCACCGAAAAAGGCCTCGCCGTCATCAACGGCAAGCTGGCGGCGATGTCGGACGGGGAACGGGACGAATTGCGCGGGCTGCTGCGCATCGGCCTGCACTGGAACGTCGAGGTCACCGAGGCGTCGGACCCGGCACAGCGCGTGTCCCAGGCATTCTGTTCGGCCTTGCCGGTGGCCTATTCGACGGTCGCGCCGCAGCACTGGGAGCGCTTCGCGTCGCTGGTGCTGGAAGGCGCGTACGAAGCGACCTTGCTGGCCGCGGTGCTGAACCGGGAGCAGACCGGCTGTCCGACCGTGTTCCTCACGACGCTGGGCGGCGGCGCCTTCGGCAATCCTGCGGCCTGGATCGAGGCTGCGATGGCCCGCGCGATGGAGACCATGCGCGGTCATGACCTGGATGTGCGGCTGGTGAGTTTCGGCGGCGGCGCCGCCAGGAAGCAGCCCGAGGCCTGAGCGGCCGCGGCTGGAGCGGGCGATGGGAATCGAACCCACGTCTTGAGCTTGGGAAGCTCAGGTCCTGCCATTGAACGACGCCCGCGCGTGCCGGCATTATCTCACTGCCGACGCCCCCGCTTGCCGATGCAGCTCATTGCAGCGACAGCTTGCCGGCCTTGACCAGCGTCTCGATGCGGGCGGTCACGTCGGCGATGAAGGCCCGGTACTCGGCGGCCGTCGTGCCCTGGATCACCATCCCCATCTCCACCAGCTTCTGGCGCACGGCCGGGATGCGGGCCATCTTCATGGTGTGGTTCTGCAGCTTCTCGACGATGGGCGCCGGCGTGCCGGCCGGCGCGGAGATGCCGATGAAGGAGCCCGAGAGGAATTCCTTGACGCCCTCTTCCTGCATGGTCGGGATTTCCGGCGCGAGCGGCACGCGGTTGGCCGTCGTGACCGCGAGGATCTTGCTCTTGCCGGCCCTGGACTGCGGCGCCGCCGAGGTGAGCGTGTCGAAGAAGGTCGCCGGCCATGAGCGCCATCACCGCGTCGGGGCTGCCCTTGTAGGGCACATGCGTGGCCTCGATGCCGGTCATGCTCTTGAACATCTCGGCGGCCACGTGCGCGCTGGAGCCGTTGCCGAACGACGCGTAGCTCAGCTTGCCGGGGTTGGCTTTCGCATGGCGGATCAGGTCGCCCGGCGTCTTGAACGCGCATTTGGCGGGCACGGTCAGCACGCTAGGCACCAGCACGAGGAGGCTCACGGGCGCGAGGTCGCGCATCGTGTACTGCGCCTTGTCGCCCATGCGCAGCGGCGAGGTCGTCGAATCGGAACTCGTGCTGAGCAGGAGGGTGTAGCCGTCCGCGGGCGAACGCGCCACGGCGGCCGCGGCGATGGTCGAACCCGCGCCCGGGCGGTGTTCCACGACCACCGGCTGGCCGAAGGCCTCGGACCAGTTGCTCGCGATCATCCGGGCGATGGCGTCGCCGGTGCCGCCCGCCGGGTAGCCGACGATGATCTTGATGGGGCGGTCGGGATACGCCTGGGCCTGCGCCGTGCCGGTGTGCGCCAGCAGCGCGAAAGCCAGTGCCAGGGGTGCGGCCAGCAGGCGGCGTCGGAAATTGCGCATGGAAAGTCTCCTGTGTCGATTCAAGGGGTGCCCAAAGCCTGCGCACACATGGAGCGCCTGGCTCCCGGCGGCGGACGCAGGCGCTCGTGAATTGCGTGGCCGGTTGCCTGTAATACGGGAGGTTCTCTCCCTTGTCCGTACAGTCTAGGTGGCGTGCCGGGCCGTCTCATTGGGGTAATCACGAGGGGCTTGCGCAAGCGATGCCAGGTGACCCGTCGCGCGGCCGGCAATCGGTCGAAACTTATAATGAAAGGTTCTCCCCATGCAGCTACCGTGCGCGTGGCCTCGCCATCCGCACACCCCAGGACCCGATGAGCACTCCCACTTCTC
>JAQGNJ010000064.1 GCA_028291885.1 Ramlibacter sp. | reverse complement strand
TGGTGCCGTCACCGGCGATGTCGCTGGTCTTGGAAGCGACTTCCTTGACCATCTGCGCGCCCATGTTCTGAAGCTTGTCCTTCAGTTCGATTTCCTTGGCCACGGACACGCCGTCCTTGGTCACGGTCGGGGCGCCGAACGAGCGCTCGAGGACCACGTTGCGGCCCTTCGGGCCCAGGGTCACCTTGACTGCGTTGCGAGGATGTTGACACCGTCGACCATGCGCGCGCGGGCGTCGCCGCCGAAGATCACGTCTTTTGCTGCCATGTTGAATTACTCCAGAGATTCGGTTGATTGGGGGTGAGGAAGATCAGCGCTCGACGACCGCGAACAGGTCTTCTTCCTTCATGACCAGCAGTTCGTCGCCGTCGACCTTGACGGTCTGGCCGCTGTACTTGCCGAACAGGACGCGGTCGCCGACCTTGACGCCGACGGCGCTGATTTCGCCCTTGTCGTTCTTCTTGCCCGGGCCGACGGCCAGAACTTCACCCTGATCGGGCTTTTCTGCGGCGTTGTCGGGGATCACGATGCCCGAAGCGGTCTTGGTTTCACTGTCAACACGCTTGACGATCACGCGATCGTGCAGAGGACGAAGTTTCATTGCATCTCCTAGAACTGGAACTGGATGGACGTTAAGCTGCCAAAGAAGTTAGCGCTTAATCACAAGCACGGGAGTTGATTGTTAGCACTCAACTCCAGCGAGTGCTAATCATAAGGACTTTTGCGTGGAGTGCAACTCCCCACCTGAAAAAGAGGGGGTTGCCCAGGCGCCCGCCAGCGCCATGCCGAGGGGAAATCAGCAAAGGCTCAACGGCACTGGTAGTCGACCTGGCTCTGGCTCTTGCGGAACGGGTCGGTCAGGTCGTCGCTGTAGGTGCCGGCCAGCAGGCGCTGCCTCGGCAGCAGGTTGGCCCGGAAAAACCGGCTGAAGGCGGCCAGCCGCGCGCCCCGTTCGGTCAGCTTCACGCAGCCGTTCTCGATCACGATGGTTCCGGAGACCTGTTGCTCGGTGAGACGGACGTCGACCAGCCGGTGCTCCTTCACGTACTCCCTGGTGAAGACCTCCTCGAACCTGGCCTGCTGGATGGCGCCGCCGCGCTGCTGCAGCTTTTCGAGGATGTAGAAGGACAGCGAGCGGTCGATGACGGTCGGCAGTCCCAGCGCCACGAGGCAGCCGGCAAGCAGCCAGATCACGCCCAGCTGCGCCTTCTCGTAGCGGCTGAACAGCCGGAACTCCCTGCGCGCGAACAGCAGCAGCGTCATCAGGGCGGCCGCGATCAGCGCGTCGAGGATGGCGCTGTAAAGAACGACGTCGACCTTGAAGTAGCGGATGTGGACGTAGTAGACGAGGCAGGCCAGCACCGCGTACAGCAGCGACGCGAACAGGCTCCAGAGAAATTTCATGGCTGCTTTCCGGTGGGGGGATTGAACACCAGCCGCTTGTTGCCCCAGTAGCTCAGTGACACCTGCAATCCCGTGGCGAGCACGAATCCCCACCTGTAGTCGAGGCGCAGGACGTCGGTCCACACGGTCAGCACGAGCCCGTGCAGCGCGGCGATGGCAACATAGAGCGCGCCGAACCGGAGTGCCTGCCGTCCGACCGGCTCCTGCGGCCGCCGGAACACGAAGTGGCGGCTGCCGAAAAACGAGGCAGTGATGCCGAAGCAAGCGGCGACCAGGTTCGCCTGGCCGGCGGATCCGAAATGCAGCAGCTCCAGGCAGGCGCTGAGGACGCCGTAGTGCACGCCGGTCGCCACCAGCCCGTTGACGATGTAGCGCGCGATCTGGCCGGGATCGTGGCTAGCGGGCGCTTGCGTCGTCATCGGTGTGCGCAATGTTCGCGATCAGCGCCAGGTAGTTCGGCGCGGTGACTCCGCCGCCACGCACCACGCCACTGAGCATCAGCATGGTGAGCGTCATGGTCCCGGTCTGCAGGAACACCAGCAGCAGGATCCCCAGGGCGACGGAGAACCAGCCCGGCGTGGCCAGCCCGCCGATCTTCAGCACGATGGCGGCCAGTCCGCCCAGGAGCGAGAGGGCGGCGATCCCGGCGCAGGCGATGCCGACGCGCACCAGGACGTCTTCGGCGAACACCATGAGGCCGCGGAAACCGTGGAGCGCCAGCCCGACGAAATTGAGCTTGCTGCGCCCGGCGTAGCGGGGGCCGCGGTCCAGCGGACAGGCCGCGATGCGCAGGCGCGAGCCCAGCACCGAGCCGGCGACGTGGATCCACATCTCGTGCATCGTGCAGAGCCGGCGTGCCGCGGCGGGCTTCATCGCGATGAAGTTGCCGAAACTGATCCTGCGTCCGGTGAGCAGGTGGAACACCCGCTTGTAGACCTCGTAGAACAAGCGGAAGCGCAGCGTCTCGACCCGGCTGCGCCGCTGGGCAACCACCACATCGACCTCGGGCGCCTGCAGCGGCGCGATGAGTTCGGCGATGCTGGCAGGCACGTCTTCGCCGTCGGAGTCCATCGTGACGATGCACTGCGCGGTGCTGCCCAAGCGCTCCGCCGCATAACTGAGGCCGACCGCGATGGCCCGCTGGTGGCCTTCGTTGCGCTTGAGGGTGATCACCGTCCCGGTGACGCCGGCCTGCTGCAGCCAGGAGATGGAGACCGGCTGGTGGACCGAGCCGTCGTCTACCGCAACGACGTGGACTCGACCGCCGTACAGCTTCGCCAGCTCCTGGAACAGCCTCGTGCTTGCCTGCGCATCCTCGTACACCGGCATCACGACGACCAGCGCAGCGGCCGTGCTGCCGCTCATGCCTGGATCCGCCGCCGGAAATAGTCGATGGTCCTGTTCAGCCCGCTCTCAAGCTGCACGGCCGGCTCCCAGCCGAGACTGGCCCGGGCCAGGGAAATGTCCGGCCTGCGCTGGCGCGGGTCGTCGGACGGCAGGGGCTCGAACTTGAGCTCGCTCCTGGAGCCGGTGAGCTTGAGCACCAGCTGCGCCAGTTCGAGCATCGTGAACTCGTGCGGGTTGCCGATGTTCACCGGCCCGGTGAACTCCGGCGGGCTGGCCATCAGCCGCACCATGCCCTCGATCAGGTCGTCCACGTAGCAGAAGCTGCGGGTCTGAGAGCCGTCGCCATAGATCGTGATCGGCTGGCCCTGCAGCGCCTGGACGATGAAGTTGCTGACCACGCGGCCGTCGTGCGGGTTCATGTTGGGACCGTAGGTGTTGAAGATGCGCATCACCTTGATCTGCAGCTGGTGCTGGCGCCAGTAGTCGAAGAACAGCGTCTCCGCGCAGCGCTTGCCCTCGTCGTAGCAGCTGCGGATCCCGATCGGGTTGACCTTGCCCCAGTAGGATTCGGGCTGCGGGTGCACTTCCGGATCGCCGTAGACCTCCGAGGTCGAGGCCTGCAGGATCCTGGCCTTCACGCGCTTGGCCAGGCCGAGCATGTTGATCGCGCCGTGGACGCTGGTCTTGGTCGTCTGGACCGGGTCGTGCTGGTAATGCACCGGCGACGCGGGGCAGGCGAGGTTGTAGATCTCGTCGACTTCGACATACAGCGGAAAAGTCACGTCGTGCCGCATCAGCTCGAAATTCGGCCGGGCCAGCAGGTGCTGGATGTTGGCCTTCGAACCGGTGAAGAAATTGTCCACGCACAGCACGTCGTGGCCGGCCTCGACGAGGCGGTCGCACAGGTGCGAACCCAGGAAGCCCGCGCCACCGGTCACCAGCACTTTTTTCATGTCTGCAATCCTGTTGTTTTGGGGCTGGCGGAATGGACGGGGTCGCGCCCCTCCATCGCTTCCAGCACCAGATACGTACTTCCGAGAAATCCGACCGTGGCCAGCAGCATGGTGCGATCGACGCTGCTGGCGAGGTGCCAGGCCAGGTCGTTCGGCGTCGCCAGGTAGACGAAGACCAGGCCGGCCGAATACAGCAGCGCGACCGCCGCGGGGAACCAGGCCGACGCCGGGATCCTGACTCGCAGGACGCGTGCCAGCGCGCCGCTGACCAGCAGCAATCCTAGCGCGTTGGCGATGTCGCTTTTCACGAGGATCGCTTTCGCGATCACGGCAAGCTGCCCTTCGTCCAGTCGCTGCCAGACGCGCTGCAGCGACGAGCCCGTGCCCAGCTGCAGGTCGTTCGCCAGCTGCCACTGGTGCCTGGTGAGAGCCCAGGCGGCAAACCCGATCCAGGGCAGCAGCAGGGCCAGCCATGCGCCGGCGGGCCAGGTGCGCCATCGCAGCATTGCCGGCCCGCCGCGGGCGAGCACAAGCCAGGCGACCAGGCAGGCGCCTATGCATACCGTCAGCAGCGCACCTTCGTTCTTCAGGTTGACGGCGATGCCCACGAATGTGCCGCCAAGAGCCAGGTCCAGTGGCGCCGAGGACGACAGCCAGCGCGCGAAATACAGCATCGCAAGCACGCCGTAGATGGCCAGGTAGGTGTCCAGATAGCCGTTCCAGAGGTAGTCCCGGGTCGAGAGCAGCAGGGGAGCGGCCAGCACCGCCAGGCTCAAGCCGAAGCGGGGCGCCAGTCCGGCCAGGCCGAGGGCGGCGGGCGCCAGCAGCACCAGCAGGCCCGCCTTGGGGATGTATTCGTTCCACACTCCCCAGGCCTCGGCGAATTGCGCCGCGACCAGCGGCAGCAGCTTGGGATAGTCCGCATGCGAAAAGCCGTAGGCCGGCAGGGTCCAGTCGGCCGCGCCGTCGACGCCGCCGCCGAAGAAGATCCGTTTTGCGGCGAAGAACCAGATGGTGCGCGCGTCCCAGGCATGGAGCGGCTCGAACAGGACGGCGCCGGCCGCAAGCAGCAGCAGCGCGCAGACCGAGAGCCAGCGCAGCCAGCCCATCGCGAACATTTCCGCCAGAACGCCCCGGTGCAGGCAGACGGCCCAGGACAGCGCGGCGCCGGCGATCGCGACGTCCGCCAGCAGCACCCAGCGAAGACCGGCAACCAGCATGCCGATGGCGTAGTTCACGAGCAGGCCGGCGGCGCATGCCAGCGCCAGCAGGCGGGCCCGCTCGTGGCGAAGAAGCGGCTGCCCGGGCGCCGCGAGCAGCGCCACGGAGAGTCCGAGAGCCATGACCAGGGGCAGGGCCAGGAAGACCCAGAGCACGTCAGGGGCAGAACGCAAGCACGACCTCCTGCCTGTTTGCCACGACCCTGCAGCGCGGGTCCAGGGCTTCGCCTGCGAGCAGCAGCAGGTGGTGCGCGTCCAGGCCCACGCGGATCGGGTACGCGCCCTCGGCGAGGCGAAGCGCCACGGACACGTCGGCGTGCCTGGCGATGCCGTCCGAATACCGGAACCAGGCAACCTGGTTGTCGCGCAACAAAGCCAGCATCGTGCGCACCTCGGGCAGGCTCGATTCGCCACTGCGCTCGGTCCGCCATTCCCGCCGCAACGTATCGCCCCGGGCCCAGAAGTCCTGGTACATCGACAGCAGCTTTTCCGGCGTCTGGCGCACGCCGGAAAAGGCGAACACCATCAATCCGAAGACCAGCAGGACGCCGGCTTGCCTCAGCCAAAACAACACGCCGGTCCTCTCTGGAAGTATCTCTTTCGATCGAAGCGGCGATTGTAGGCAATTGGAACGCCCTGCTCCGCCCGGTCCGGCGCAGACGGGCCGCAAACGCTCCCGCCGCATCGATATAGTAGGTGCCATGGGAGCAGCAATGGCAGTCGAGGCGAGAGGGTGAGGCGGCCGCACCTGGCCTTGCGGTACGCGGCACTGGCGCACCGCCGCGCCGGCCGCCTCGACGCATCGGCGCGCGCCCTGCTGTGGGCCGCCGTCTCGGGCCTGCTGTTCGTGACCCTGAACACGATCATGCGGGGCCTGTCGCTGGCGCTGGACCCGTTCCAGACCCAGTTCCTGCGCTACTCCTTCGGCCTGTTCGTCATGCTGCCGTTCATCGTGCGCAGCGGCATCGGCGCCTACCGGCCGCACAACGTCAAGGGGCAGTTCCTGCGCGGCGGCGTGCACACCATCGGCCTGGCCCTGTGGTTCATCGCCATGCCGCACATCACGCTGGCCGACACCACGGCCCTGGGCTTCACCACCCCGATCTTCATCATGGTCGGCGCCGTGCTGGTGCTGCGCGAACGCCTGCACTGGGAGCGCTGGCTCGCCGCGCTGATCGGGTTCGCCGGCGTGCTGATGGTGGTGGCGCCCAAGCTGTCGGGCAGCGGCGGGGTCTACATGCTGGTGATGCTGGCTTCGGCGCCGGTGTTCGCCGCTTCCTTCCTCATGACCAAGGCGCTGACCAAAGTCGACAAGGCCCAGGTGATCGTGGTGTGGCAGGCGATCAGCGTCACGATCTGCAGCCTGCCGCTCGGTTTGCTGCACTGGCGCAGTCCGTCGGCCGTGCAATGGGGCTTGTTCCTCTTGTGCGGCGTCCTCGGCAGCACCGGCCACTACTGCCTGACGCGTTCCTTCGCGACGGCCGACATTTCCGCGACGCAATCGGTCAAGTTCCTGGACCTGGTGTGGGCTGCGGTCCTGGGCTGGCTGGTGTTCTCCGACCAGCCGAGCCGCTCCACGCTGATCGGCGGCGTCGTGATCTGCGCTTCCACCCTGTGGATCGCGCGCCGGGAAAGCCGTCGCGCCGCGGCCTGAACGCCGCGAGCTTCAGCCGCGCGCTTCCTTCAACCTGAACGCGGCGCCGTCCGTGCCACCGGCTTCGATTTCCCAGCGCCGCTGGTGGAATGCCTCCAGCGCCGGGCGGTGCGCGATCGAGACGATGGCGCCGTTGGCCTTGCGGATCCGTTCGAGCAGCGTCCGGTACAGGCTTTCCTCGGCTTTCGGATCCAGCGCGCTGGTGGCTTCGTCCGCCAGCAGCCAGCGCGGGTTCTTCAGCAGCACGCGGGCGATGGCCAGGCGCTGCCGCTCGCCGCCGGAGAGCTTCTGGCTCCAGGCGTCCTCGTCGTCCAGGCGGTTCGCCAGCTGCGGCAGCATGGCGTCGCCGAGCGCCTGCTTCAGCGCCTCGTCGGTGTAGCGGTCCGCCGGCTCCGGATAAGCGACGGCGTCGCGCAGCCGGCCGTCCGGGAAGTACGGGTTCTGCGGAATGCACATCACGTCGTCAGGCATCTCCACCCGGCCCTTGGCGAACGGCCAGATGCCGCCGAAAGCGCGGAACAGGGTGGACTTGCCGCTGCCCGACGGTCCCTTGATCAGCACGGTGTCGCCGGCGTCGACGCGCAGCGACAGCTTCGACATCAACAGTGTCCCGTTGGGGAGTCCCAGGTCCAGGTCCTGCGCGGCCAGCGCCTCACCGGTGACGACGGCAGGGCCCTGGGTCAGGGCCTGTGCCTGCAGGCTTTCCTCGAAGCTGGTCAGGCGGTCGGTGGTGGCGCGCCACGCGGCCAGCGTGCTGTAGTTGTCGACGAACCAGGCCAGTGAGTCCTGCACCCGGCCGAAGGCCGACGAGATCTGCATCAGCTCGCCGAGCTGGATCGCCCCGCTGAAATAGCGCGGCGCGGCCACGATGAAGGGAAAGACGATCGCCGCCTGGCCGAAGAAGTTGGTGAACCAGATCAGGTTCTTCTGCGCCTTGATCAGGCGCAGGTAGTTCGAGAGCACGTTCAGGAACCGGCCGTCGAGATGCTGGCGCTCCACCTTCTCGCCCTTGTCCAGCGCGATCGCCTCGCTGTACTCGCGCACGCGGACCATGTGGTGGCGGAAATCCGCTTCGTAGCGCTGCTGCTGGAAATTGAGCGGGATCTGCGGGCGTCCGATGTAGTGCGTGATGACGCTGCCGACCAGGCAGTAGGCGACAGCGGCCCAGACCATGAAGCCCGGGATCTCGTAGGTCGACCCGCCGGCGGAGAACGAGAATCCCCCGCTCAAACCCCACAGGATGCCGATGAAGCTGGCCAGCGTCACCACCGCGTTGAGCAGTCCCATGGTCAGCGAGACCGTGTACGTGGTGAAGAGGTTCAGGTCCTCCTGGATCCGCTGGTCCGGGTTGTCGGGCGCGGCCCCGGCGCCGGAGAAGCGCGCGAGCTCCATGCGGTAGAAGGCCTTGGCCGAAAGCCAGCGCTCCAGGTAATGCGCCGTCATCCAGGCCCGCCAGCGCAGCTCGAGCAGCTGGGTGAGATAGAACCTGTAGACCGCGATGATGATGTAGGCGAACGCGAGATAGGTGAAACGCACCAGCTGTTCCCAGAACACCGGCTGGTTGCGGTTCTGCAGGGCGTCGTAGAACACGCGGTTCCACTCGTTGATCTGCACCAGCATGTAGACCGCTCCCAGGTTGAGCAGCACGATGGCGAGCAGCAGGCCGCGCGCCTTCCAGCGTTCCTCCGAGCGGAAGTAGGGAACCGTCAGCGCCCAGACCCTGCGCGCGGTGCTCCTGAACAGAGCGAATTTGGCGACCAGTTGCATGCGATGAGCCCTTCAGCGGAAGGGCTCATCGTAGCGGCTGGACCGCCGGCGCGGGTCAGCGGCCCGGATTGGAGACGCCGCTGTTCACATGTCCCGAGGGAACGTGCAGCGCGGCGTGGTCGACGTGGCCGGTCTGGTCGTCGAAGAAGAAGTCGGCCTCGAACTCGCGCAGGAACTCGCCCTTGGCCAGGCCGCCCAGGAACATCGCCTCGTCCACGTGGATGTTCCAGTTCATCAGGGTGCGGATCGCCCGCTCGTGGGCCGGTGCGCTGCGCGCCGTCACCAGGGCGGTGCGGATCTTCATGGCGGGCGTGCCGGCCTGCTGCAGCCGGTGCAGCGCCGTGAGCAGCGGCTTGAACGGCCCCTCCGGCAGCGGCTGGGCGGCCTTGCTCGATTCATGGAGCTGAAAGGCGTCCAGGCCCTGGGACTGGAACACCCGCTCGGCCTCGTCGGAAAACAGCACGGCGTCGCCGTCGAACGCGATCCGCACTTCGTCGGGATAGTTGTTGCCGGCCAGCACCGATTCGGTCAGCACCCGCGCGGCCGGGAAGCCCGCGGCCAGCGCCTCGCGCACGTCGTCCGCATTCGCCGAGAGGAACAGGTGGGCGCGCAGCGGCCGCAGGTAGCGGAAGGGCGAGCGCCCCTGCGTGAAAACGCCGCGTTCGAGCTTGATGCTGTTGGCATGGCCCGAGCGGAAGATCCGCATGCCGGAGACCGGATCGTTGCGCGACAGGATCACCACCTCGACCCGCTGTGCCGTTGCATCGTTGAAGGCCAGCAGCTTCTGGATCAGCGAGAAGGCGATGCCGGGGCGCGCGGGCAGCTCCAGCCGCTCCAGCTGCAGCTTCATGTAGGCCTGCGGATCGCCGCTTTCGAAGATCCGGTTTTCCTCCTCGAAGTTGAACAGGGCGCGCGACGAGATCGCGACCACCAGTTTGTTGTCCAGGGAAGCCGCCATTCTCAGTCTCCGCCGAGCCGCCTCAAGGAGACTGAAGCCCCATCGGGGGGCAGCGATTGAAAAGAGCGTGGGGGCTGCATTACCTGACCCACTGGTTCAACTGGATGATCGGCAGGAGCACGGCCAGCACGATCAGCATCACCACCAGCCCCATGGTCACGATCAGCAGCGGCTCCAGGATGGTCGCCAGTTGCATCGCCCGGCGCTGCACTTCGGTGCTCAATTGGGTCGCGGCCCGCTGCAGCATGACCGGCAGCTGGCCGGTCTGCTCGCCGAGCCGGGCGAACATGCTGAGCAGGCCCGGGAAGCGCTTCTTCTGCGCGATGGCCGACGCCAGCGGCGCGCCTTCGCGCACCAGCACCGTCGCGTCCAGGGCGTCCGCGCGCATCGCGCGGTTGCTCAGTGTTTCCGCCGCGGCCTGCAGTGCTTTGAGGATCGGCACGCCGGCGCCGGCGAGCATGGCCAGCGTGTTGGCGAAGCGCGAGGCGTTGTAGCCGCGCGAGAGCCGCCCCAGCACCGGCAGGCGCAGCCAGCCGGCGTCGAAGCGCTCGCGAAAGCCCTCGTTGCGCAGCGCGGTGCGAAGCCCGAAGACGCCGAGCGCGATCGCGATCACCGCCAGCCATCCGTACTGGCGGACCATCCCGCTCACGTACAGCATGGCGACGGTGAGGAAGGGCAGGGCGCGCTTGCTGCCGGCAAAGACGTTGGCCACCTGCGGCACGACGAAGGCGACCAGGAACAGCACGATCGCGATCGCCACGACCGTCACGATCGCCGGATAGAGGGCCGCCCCGACCAGCCGCGCCTTGAGCGTCTGGCGCTCTTCCAGGTCGTCGGCCAGCCGTTCGAGCACCAGGCCCAGATGGCCGCTCTGCTCGCCGGCGTTGACCACGGCGATGTAGATGTCGGAGAACTCGCGCGGATGCTGGGACAGCGCCTTGGCGAACGACGATCCCGCGTTCACTTCCGCCCGCAGGGCGGCGACCAGGTTGCGCTCTTCCTCGCGCTCGGCTTCGTCCGTCAGCGCCGTCAGGGCGCGCTCCAGGGGCAGGCCCGAGGTGACCAGCCCGGCGATCTGGCGCGTCCAGATCGCAAGGCCGGTCGCATTGAACACGGGCCGGCCGAACAGCCGCATCCCCAGGCCGAAGTTGCGCTCGTTGGCGGCGGCGCCGGCGCTGGAGACGACCGGCGACACCTGCAGCGGCACCAGGGACTGGGAGCGCAGCTGGCTGCGCGCGGCCTTGGCGGTGTCCGCCTCCAGCACGCCCTTGAGGGTCGCGCCTTGGGCGTCCAGGGCTTCGAAGGAATACGCAGGCATGGAGGCATTATCCGGATTCGCGCCGCCGTCGCCCGGCGGACCTTGCGGCTCAGGCCTGGCGCAGGCGGAAGCGCTGCAGCTTGCCGGTCTCGGTGCGCGGCAGGGTGGCGACGAATTCGATCTCGCGCGGATACTTGAACGGCGCGATCGTCGCTTTCACGTGGTCCTGCAAGGCCTTTACCATCGCGGCGTCGCCGTCGTGGCCCGGCTTGAGCACGCAGAAGGCCTTGACGATCATCCCTCGCGCCTCGTCCGGCTTGCCGACGACGCCGCATTCGGCGACCGCGGGATGCCGCAGCAGGGCATCCTCGACCTCGGGCCCCCCGACGTTGTAGCCCGAGGTGATGATCATGTCGTCGGCGCGGGCCCGGAAGAAGAAATAGCCGTCCTCGTCCTGCGTGAAGGCGTCGCCGGGGTGGTTCCAGCCATCGCGCACATAGTTCGCCTGGCGCGGGTCGTCCAGGTACTTGCAGCCGGTCGGCCCGATCACGGCCAGCTTGCCGACGCTGCCGCGCGGCACCTCGTTGCCGTCGTCGTCGACCACCCTGGCCTGGTAGCCGGGAACGACCTTGCCGATCGCGCCGGGCCGCACTTGCGAGTCCGCCGACGAGATGAAGATGTGGAACATCTCGGTGGCGCCGATGCCGTCGGTCATCTCGATGCCGCTCGCGTCCTTCCACAGCTGGCGCGTGGCGTCCGGCAGGCCTTCGCCGGCGCTGACGCAGATGCGCAGCGCGCCGACACCCGACTGCCGCGCGAAGGGCGCCATCTGCCGGTAGAAGGTCGGCGCCGTGTAGCAGATGGTGGCGCCGACCTCGTTGATCGCGCGCACCATGGTTTCCGGCGTGTAGGGCGCTTCGGGAAAATACACGGAGGCGCCGGCCCACATCGGGAAGATCAGCAGCCCGCCCAGGCCGAAGGTGAAGGCCAGCGGCGGCGAGCCGACGACGATGTCGTCCGGTGTCGCCCGCAGCACGTGGCGCGGCCAGGCTTCGCAGGCGGCCAGCACGTCCCGGTGGGTATGGACAGCCGCCTTGGGCTTGCCGGTCGTGCCGGAAGTGAATGCCAGCAGCGCGATGTCGTCGGCGGCCGTCGTGCAGGCGCTCACCGGGTCGGCAGCCGGCGCATCGCCGGGCGGCCGGCTCGCCGCAGCGGCGGCGTCGTAGGTCACCACGGTGCGCAGGACGGGCCGCTCCAGCCTGGCCCGGTCGAGTTCTTCCAGCAACCTGGCCTCGCAGAGCGCGACGACGGGTTGCGCCTTGTCGATGATGTCGCCCAGCTCCCCGGCGCGCAGCAGCGGCATCGTGGGAACGGCGACCAGGCCCGCCTTGACCACGGCCAGCCATGCCAGCGCCAGGCCGATCGAGTTGCCGCCGCGCAGCAGCACCCGGTTGCCCGCCACCAGGCCGAGATCCTCGGTCAGCATCCGCACGATGGCGTCCACCCGCTCGCGCGCTTCGGCATAGGTCAGCGTCAACCGGCTCGAGCGCAGCAGCGGGCGGTCGGCAAAGCCCCGCAACGGCGCCTTGTCCAGCAACTCCTCCACCAGGTTGAGTCGCTGCGCAAAGTGCAGTTCGGGCCGCTGGAACACCAGCCGCGGCAGCTGGTCCGCAGCCGGCAGGCGGTCATGCACGAAACGATCCGCCTGGGCGCTCACGGGGTGGCCTCCTGCCGGGTCCTGGCATGGTCCTTCACCTTGCCCAGCAGCTTGTGGAGCACGGCGATCTCCTTGTCGCTCAGACCGGAAAACGCCTCGACGACCCAGTCCGCATGGCGGCCGGCCATCTCCTGGAACACCTTGCGGCCTCGGGGGGTGAGCAGCACCCGGTAGGCGCGCCGGTCGCCCTCGACATCGACGCGGTCGACCAGGCCCTCGGCGGCCAGCTGGTCGGTGATCCCGGTGATGTTGCCGCCGGTGACCATCATCCGCCGCGACAGCTCGTTCATCTTCAGCCCGTCCGGCGAGCGCTCGAGCTGGGCCATGAGGTCGAATCGGGGCAGCGTCGTGCCGAACTGCGCGCGCAGTTCGCCCCGGACCTGCTTCTCGATGAGCTGGGTGCAGGTGAGCAGCCGCAGCCACAGGCGCAGCGCTTCCGGGTGCTCGCTGTGGGCGCGCGCTTCCATGTCCATCGCCATCTCCACTTGTTGTCTAAATAGTTTAAGCCTCAAGCAACGGATGTCAATCGCGGCCCGATTCGCCTGCCTCTGCAATTCGCGCAGTGGTCCTACAAGCGCCGGGTTGACGCGGCATGGAAAGATTGGCAAGAATTTGCCCATGGATGCGCTCGTACGAAAGATCGAATCGCGGCTTGCCGGCATGCCCGTCGCCGTCGCGATCGAGCTGCCCGCGGGCGAACGCGTGGGACCGCCGGGCGCCGCAGTGACCCTCTCGTTCAAGGACTGGTCCAGCCTGGCCACCATGGCGGCCGGCCAGATCGGGCGCATCGCCGAAGATTTCGTCGAAAGCCGGGTGCAGCTCGAAGGCCGCATGCGCGACCTGATGGCGGTGGCGGCGCGGCTGGTGCCGGGCAGCCCGGTGCAGAGCAATTCCAGCTGGTTCACGCAGGTGGTGCGGCGCGCCCGCTCGCTGGCCCACCATTCGCCGCAAAAGGACGCCGAGCAGATCCAGTTCCACTACGACGTCTCGGACGATTTCTACGCCCTCTGGCTGGACCCGCGCCGCGTGTATTCCTGCGCCTACTACAGCACCGCCGAGATGTCGCTGGCCCAGGCGCAGGAGGCCAAGCTCGATCACATCTGCCGCAAGCTGATGCTCGAGCCCGGCGAGCGCTTCCTCGACGTCGGCGCCGGCTGGGGCGGTCTGCTGATGTGGGCGGCGGAGCACTACGGCGTCGAGGCGACCGGCATCACGCTGTCGAAGAACCAGCATGCGCACGTCAACCGGCTGATCGAGGGCAAGGGCCTGCAGGGCCGGGTGAAGATGGAGCTGCGCGATTACCGCGAGCTCGACGAAGACCGGGGCTTCGACAAGATCGCGTCGGTCGGCATGTTCGAGCACGTCGGCGAAGCCAACATGGGCGCGTACTTCAGCAAGGTCAAGCGGCTGCTCAAGCCGGGCGGCCTGATCATGAACCATGGCATCACGGCGGGCGGCGTCGGCAACTCGCAGGTCGGCGCCGGCATGGGAGATTTCATCGGCAAGTACATCTTCCCGGGCGGCGAGTTGCTGCACGTGAGCCACGTGCTGCGCGAGATGGCGCTCGCGGGCCTCGAGATGGTGGACACCGAGAACCTGCGGCCGCATTACGCCCGCACGCTCTGGGCCTGGTCCGACGGGCTGGAGGCCAGGCTGGACGAGGCGCGGCAGGTGCTTGCATCGACCATGGACGCGCAGGGCGCCGACCGCGTGCTGCGCGCCTACCGGCTGTACCTGGCGGGTTGCGCGATGGGCTTCGAGCAGGGCTGGACCTCGCTGCACCAGATCGTCGCCACCCGGCCCGACGGCGACCTGCAGACGGGGCCGCTCAAGGGCGCACAATCGGTCTACCCCTTCAAACGCGACTACATGTACCGCTGATGCTCTACAAATTCAAATCCAAGGCCGCCGGCGACCTGATCATGCTGGAGCCGAACGGCCGGCAGGTGCTGCAGATCATCGGCAAGGATCCCGGCCCCAAGGGCATCGTCGAGCCGCCCCAGATGGGCGCCGCGATCCAGGCGCTGGAAGCGGCGATCGCCCGCGACGAAGCCGAGCAGAAGAAGGCCGAGGAAGAGGCGCAGGCCAGGGGCGAAAAAGCCCTGGGCGCCGACGGCATTTCGCTGCGCCAGCGCGCCGTCCCGTTCATCGACATGCTGCGCCGGGCCGAAAAGGCCGGCGAGGACATCGTCTGGGGCGTGTGACCGGCTAGGCAGCGGGCTCGCGCCCGCCCGCTCAGTCGACCTTGGCGCCGGAGTCCTTGACGACCTTCGCCCACTTGCGGTGTTCGCTGTCGATCAGGCGCGCGAATTCGGCCGGCGTGTTGCCGCTGGGGATCGCGCCCTGGGCCAGCATCTTCTCCTTGATTGCCGCCGTCCCGAGCGACCTGGCCACTTCCTGCTGGATGCGGTTGACGATGTCCGGCGGCGTGCCGGCCGGCGCCAGCAGCCCGAACCATGAACTCGCGTCGAAGCCCTTGAGGCCGGCGGCCTGCTCGATGGTCGGCACGTCGGGCAGCGCGCCGGAGCGCTGCGCGCTGGTCACCGCCAGCGCCTTGAGCTTGCCGGCCTTGATCTGCGGCATCGAGGAGGGCAGGTTGTCGAACATCACGTCCATCGTGCCCCCCACCATGTCCAGCAGCGCCGGGCCGGAACCGCGGTACGGGAAGTGGACCATGTAGGTGCCGCTCATGCTCTTGAACAGCTCGCCCGCGAGGTGGATCGAGGTGCCGTTGCCGCTGGAAGCCATGTTCATCTTGCCCGGATGGGCCTTGGCGTACTTGATGAAGTCGGCGACGTTGTTGATTCCCAGGGCGCGCGCCTTCTCGGTCTGCATCACCATCACGTTGGGCACGCCGGCGACCAGCGTGATCGGCACGAAATCCTTGATCGGGTCGTACGGCAGCTTGTCGTAGAGCGCGCGGTTGATGCCGTGCGTGCCGACGGTTCCCATCAGCAGCGTGTAGCCGTCCGGAGCCGACCTGGCGACGATCTCGGCGCCCACGTTGCCGCCGGCGCCCGCGCGGTTGTCGACGATGAACTGCTGGCCGAAGGCCCTGGACAGTTCCGGGGCGACCGCTCGCGCGAGGATGTCGGTCGTGCCTCCCGCGGCGAAGGGCACGACGATGCGCACCGGCTTGGTCGGCCAGGTGCCTTGCGCCGAAGCGGGCAGCGCGGCGAGGCCGACAAGGCTGGTGGCGACCACGAGCGCGGCGCGCCGGGTGGGACGGGCAAATCGGTTCAATGCAGTCTCCTGTGGGTGTTGGCCGTCTTGCGCGGCCCCGCCATTGTCAAACAAAAACGCCGCCCGGAGGCGGCGCGTTTCCCCTCTGGCGCGGGTCAGTCGGCGTAGACGCCGGCGGCCTTGATGATGGGGCTCCACTTGGCGATTTCGGACTGCACGAATTTCTTGTGCTCGGCCGGCTCCATGCGCTTGTCGGTGACCACCACCGCGCCCAGGCCTTCCTGCTTCTTGATGAACTCGGGGTCCCTGAGCGCGACCTTCATCGCGTCGTTCAGCTTCTTCTGCACGTCGGCCGGCGTGCCCTTGGGCGCATACAGGCCGTGCCAGATCGTGACCTGGAAGTCCTTCAGGCCCGCCTCCTGCAAGGTCGGCAGGTCCTTGAGCGCCGCGGTGGAGAGCCGCTTGGCCGTCGTGACCGCATAGGCCTTGACCTTCCTGGCCTCGATCTGGCTCGTGGTGTTGGTGGTCTGGTCGCACATCAGGTCGATCTGGCCGCCGATCAGGTCGGTCATGGCCGGGCCCGTGCCCTTGTACGGAACCGCGGTCATGTCGGTCTTCAAGGCCGTCTGGAACAGCAGTCCGCAAAGGTGCGAGGCCGAGCCCACGCCGGCGTTGCCCAGGTTGATCTTGCCCTTGTTCTGGTTGACCCAGCCGGCCAGCTCGCGGTAGTTGCTGGCGGGCAGGGCGGGTTTGCCGATCAGCGTCATCGGCACGTCGTTGATCATGCCCAGGTATTCGAAGTCGCTCTCGACCTTGAACGGGATGTTGCGGACCAGCGTGGGCATCGTGGCCATGCCGACGTGGTGCAGGAGCAGGGTGTAGCCGTCCGGCGCGGCCCTGGCGACCTTGTTGGCGCCGATCGAGCCGCCGGCGCCGGCGGCATTGTCGACGACGACGGTCGCGCCGCCCAGCGGCTTGCGCATGGCTTCGGCGAGGTCGCGCGCGACGCGGTCGGTCGGTCCGCCGGCGGCGAACGGGACGACGATGGTGATCACCTTGTCCCTGGCCGGAAAGTCGGCGGCGTGCGCGCCGAGGGACGCAGCCGCGAGGACCACCAGGGAGACGGCGGACTTGATCGTTTTGGTCATGAAAGGCACTCCTTGATTGAGAGGAGATGGTAAGTTCCGCCCCCGGGCCTTCGATCGCGGGAATTACGTAGCGCCGCCGCGCCGCCCGCCGCTTGCAGGCTCACTTGTAGCTGCGCGCGTCCTCGATCACCTTGCCGTCGTTCGGCAGGCTGCCGGGCGCCAGCACCTGGACCTCGCCCCGCAGCTTGGTCACGTCCCGGATGGCCTGGCTCACGCGCTGGTCCAGCCCCTCCAGCGCCGTTGCGGCCTCGACCTGGAGCGTCATCACGTCGTCGGCCATCTCCCCGCTGACCACCAGCCGCGCGCGCAGCAGCTCGGGGAAGCGCCGCAGGATGTCGGCGACCTGGCCGGGGTGCACGAACATCCCGCGGATTTTGGTGGTCTGGTCGGCGCGGCCCATCCAGCCCCTGATGCGCTGGTTGGTCCGGCCGGTGGGGCAATGGCCCGGCATCACCGCCGACAGGTCGCCCGTACCGAAGCGGACCAGCGGATAGTCGGGATTGAGGGTGGTGACGACGAGCTCGCCGACCTCGCCTTCCGGCACCGGGTCGCCGGTGCCGGGGCGCACGATCTCGACGATCACGCCTTCGTCGATCACCAGGCCCGAGCGCGCCTGGGTTTCATACGCGATGGAGCCCAGGTCGGCGGTGGCATAGCACTGGTAACCGGCGATGCCGCGCTCCGCCAGCCAGTCGCGCAGGCTCGGCGGAAAGGCTTCGCCGCCGACCATCGCCTTGGCCATGCCGGCGATCGGTACGCCCATCTCGGCCGCCTTCTCGACGATGATCTTCAGGAAGCTCGGCGTGCCGATATAGCCGGCGGGCCGCAGCTCCGCGATGGCGTTGACCTGCTGCTCGGTCTGCCCCGTTCCGCCGGCGAAGACGGTGCAACCCAGGGCGTGGGCGCCGGTCTCCATCATCGAACCGGCGGGGACGAAGTGGTAGCTGAAGCAGTTGTGGATCAGCTCTCCGCGGCGGAAGCCGGCGGCAAATATCGCGCGCGCCAGCCGCCAGTAATCCGGCCGCGCGCCCTGGGGCTCGTAGATCGTGCCGGGACTGGCGAAGACGCGCGGCATCTGCGGGCCGAAGCGCACGGCGCTGAAGCCGCCGAAGGGGTCGGCCCGGCGGTCCTTCGCCTGCAGTTCCAGCAGTTCGTGCTTGCGGATGACGGGCAGCCGCGCCAGCGCCTCGCGGCTGGTGACCGACGCCGCGTCGACGCCTGCCAGGATCCGCGCGAAAGCGGCGCTCGCCCTTTGCGCGTGCGCCAACTGCGCCGGGAGCGCCGCGAGCAATTCGGCTTCGCGCTGCGCCGGCTCGCGCGTCTCCAGGGCATCGTAGAAGGTGGTGCTCATGTCCGCTTTCTCAGGCCAGCCAGCGCTTGCGCCGCTTGTAGCTCTTGACGTCGCGGAAGCTCTTGCGCTCGCCGCCGCCGACGCCGAGATAGAACTCCTTGACGTCCTCGTTGGTCGCCAGGTCGGCGGCCGGCCCGTCCATCACGACCCGCCCGCTTTCCATGATGTAGCCGTAGGTGGAGTAGCGCAGCGCCATGCTGGTGTTCTGTTCGGCCAGCAGGAAGGTCACGCGCTCCTTGGTATTGAGGTCCTTGACGATCTCGAACACCTCTTCGACGATCTGCGGCGCCAGGCCCATCGACGGTTCGTCCAGCAGCACCATGCTCGGGGCGGCCATCAACGCCCGCCCGATGGCGCACATCTGCTGCTCGCCACCCGAGGTGTACGCCGCCTGCGAAGTCCTGCGCTGCTTGAGCCGCGGGAAATAGGCGTAGACCTTCTCCAGGTTGGCCGCCACCTCGGACTTGTCGCGCCGGGTGTAGGCGCCGGTCAGCAGGTTCTCCTCGATCGTCAGGTGGGCGAAGCAGTGCCGGCCCTCCATCACCTGCACCACGCCACGCCTGACGAGGTCGGCGGGCGAGAGGTTCTCGATCCTTTCGCCGCGCAGTTCGATCGAGCCCTTGGTGACCGCGCCGCGCTCGCCCTTGAGCAGGTTGGACACGGCCCGCAGCGTGGTCGTCTTGCCCGCGCCGTTGCCACCCAGCAGTGCCACGATGCCGCCCTCGGGCACCTTGAGCGACACGCCCTTCAAGACAAGGATCACGTGGTTGTAGATGACCTCGATGCCGTTGACTTCGAGAAGGATGTTGGGTTCGCTCATGGTGCTCGCAGGAAGATCAGCAGCCTCGTGGCTTGACGTTCTTGTCCTTGGCGTATTTGGCTGCGTACTCTTTCACCAGCGGGTCGATGAACGACTTGTCTGACTGGTACCAGTCGGACTTGAGTTCCCACTTGCCGCCGTCCCACTGGATGATCCGCGCCCAGTCGTCGCCCATGTGGTTGGCGCAGGAAGTCTTCACCGGCCGCATGATCTCGCCGAAGCCCAGCGCCTTGAGCTTGTCGGCGGTGAGGTTCAGGTTTTCGAAGCCCCAGCGCACCTGCTCGGGCGTCATGGCCTTGCCCTTGCCGTACTTCTCCTGCGCTGCGCGGAT
>JAQGNJ010000104.1 GCA_028291885.1 Ramlibacter sp. | reverse complement strand
TTGACCAGGAAGTTCGTGATGCAACGCGACGTGTCGTTCACGAACTCGAGGACGAAGCAGGGGATGTCGAGCTTGAGCAGGTCCATGCCCGGGGGCGTGGCCGGATGCACGAAGACGAAGGCGCCGCGGCGGTTGCACTCCTGCAGGATAGGGTCGAATTCCGCGCTTCCGCTGTACCTGCCCTCGTAGCTGGTCATCAGCTGGACGCCGTCGAACTTGAGCGTGTCGAGGGCGTATTCAAGCTCCTTCAACGAGGCGTCGACGTGAGGCATGGGCAGGCAGGCGAACGCGCCGAACCTGCCGGGGTAGGACCGCACCATCCCCGCGAAGAATTCGTTGATGTTGCGGGCCTGGACCCGGCCGAACTCCAGATCGGTGAACAGGCTCTCGGCGTCGGGAGCGGACAGGAAGGCCGCGCTCATGCCCACCCGGTCCATCATTTCGACCGTCCCGGCCGGCCTGGACCTGGGCGGAAACGGGCGCCCGCCGTGGATGGTCCTGCCTTTGGCCGCCAGGGCATCCCAGAAACTGTCCGGCCTGCCGTGCTGGTGGAAGTCGATCACCTTGAGTTCTGTCACCGGCTCGCTCCTGTCGTTGTCGCTGCGCGTCTCCAATACATTCTATTTGAAAGCAGTTGGCCCACCATCGGCAAATTCCCCATCACACTCGCGTCCATGAAGACGATTTCCATCCTTGCCCACGGCGGACCCGAGGTCCTGCGGTCCGTCGACATCGAACTGCCGCAGCCCGGGCCCGGCGAGGTGCGCATCCGGCATACCGCGATCGGGCTGAACTACTCCGACATCAACGTCCGCAACGGCGGCTTCTATCTCGGCGACGGACCGGCGTTCCCGATCGTCCTGGGCAACGAAGCCGCGGGCGTCGTGGAAAGCGTGGGCGCGGACGTGGAGGGCTTCGAGGCCGGCGAGCGCGTCGCCTATGCGGGGACCGGCGGGCTGTTCTTCGAGAACACCGGCGCCTACGCGCAGGAGCGCAACCTGCCGGCTTCCTGCCTGGTGAAGCTGCCGCCGGACATTTCGGACCGGCAGGCCGCGGCCATGCTGCTCAAGGGACTGACGGCATCGGTGATCGTCAACCGGTGTTTCCGTCCCGCGCCCGGCGACACCGTCCTGATCCACGCCGCGGCCAGCGGTGTCGGCAGCATCCTGGCGCAATGGTGCAAGCACCTGGGCGCCACCGTGATCGGAACGGTCGGGAGCCAGGAAAAGGCGGTGTTCGCTGCCGCGCATGGCTGCGCGCACACCATCCTGTACCGCGAGGAGGACTTCGTGGCCGCGACGCGGCGTCTCGCGCCGCAAGGCGTCTGCGCGGTGTTCGACGGCGTGGGCAAGGACACCTTCGTGCAATCGTTCGACTGCGCCCGGCCCTTCGCCGCGCTGGTGAACTACGGCAACGCGTCCGGGCCGGTCCCGCCATTCAATCTGATGCTGCTCGCGCAAAAAGGCTGCCTGGCGCTTTACCGTCCCGGGTTCGGCTTTCATGCCAACACCCCGGAAACGCGGACCGCGGCATGCAACGAACTGTTCGACCTGGTGCGCTGCGGCGCGCTGCGGATCGGGATCGATGCGGCTTATCCGCTGCAAGACGCCGCCCAGGCCCATCGCGCAGCCGAGGAGCGGCGCACGATGGGTTCCGTCGTCCTGATTCCCTGAGCTTGGAGCGATGCAATGAACAAGACCTTTCCCGTCCAGACCGAGTGGGTGCACGTCCAGTACCAGGAGAACGCCGGGTTCACCGAAACCTACGGCTTCTCCGGCAACCAGGGCGCCGTCAACCTCGAAGGCATCCTGCTGCGCCCCGAGGGCAAGCCTTCGGACACGCTGCTGCTGTTCATGCATCCGGCGTCGACGCTGCAGCTGCTGCCGGTGCCGCGCGCGATGGCAGCCTCCGGCGCCCACGTGCTGTGCGCGGCGAGCCGCTATGCGCGCAACGACACCGCGCTGATCATGGAGAAGGTGCTGCTCGACCTGGGCGCCTACATCCGCCATGCCAGGCAGGTGTGGAACTACGAGCGGGTCGTGATCGTCGCCTGGAGCGGCGGCGGCTCGCTCGCCATGTTCTACCAGTCGCAGGCGGAATCGCCGGGCATCACGCACACACCGGCGGGCGACCCGGTCGACCTGCGGGGCGCGGGCCTCATCCCGGCCGACGCCCTGGTGTTCCAGGCGGCGCACCTGTCGCGGGCCCACCTGCTGCTCGATGGCATCGACCCCTCGGTGTGCGACGAGCTCAACCCCGACGATCGCGACTCCGGCCTCGACATCTACGATCCGCGCAACCCGGACCAGCCGCCCTACTCGCCGCAGTTCATCGCGAGCTACCGCGCCGCGCAGCTGGCGCGCATGCGCCGCATCACCGCGCGGGCCAGGCAAACTCTCGCGCAGCTCGAGCAACGGGGGACCGGCGAGGTGGAGCGCGGCTTCATCGTCCACAGGACGCTGGCCGACCCGCGCTTCCTCGATCCGGCGCTGGACCCGAACGGCCGCAGGCCGGGCTGGTGCTACCTGGGAAATCCGGAAACCGTCAACTCCGGCCCGGTCGGCCTGGCGCGCTTCACGACGTTGCGCTCCTGGCTGTCGCAATGGTCGATCGAAGACTCCCGCGCCAACGGACTGGAATGCGCGCGCACCGTCCGTGCGCCGCTGCTGGTCATCGAGAACGGCGCCGACGACGCCGTGCCTCAGCCACACCCGCGCATGCTGTTCGACGCGGCGGCCTCGGCGGACAAGAGCTTCCACGTGATCGCGGGCGCGACGCACTATTACGCCGGCCAGCCCGGGCTGCTGGCCGAGGCGACGACGCTGGTGCGCGGCTGGCTTGCGGAGCGCAGGCTTCTGGACGCCTGATCCCTGCATGGCAGTGAAGGCCTGCGTTGACACCCGACCGTCGGCTTCCTCCTACGAGACAGCGCGGGCGTAGCGGTTACTTTGTGTTCCTCAACCGTAGGAAACGCATGACCGATCCAAGCTTCTTGCTCCAAAGCCCAGCCGCGAAAGACCTGATGGAGCTGGCGCGCGACCTGCAGGCGCTGGTGGACATCCGGTCGGCGGCGCTGGAACAGCCGCTGCGCCCGGACGTCGACCTGTCGGCCTTCGACGCCGAGCCGGAACCGGCGCCGGGCCACCGTGGCGGCCGGGGCAGCGAGAGCATCCTTCCGTATCTGGCGCAGACGCTCGCGGCCAAACCCCTGGACGGCCGGGCCTGAGTCGCGACCGTCGGCCGATGGCGCTCGACTTGTCGCGCGTGCGCGCGCTGTGCTTCGACGTCGACGGGACGATCGCCGACACCGACGACCACCTGGTCGCGCGGCTCGCAACCCTCATCGACGCCGTGCCCCTGGTGAGCGGGCGCCGGGCCGAACGGCTGGCCCGCCAGGTCGTCATGGCCGCCGCGACGCCGGTCAACTCCGCGTATGGCCTGCTGGACCGGCTCGGGCTGGACACGCCCATCTCGCGCCTGCGCGAGCGCGTTCGCACCGCCAGGGCGCGGGGCGCGGACCCGGCCCACACGCGCAATCTGGACGCTCTGGACGAAACGCCGCACGTGATGATGGCAGGCGTCAAGGAGATGCTCGTCGCCCTGGCCGCGCTGTATCCGATGAGCACCATTTCGACCGGCGCCGCGCCGCGGGTCGAGCGCTTCCTCGAGCACTACGGCGTGCGCGGGCTCTTCACCACCGTCGTCGGGGCGCAGACGACGCGGCGGATGAAGCCCCATCCGGATCCGCTGCTGTTCGCCGCGCGGGCGATGGGTGTCGCTCCCGAGGCCTGCCTGATGATCGGCGACACGACGGTGGACATGCGCACCGGCGCCGCGGCGGGAGCGCAGACCGTGGGCGTGCTTTGCGGATTCGGCACCGAGGACGAGTTGCTGCGCACGGGCGCCGGCCTCATCCTGCGCACCACGTCCGACCTGCTCGCCGTGCTCCGCCCCTCGGAGGACGCGCTCGGCAAGACCGCCAGCCCGCAGGCGCCACGTCAGCCAAGCACTACACGCGCGTGAGCCATGGCCTGACAAGCCAGCCAGGCTCCCGGAGAAAAATGGCATGGTGATCCGGGCCGACCGGGAGGTGTCTCATGAAAACGTTCCTGACCGTCATTCAGGTGCTGGGCTGGATCCTGGCGATCTGGCTCTTCGTCGGGCTGATCGGGTCGTTGCGCTGGCTGTCCGCCGGCGCCGACCCCGGGCCGGAAGCGCTGATGGCCGTCGCCATCAAGGTGATCGCGCTCGCCGCCTTCATCGGCGTCTGGGCGCTGAGCGCCCGGATCGGCGATCGCCGCGCCGGCCGAACGACGGAATCCTCGCTGGCCTGAGGCCAAGCCGGCGGCTGCCGGCGACCCGGGCGGGTTGAGCCATGCTCAGCGGCACTGTGCGTGGAACCCGTGGATTCGAAGGTCACCCCCGGGTTTCCCTAAGCTGCATGTCGGCCGATCCTTGTGCGACATTTGGGTCATGCAGCTCAAACCGCTTCTCGACCGCCACGAGGGGTATCTGCGCGCCACCTTCACCGGCGCGGCGACGCTGCCCGGTGCGCTGTCGATGCTCCAGACGCTGCGTTATTCGAGCTTCGAGTTTTCCGACTCTCTGCTGCTGCTCGACCTGAGGCAGGTGGAGGAATCGTTCTCCGCGGCAGACGAGATCGCGATGGGCAAGGAAGCGGCGAAGGCCCTGGGGCACCTGCGCCGGGTCGCCTCGCTGGTGCGGGAGAACCGCAGGACCGGCAACAGCGAACAGGTGTCCACCGCATCGGGACTGCTGATGAAGGTGTTCGTGTCGGAGGCCGAGGCACTCGCCTGGCTGCTCGAGGGCCAGCAGGGCGCAGCGCAGGACGCGGGCCGGTCGCAATAAAAAAGCCCCGCCGGGCACTGGCGGGGCTTGAGGCGCAAGCCGCCGCGCATGGCGGCGGCCGGTCCTGCGCTTACCTCCCGCTGATCACGTTCACGACCGGGTTGCCGACGGCCTGCGCCGACACCGAGTTTTCGGTCGCCGAATCGAACTGCCGGCTGCCGTTCTCGCCGATGCCGTTGGGCCACAGGTGGCCGGCGGGGCGACCGCGAGGAAGGCGATGGCAAGGGTCGACGGGCGTTTTCATGTTCAGGCGACAGGTCGGTCGCTGACCGGCGCCGCAAGGAAGTTCGGCAAGGATTTCAGTGGCGGCGCGACAGCGGCATGGGCATGGTGGGCGGCACCTCGCGCATGACGGGCACGGGCACCACGAACGGCAGCCGCGCCGCAGTGGTGACGAGCGGCATGGGCCGGCAATGGCGTTCCCGCTCCCGTGCGAGGTGGCGCAGCCGGCGCTGCTGTTCGGCCTGGATGCAGGCCAGGCGGCGCGACAGGCTGACGTAGCAAGCCCGCAGGGTGAGCTCCGGGGGCACGACCTCGACGATGAGGTCCGGCATGAACACGAGTTCGTCGTCGTCGCCGTCCAGTTCGATCCGTGTCGGCTCGTCGAGGATGCGACCGATGTCGCGCTCGGCCCGCTGGCGGTTCACCGGCATGGCGACGGCAAACTGCGTGGGTCCCGTTCGCGCCGCGATGCCGCCGTGGCCCGCAAGGCGCCGCACGCCGCGCACGATCCGGTCGACTGCCTTGCGGCCCGCAAGCCCGCCGCAGACGTCGCGCAGCTCCAGCAGGTCGCCGCAGTCGAACACCGCCAGCGTGAGGGTGCGCCCGTCTCGGCGGCATTGCGCCAGCAGGTCGGCGCCCCTGATCAGCAATCCGGTGCGGTTGAAAAGCGAAGTCGCGCCGTCGACCAGGGAGGGGTCGCCGCAGTCTTCAGGATGCCTGGAACCGGCGCGCAAGGCCGTCTGCGAACGAAGTCCGAGGCTTGCGGCCAGCCTGGCCGCCCCATTCGCAATCGTCGTCATCAGGATCATTTTTGAGTGCTCCGCGCTGTTTCGGTCGATGACGCATATAGGAACACTTTGAAACGAGTTGATACTAAGCAGATGCGCCGTCGGCGCTAAGCAAATCCTGCGCGTGATGGAAGGCCCTTGCTTAACGCCCCCGTACTACCGGTCGCGCCAAGCGAGGCGAGTGTTGCGGGATACTGTGGCCATCGTCCACAGCCTTTTGGCACACCGAAAACAGAGGCCGAAAATGCAACCGATCCCTGGAAGGACCCAACCCGTGCGCATCGTCCTCGCCGACGACCACGACCTCGTGCGCTCGGGCATCAAGACCCTGCTGTCCATGCTCGAGGGCGTCGAAGTCGTTGCCGAAGCGAAGGATGGAAACGAGCTCGTGAGCTGCGTCGAAGCGCTCGAGCCCGACGTGGTGATGACCGACATCGGCATGCCGGGCATGGACGGGATGGCCGCGATCGCGCAGATCCACGAGAGATTTCCGCAGGTCCGCCTGGTCGTTCTGTCCGCGTACGACACGGTCGATTTCGTCAAGCGCGCGGTCGCCGGCGGTGCATGCGGCTACCTGACCAAGGATGCGGCGCCGTTCGAACTGGAGCAGGCGCTGCGCAACGTGATGACCGGCGGCAGCTATTTCAGCAAGCTGGTCACCCACCGCCTGCTGCAGCCGGGAGAACCGACGATCGAAGACGAGTTGACGCCACGGCAGATCGAGATCCTCAGGCTCATCGCCGAGGGCCGCGCGTCCAAGGAGATCGCCTTCGAGCTGGGGCTGTCGTCCAAGACAGTCGACGTGCACCGCTCGCGCATCATGGAGCGGCTGGACCTGCACGACATCTCCAGCCTCACGCGCTACGCGATCCGCAAGAAACTGATCCAGGCCTGATGCCCCTGCCGCCGCGACGGGCGTTGCGCGCGCAGTTCAGCCGGCGTGCCGGCCCGTCCCTGCCCTGTGCAGTTCGAGCAGCGTGCGCAGCTTGCGCGCCGTCAGCGGTTTCGAGACCAGTCCCAGCAGCTTGACGCCGCAGTCGCGGGCCGTCGCCTCCACCGGGCCGGGCAAAGGCGCTTCCACCGCGGTGGCCAGGATCACCGACACATCCCTGCGCAGCGCGCCGACGCAGCGCATCAATTCCAGCCCGCCCATCCCGGGCATGTTGAGGTCGCTCAGGATGATGTCGACCGGCGGGCGCGCGGCGCGGAACAGATCGAGTGCGGTGGCCCCGTCCGCCGCCTGCAGGACCTCGCCCGCACCGACTCCAGCCAGGGTTCTCACGAGCACGTTGCGCTGGAACTCGTGGTCCTCCACGACGAGAAAGCGGAGCCGATCGCGGACAGCGTCTTGGCTGGCTCGCGTTTCGGCGTCCTCGAGGTAGTCCTCGAGCAGGCGCATTTCGTGGACCAGCACGGCCACGCTCTCGAGCACGCCATGGCTGTCGTGCGCACGGCTGAACGCCTCCAGGTCGCGGCAGGATTCGGCCAGCCGCACCGCTCCGAGCATCGCGCTCGAGCCGCGGATGCGGTGGGAGAAGTGGGTGACCCGTTCGAAGTCGCCGGCCGCCGCGGCCTCCTGCACGCCCGCGAGGTCGGCCTGCGCGTGGCGCCAGAACTGCGCCACGATGGTTCGCCGGGATTCGGCCTTCCCTGCGCTCAGGGACTCCAGCAGCCGGTGGTCGATCATGCGAACGACGGGGAAGAGATGGACAGCTCTCGGGAGTTCTTCATTTTCTCTTCAGTACTGCGTGTCACTCTAGCGCACGGCGGCACCGGCCCAGCGCGAAAAAACACCGCCACGCCCGGAAATGTTTTGCGTTGCGGCGCCGAACACGCGACACGATTCATCTTTAAGTTCTAGTGCGTGTGCGCGGCTGTAGCTCATTTGCCTACCTGGGCGGCACGGCTGCTTCATATACTCGTCTGCAACAACGATTCCGGTCCCGCAACGGCTTGCCGTCGCAGCGACAACGACCCGTCCGCGCTGCCGCGTCCATCAGGGCGACCGCGGCTTGCCGATCCCGACAACACGAAAACATGCATCCAGCGCAGGCAGCAATTCTCGACGCCCTGGCCTTTCCGGCCGCCCTGCTCGACGCGAGCGGCGCCATCGTTCTTGCGAATGCGGCATGGCGGCAGGCGGCGACTCCGGGCCGCGTGCCCGCCCACCAGGCGGGACATGCTGTCGGCCTCGACTACGCCGACATCTGCCGCGAGGCGATGGCCGAGGGCTCGGCCGAAGCGGAGCAGGCGCTTGCCGGCCTCGAATCGGTCCTGCACGGCCAGGTGCAGGATTTCTCCATGAGATACGAAACCGGTTCTGCGGGCCGCAAGCAGTCCTACCTGATGCGGATCGCGCCCGTCCAGGGCGAGGGCCTGGCCGGCCTGCTCCTGACGCATCTCGAGACCACCGACCGCACGCGCGCAGCGCAAGCGCTGGCGACGCTGTCGCTGCGCTCCGAGCGCAGGGAGCGGATGCTGAACACGACCCTGGCATCGATCACGGATTTCGCGTTCGCGTTCGACCGCGACGGCCGCATCCTGTTCGCGAACCAGCCCACGCTCGTGCGCTGGGGCATCTCGCTCGAAGAGGTGGAGGGCAAGACCGTATCCGACCTCGGCTATTCCGACGCGCTGGCGGGCAGGATCTCGCAGCAGATCGGGCACGTGTTCAGAACCGGAGGATCGGTCACGGACGAGGCTCGGTCGACAAGCGCGGACGGCGTGGAGAAGTACTACGAGTACAGCTTTTCGCCGGCCTTCGCTCCGGACGGCAGCGTCGAATTCGGGGTCGGCTGCACACGCGACATCACGCTTCGCAAGCACACGGAGCTGGCGCTGCGCGAGAGCATCTCGGAATTCCAGACCCTGACCGTGGCGATGCCGCTGATCGTGTGGGTCGTCGCGCCCGGCGGCCGGGCCATCTACCTGAACCAGCAATGGACGGAGTACGTGGGCCGCAGCCTCGGCGAGAGCCTGGGCTCCGGCTGGATCAGGACAGTCCATCCCGGCGACCGGAAGGCGGCGGCACGGGCCTGGCAGCAAGTGGCGGCGCAAGGCCGGACCTTCTCCACCGAGGTGCGGCTGCTGCGTCGCGACGGCGGCTATCGCTGGTGGCTGGTCCGCGGCGTGCCGGTCCTGGGCGAGACCGGCGAGGTGCTCAAGTGGATCGGGACCTGCACCGACATCCACGAGCTCAAGGTGGCCGAGGCGGAGATCTCGCGCAGCAACCAGGCGCTGCAGCGCCAGCAGACCGAGCTGCGCATCCTGTTCGACCACGTGCCGGCGATGATCTGGTTCAAGGACACGGAAAACCGCATCGTGCGGGTCAACGAAAGGGCCGCCAGGAGCATCGGCCGCACGGTGGAGGAAGTCGAGGGCAAGCCGATTTCCGAGATCCTTCCCGCCAAGGCCGATGCCTACAATGCCGTGGACGTGGAGATCATGCGCTCGGGTGTGCCGGTCCTGGGCAGCATCGAACTGGCCGTAGGCGAAGACGGACGCGAGGGCTGGCTGCAGAAGGACAAGGTTCCGTACCGCGACGGCGAGGGCAACGTGATCGGCATCATCGTGATGACCCACGACATCACCGAGCGCAAGCGCGATCGCGACACGCTGCAGGAACTCAACGAGCGGCTCGAGATGCGGGTGCGCGAACGCACCGCCGAACTCGCGCTGGCCCGCGACGAGGCCGAGCGGGCCAACCAGGCCAAGTCGGCCTTCCTGGCCGCGATGAGCCACGAGATCCGCACGCCGATGAGCGGCCTGCTGGGCCTGCTCGAACTCCTCAGCCTCAGCACGCTGGACCTGGAGCAGAGGTCCACCCTCGCCGTGGCGCGCGAATCGGGCAAGGCGCTGCAGCGGATCATCGACGACATCCTGGACTTCTCGAAGGTCGAGGCCAACTCGCTCAAGCTCGACGTGGTCCCTGCGTCCGTCCGCACCGTCGTGCAGAACGCCCGCCAGCTGCACAGCCAGGTCGCATCGAGCAAGGACCTGGCGCTGGTTGCACGCGTCGCGCCGGAAATCTCTTCCTGCCACCTGCTGGATCCGCTGCGGCTCGGACAGATCCTGAACAACTTCCTGAGCAACGCGATCAAGTTCACCGAGACCGGCAGCGTGACCGTCAGCGCCGAACTGGTCGGCCGCATCGACGAAGTGGAGCAGTTGCGGTTTTCGGTGCAGGACACGGGCATCGGCATCTCGCCCCAGGACCTGAGCGGCCTGTTTCGCGCCTTTGCCCAGGCAGGTCCGCAGACCAGCACGCGGTTCGGCGGCACGGGCCTGGGGCTCGTCATTTCCAGGCGGCTTGCCGAGCTGATGGGAGGCACCGTCGAAATCCGCAGCGAGCTGGGCAAGGGCACGACCCTGACGCTCACGGTCGCCTTCCGGGCTTGCGAAGGAGGCACCTCGGCCGACCTGGTCGGCGAAAAGGACAGGGAGCAGCTGAACGCGCTGGTGACGGGGCGCCCGAGCGCGCCGTCCGTCAAGCAGGCGCAGGCCGACGGCACCCTGCTGCTGGTGGTCGACGACCACCCGATCAACCGGATGGTGCTGCAGCGCCAGCTCGCCTCGCTCGGCTACGCGACCGAAGGAGCGGTGGATGGAGACCACGCCCTGCGGGCCTGGGAAAGCGGCCGCTTCGCCGCCATCATCACCGACTGCAACATGCCGGGAATGAACGGCTACGAACTGGCCCGGACGATCCGCGCGAACGAACAGCGCAGCGGCGCGGCGACGCAGGTTCCGATCATCGGCTGCACCGCGAACGCCTTGCCTTCGGCAGCCGGCTCGTGCATTGCCGCGGGCATGAACGACACCCTGATCAAGCCGGTCGAACTGGCGGAGATCGCGCGCAAGCTCGATCACTGGATCCCGCTGCGCCTGGACGGCGCGAGGGCGGCGGTCACCGGGCCGCAACCGGCCGCGCGCAATGCCCAGCCCGGCGGCCCCGCGCTGCTGGACCTGGTCCTGCTCTCCGAGATCGCCGGCGGCAGCGAAGCCGCGCAGAGGGAGATCCTCTGGGACTTCTGCCGCGTCAATCGCAAGGACGCGGCCAGGCTGCGCGAGGCCGCCGAACGCAACGACGTTCCCGCCGTGCTGCATTTCGCCCACCGGCTCAAGGGCGCGGGACTGATGCTGGGCGCGAGCCTGCTGGCGTCCGGCTGCGAGCGCGTCGAAGCCGCGGCCGGTGCGAGACACGCCGAGGCCATCCGCCTGGCCGTCGCGGGCGTCGACCTCGAGCTCCTGCGCCTGGACAAGTACCTGGAGACGCTGGCGCCCGCGCCGGGCGACGAGCCGGACTGACGCCGCCGCCGGCATCGCGGCGGCCAGTGCCTTACTGCTTGGGCAGGCCGAGTTCCCTGATCAGTCCGCCCCAGCGGTCGTAGGTGGTCCGCGTCAGCTTGCCGAATTCTTCCGGGCTGAGCGCGCCGGCTTCGTAGCCGCCCTTGCGGTAGAAGTCCTTCACCTGCGGCATCGCGAGCGCCTGCGCGATCGCCGTGTTGAGCGTCTTCACGACCTGCGGCGGCATCTTCGCCGGCCCGTAGAAGCCCAGCCAGCTCGGAAGGTCCAGGCCCTGGATGCCCTGCTCGGCCAGCGTCGGCACGTCGGGCAAGGCAGCGATGCGCGAGTCGGCGGCGATGCCGATGATCTTCACCTTGCCGGTGCCCGCGGTGATGATGGCCGAGGCGGCGGAATCGAAGAACAGCTGCACGCGGCCGCCGATCAGGTCCTTGGCCGCGTCGGAGCCGCCCTTGTAGGGAACGTGCACCGCCTCGGTCCCGGTCTTCTTCAGGAACAGCTCGCCGTACACATGAGACGACGTCCCCGATCCGAACGAGGCATAGCTCACCTTGCCCGCATTGGCCTTCATGTAGGTGACCAGTTCCCGCGCGTTGTTCGCCGGCACGTCGCCGGCGATCATCAGCACCAGCGGGCCGCGGCCGCCCAGGGAGATCGGCGTGAAGTCCTTGAACGGGTCGTACGGAACCTGCGACAACGTGTGCGGGTTCTGCGCCATCGTCGACGACGGCGCATAGAGCACCGTGTAGCCGTCCGGCGCCGCGCGCGCGACCTCGCTGGCGCCCAGCATGGTGCTGGCGCCCGGCTTGTTGTCGACGATCACGCTGGTGGCGAGCAGCTCGCCGAGCTTCTGGGCGACCATCCGCGCCTGCGCGTCCGTGCCACCGCCGGCGGTGAACGGAACCACGATCCGGATCGGCTTGCCCTTGAGCGGGAAGTCCTGTTGCGCGAACGCGTCCGGCCCGGCCACCCCAAGGACCGCGCCGCCAACCAGCGCCGCGAAAGCACGTCTCGACATGTGCGATGCACCCATGTCTTTCTCCATGAACAAAAAAGAATCGTGGACTATCCGACCGAAAATGGACGAATCCTCCCCGGGTTTACCCTTGTTCTCTGGATATTGATTGACTTTTTGGACGCGCCGTCCAAAATACCGCATCCGCAGACTCAAACCAAAGCCAGCATGAAAACTGTCGTCCGCACCGACGAGCGCATCCTGTCGTCCGACATCTTCGACCGCGACAACCGCGTGCAGCGGCCGGACCACGGCCAGTGGTCGGAGCCGGGGCGCGAGATCCCGATCTACCACCGCTGCCAGGTGCTGGTGGTCGGCGGCGGCCCCTCGGGCACCGCCGCCGCCGCCGCGGCCGCGAAGCAAGGCGCGGATGTCGCCCTGCTGGAGCGCTACAACCACCTGGGCGGCCTGTCCACCGGCGGCCTGGTGATCTGGATCGACCGCATGACCGACTGGGAAGGCAAGCTGGTGATCCGCGGCTTCGCCGAAGAATTGTTCGACCGCCTGCCCGCCGACGCCATCGCCGGCCCGGTGCGCGAGGACTGGGGCTCGCAGGACCCGGCCAAGGCGGCCCACTGGTCGCAGCGCACGGCCGCGTACCACGGCGTCGTCACCTGGTCGCCGACCATCGATCCCGAGCGGCTCAAGCTGCTCTCGCAGGAGATCGTGCTGGAGCGCAAGGTCAAGCTGATCTACCACTCGTGGGCCGCGATCCCGATCGTGCAGGACGGCGCCGTCAAGGGCGTGGTGTTCGAGAGCAAGGAAGGCCGCATGGCCGTGATGGCCGACGTGGTGGTGGACGCCACCGGCGACGGCGACCTGTTCGCCCGCGCCGGCGCGTCCTTCGTCAACGACATCGAAGAAGCCGACGTGCACCACTGCATGAACACCTCCTGGCTGTTCGGCGGCGTCGACATGAACAAGTGGATCGCCTTCAAGGGCGGCCAGCCGGAGCAGTTCGGCGCCTTCATGGCCAGGGGCCGCGAAGAGTGCGGCCTGTTCGAGCGTCCCTTCGTCTCCTGGCGCAACGACGTCGCCCTGTTCATGGGCCCGCGCCAGTCCGGCTATTCGGCGCTGGATGTCGACGACCTGACCGCCGTCGAAGTGCGTTCGCACCGCGCGATGGCCAAGCACCTGGACTTCTTCAAGGCCCATGCGCCCGGCTTCGAGGACGCCTTCCTGATGCTGAGCGCGCCGCAGATCGGCGTGCGCCATGCGCGGCGCCTGACCGGCGTCGGCTCGGTGCTGCGCAGCCAGTGGCCGGTCGGCCTGCCGCTGCCCGACGAAGTCGGCGTGACGCCGGCCGTGTCGCCGAAATTCCCGAACATCTCCATCCCCTACGGCGCCTTGGTGCCGGA
>JAQGNJ010000103.1 GCA_028291885.1 Ramlibacter sp. | reverse complement strand
CTTTCGGAGATTTCCCCATGAGCAAGAAGCCCGTCCGCGTCGCCGTCACCGGCGCCGCCGGCCAGATCGGTTACGCCCTGCTGTTTCGCATCGCCTCGGGCGAGATGCTGGGCAAGGACCAGCCGGTCATCCTGCAGCTGCTGGAAATCCCCGACGAGAAGGCCCAGAAGGCGCTCAAGGGCGTGATGATGGAACTCGAAGACTGCGCCTTCCCGCTGCTGGCCGGCATGCAAGCGCACAGCGACCCGATGACCGCCTTCAAGGACACGGACTACGCGCTGCTGGTCGGCTCGCGTCCGCGCGGCCCGGGCATGGAGCGCGCCGAGCTGCTGTCGATCAACGGCGCCATCTTCACGGCGCAGGGCAAGGCGCTGGACAAGGTCGCCAGCCGCAACGTCAAGGTGCTGGTCGTCGGCAATCCCGCCAACACCAATGCCTACATCGCGATGAAGAGCGCGCCAAGCCTGCCGCGCGAGAACTTCACCGCCATGCTGCGCCTGGACCACAACCGCGCGCTGTCGCAGGTCGCGGCCAAGACCGGCTGCAAGGTCGGCGAGATCGAGAAGATGACGGTGTGGGGCAACCACTCGCCCACCATGTACGCGGACTACCGTTTCGCCACCTGCAACGGCAAGGCGATCAAGGACATGATCGACGACCAGGAGTGGAACGCCAACACCTTCCTGCCCACGGTCGGCAAGCGCGGCGCCGCCATCATCGAGGCGCGCGGCCTGTCGTCGGCCGCTTCGGCCGCCAATGCGGCCATCGACCACATGCGCGACTGGGCCCTGGGCACCAGCGGCAAGTGGGTGACGATGGGCGTGCCCTCCAATGGCGAGTACGGCATCCCCAAGGACGTCATGTTCGGCTTCCCGGTCACCACCGAGAACGGCAAGTACACGATCGTCAAGGACCTGCCGATCGACGGGTTCAGCCAGGAACGCATCGACAAGACGCTCAAGGAACTGCAGGAAGAGCAGGCCGGCGTGGCGCACCTGGTCTAAATGAGCCACCCGCGCGACATCCTTCTCGGCGCCCAGGGGCAGACCGGCTTCCTGCCGGTCTGCGACCATTACAGCGGCGTCGAGGCGCGGATGCGCAAGAGCCTGCAGCTGCAGGCCGAGATGACCGAGGAATTCGGCGCCTGCGTCTTCGACGTGACGCTCGATTGCGAGGACGGCGCGCCGGTCGGCGGCGAGGCGGAGCATGCGGCCCTGGTCGTGTCGCTGGCCCGCTCGGCCGACGCACGGGCCCGCATTGCCGTGCGCGTGCACCCGGTCGATCATCCCGCCTTCGGGCAGGACGTCGCCACCATCGCCGGCCAGGTCGGCGACCGCCTGTGCCACGTCATGCTGCCGAAGGTGGAATCGCCGGCTGACGTCGAGCGCGCCGCCGCTGCGCTCGATGCAGCCGGTGCGGCGCAATTGCCGCTGCACGCACTCATCGAGTCGCCGGCGGCGGTGCACCGGGCCTTCGACATCGCTGCGCATCCCAGGATCCAGTCGCTCAGCTTCGGGCTGATGGATTTCGTCTCCGCGCACGGCGGCGCGATCCCGGCCGAGGGCATGGGCATCGAAGGCCAGTTCAGCCACCCGCTGGTGGTGCGGGCCAAGCTGGAGATCGCTTCGGCCTGCCACGCGCACGGCAAGGTGCCCGCGCACGGCGTGGTGACCGAATTCAGGGACACGAAGGCGCTCGGCGCCGCGGCGCAGCGCGCGGCGCGCGAGTTCGGTTTCACGCGGATGTGGAGCATCCATCCGGACCAGATCCGGACCATCCTCGCGGCCTTCGCGCCCGGCGCGCACGAGATCGAGACCGCGTCGAAGATGATCGTCGCCGCTGCGGCCGCCCAGTGGGCGCCGATCAGCTTCGACGGCAAGCTGCAGGACCGCGCCAGCTACCGCTACTACTGGCAGGTGCTGGAGCGCGCCCACCGCACCGGCCGGGCGCTTCCGGCGGAAGTCCGGGAGTGGTTCGAAGCCACCCCCAAGCAATAGAACACTCACGGAGCACGCTGGATGAAATCACTCATCGCCACCCTTCCCCTCGCCCTGCTGGTCGCGTTCGCCCCGGCGCTCGTGTCGGCGCAGGCGCCGGCCCAGAAGCCGGCGGCCAAGGCCGCCAAGCCGGTCGCCAGGCCGGCCGCAAAGACACCCGCTGTCGGGACCTCCCGCAAGTCCCGCGCCGCGCAGCAAGCCGCCGAGGAAGTGCGTGCCGTCGACGACGATCCGGCCGTCAGGTTGACGCCGGCGGACCTGGAGGCCGCCAAGCAGGTGACGCTCGGCGACATCCCTTGCGAACTCGGCGCGACCGTCCACATCACGCAGCACAAGCGGGAAGGGTTCTTCATCGTGCGGACCGGCATCCAGCGCTTTCGCATGCACCCGGTGGAGAGCCGCACCGGCGCGATCCGGCTGGAAGACCCGGTTGCCGGCGCCATGTGGCTGCAACTGGGCAACAAGTCGATGCTCATGAGCCAGAAGATGGGCAAGCGGCTCGCCGATGAGTGCATGAACCCGGCCCAGTCGGCCATGAACGAGACGCTCAAGAAGAACCCGATCAACATCCTCGAGGCGGCGCCGGTGCTGAAGGTGGCGACGCCCGTGACCGACCCGGAGAAGACCACTCCGCCCTTGCCCGCGTCCGAGATCACGGCGCCCGCCGCAGCCGCGCCCGGCCCGAACTGAATTGTGTGAATTGAACGGAGAGAAAAATGTTGCAAGCCTATGTTGACCATGTCGCCGAGCGCGCCGCGCTCGGTATCCCGCCGCTGCCGCTGTCCGCCAAGCAGACCGGCGAGCTGATCGAGCTGTTGAAGAACGTGTCGAGCGGCGAAGCCGATTTCCTGCTGAACCTGATCACGCACCGCGTGCCGGCCGGCGTCGACGACGCCGCCAAGGTCAAGGCCAGCTACCTGGCGGCCGTTGCCCACGGCACCGAGAAGTGCCTGGTGATCAGCCGCGAGAAGGCGACCCAGCTGCTCGGCACGATGCTGGGCGGCTACAACATCGGCCCGCTGGTCGACCTGCTGGACGACGCCGAGGTCGGCAAGGTGGCCGCCGACGGCCTGAAGAAAACCCTGCTGATGTTCGACCAGTTCCACGACGTCAAGGAAAAAGCCGACAAGGGCAACCAGAACGCCAAGGACGTGCTGCAAAGCTGGGCCGACGGCGAGTGGTTCACCTCGCGCCCCGAAGTGCCGGAATCGATCAAGGTCACGATCTTCAAAGTGGCCGGCGAGATCAACACCGACGACCTGTCGCCCGCGCCCGATGCATGGAGCCGACCGGACATCCCGCTGCACGCGCTGGCGATGCACAAGAACCCGCGTCCGGGCATCACGCCCGAGGAAGAAGGCAAGCGCGGCCCGGTCAAGTTCATCGAGGAACTGCGTTCGCGCGGCAACCTCGTGGCCTACGTCGGCGACGTGGTCGGCACGGGCTCGTCGCGCAAGTCGGCGACCAACTCGGTGCTGTGGTTCACCGGCGAAGACATCCCCTTCGTGCCGAACAAGCGCTTCGGCGGCGTCTGCCTGGGAAGCAAGATCGCCCCGATCTTCTACAACACGATGGAAGACGCCGGCGCCCTGCCGATCGAACTCGACGTTTCCAAGATGGAGATGGGCGACACGGTGGAACTGCGTCCCTACGACGGCAAGGCGCTCAAGAACGGCGAGGTCATCGCCGAATTCAAGGTCAAGAGCGACGTGCTGTTCGACGAAGTTCGCGCCGGCGGCCGCATTCCGCTGATCGTCGGCCGCGGCCTGACGGCCAAGGCACGCGAAGCGCTGGGCCTGGCGGCGTCGACGCTGTTTCGCCTGCCGCAAGCGCCGGTCGACACCAAGAAGGGCTTCACGCTGGCGCAGAAGATGGTCGGCCGCGCCTGCGGCCTGCCCGAAAAGGATGGGAATCAAGTGGGCATCCGCCCGGGCACCTACTGCGAGCCGCGCATGACTTCGGTCGGTTCCCAGGACACCACGGGCCCGATGACGCGCGACGAGCTCAAGGACCTGGCCTGCCTGGGCTTCTCGGCCGACCTGGTGATGCAGTCGTTCTGCCACACGGCCGCGTACCCGAAGCCGGTCGACGTCAAGATGCACCACGAACTGCCGGACTTCATGTCCACCCGCGGCGGCGTCTCGCTGCGCCCGGGCGACGGCGTGATCCACAGCTGGTTGAACCGCATGCTGCTGCCCGACACGGTCGGCACCGGCGGCGACAGCCACACGCGCTTCCCGATCGGCATCAGCTTTCCGGCCGGTTCCGGCCTGGTCGCCTTCGCGGCAGCCACCGGCGTCATGCCGCTGGACATGCCCGAGTCGGTGCTGGTCCGCTTCAAGGGCAAGATGCAGCCGGGCGTCACGCTGCGCGACCTGGTCAACGCGATCCCGCTGTATGCGATCAGGGACGGCCTGCTGACGGTGGAGAAGAAGGGCAAGAAGAACATCTTCTCCGGCCGCATCCTCGAGATCGAAGGCCTGCCGGAACTGAAGGTGGAGCAGGCGTTCGAGCTGTCGGACGCGTCGGCCGAGCGCTCCGCCGCCGGCTGCACGGTGCACCTGAACAAGGAGCCGATCATCGAGTACGTCAACAGCAACATCACGCTGATGCGCTGGATGATCGCCCAAGGCTATGCCGACGGCCGCACGCTGGCGCGCCGGATCGCCGCCCAGGAAGCCTGGGTGAAGAACCCGCAGCTGCTGGAGCGCGACGCCGATGCCGAATACGCCGCCGTGATCGAGATCGACCTGGCCGACGTGCACGAGCCCATCGTGGCCTGCCCGAACGACCCGGACGACGTGAAGACGCTGTCGGAAGTCGCCGGCGCCAAGATCGACGAAGTGTTCATCGGCTCCTGCATGACCAACATCGGCCACTTCCGGGCGGCTTCCAAGCTGCTCGAGAACAAGCGCGACATCCCGGTCAAGCTCTGGGTCGCGCCGCCCACCAAGATGGACGCGAACCAGCTCAGCGAGGAAGGCCACTACGGCGTGCTCGGCACGGCCGGTGCGCGGATGGAGATGCCGGGCTGTTCTCTGTGCATGGGCAACCAGGCGCAGGTCAAGGAGGGCGCGACGGTGTTCTCCACCAGCACCCGCAATTTCCCGAACCGCCTGGGCAAGAACAGCAACGTGTACCTGGGCAGCGCGGAACTGGCTGCCATCTGTTCCAAGCTGGGCCGGATCCCGACCAGGGAGGAGTACATGGTCGACATGGGCGTGCTCACGGCGGCCAGCGACACGGTCTACCAGTACCTGAACTTCGACAAGATCAAGGAGTTCAAGGACGCCGCCGACACCGTCGCGGCCTGAAGCGCCAGCGCACGAAAAAAGCGGCCCGCGGGCCGCTTTTTTTGCATGCGCAACGGTCTCAGTTGCGGTCGGCGCGCGTGGCGCGCGTGGCGCCCATGCCGGTGGCCATGTCGGTTGATGAAGCGCCCATCGACGTCGTGCCGCGGGTCGTGCCGCCCATCGAGGACGAGGTGCTGCCGCCCAGCGAGCTGTTGTTGCCGGGGCCGCCTTGGGCACGGCCGAGCCGCTGGTCCCGGCTCCGCCCGTGCCTGCGCCGGCCGCGCCGACACCGCTTGTGGCGCCTGTGGCTCCCGCGCCGCCAGGGCTGGCCGCTGCGCCGCCGCCGCTCGACGAATCGGGCAGGGCGTCAGCCCAGTTGCAATTCCTTGTGCTCGCCCATGCTGGGCGGGTTGCCGGTGACGGCGGCGGTCGCCATCTTCAGCAGCTGGCGCATCTTGCTTTCCTGGATGTCCCAGTACTCGGCGTGGCCGATGCGCACTTCGACCAGTTCCAGGTTCGGGTCGTCGACGCCGCCGGGGAACCAGGCCTTGGCGAGCAGCGGATTGAACAGCTTCTCTTTCAGCGCTCGGTCGTCGCTGACGCGCGCGGTGCCGGAGAGCGAGACGTAGCTGTCCCTGGTCGGGTCGCTGTAGGTGACGCAGACATTGCCGTCAGCCTGGACCCGCTGCCCGAGTTCGGTTGCGCGGGACACGAAGAAATACAGCGTGCCGGTTTCGTCGAGCTTCCGGTTCAGGGTCGTCAGCGGGTGGGCGTGCAGCTGGCCGTCGGCGTGGCGATGGGTGAACATCGCGAACTTCATGTCCTTGATCAGGTGCCACAGGGTGTCGTGCGGGCTTTCGTCCTTGCTGTGCTTGCTCATGCGAGCCTTCTTTCATCCGTTCAAACAGCGGCCATCGTGTTTGGAATGAAGTGCCGCACTTGTCGGTCCACTGCGTGCCTGCCTGTGGGGCATGGCTGACAGCGAGCTCAGCTGTGCAGACAGCGCAGCGCCTCGGCGGTGAATGGGTCGGCTGGAAAGAACGTTTTCAGCGCGAGCTCCTGCAGCGTCACGTCGACCGGCGTGCCGAACACCGTCGTCGTGCTGATGAAGCAGAGAACGCCCGCATCGCTGCGCAAGCGCAAAGGCACGGCGACTCCGGGGTGCTCGCCCTGCAGCTGCGGCTGGGCGTGCTCCGGCTCCGGATAGCCGCGCAAT
>JAQGNJ010000099.1 GCA_028291885.1 Ramlibacter sp. | reverse complement strand
CCGCGCCGGGGCGCGTGCCGGTGCACGCGTGCGCGCGGACTGGCCGGACGCGGCGCGGCGCCCGCCTGCTTTGGCGCGTTGCGCATCCGCGAGCAGCTGCCGCAGCCTGGGAACGTCGGGCCGCAGCCGGATGGCCTCGCTGGCCATGCCGATGGCGCGGTCGTAATCGCCCTGATCGTAGGCCTTGTAAGCCCGGTCGGCGTACTCGAACGCCGGGCCGGCCAGCGGCAACGGCTCCTGCGTTTGCGCCAAGACCCCGGCCGACGCGGCCAGCATCCCGGCAAGGAAAAGACAGCGAGTCACCTGGTTGTTTTTCTTCATGATTAAGTTGCCGCCTCTGCAAAGAACTTGCGCTGCTCCTGGACGACCTGCTCCACCACGTCGCGCGGGATCACGCGGCGTTCGACGAGATAGTCCCCGATCCGGCCATGCTTGTCCGGCCGGTAGTCCCGCATCGCGATGTCGAACACGTCTTTCTGCAGCAGCCCTCGCTCGATCAGCATGTCGCCGAGCAGCGGGCCGCTCGGCACCTTGCCCGCGCCGGCGCCGGCGCCTTCCCGCAGCATCCGCAGCGCGACCGCGATCTCGCCTTCGCGCGCGATCCGCTGCAGCGGCTGCGCCCGCAACACGGCCGCCAGCTCCGCCAGCGCTTCCGGCGACAGCGGACTGGCGACCGCGACCACCGGCCCGCCGGCCTTGTTCAGGCCCAGCGGAATGACGCGATGCCGGATCGCCAGGTCCACCGGCAGCATCGCGGAATTCGCGCGGACCAGGTCGGCCGTCAGGTTCACCCGCGGCAGGTCGGCCTGGTAGGCGATCGCCTCGGCCAGCGTTTCCTCGTCGAGCCAGCCGTTGGACACCAGCACCCGGCCGAGCGGCGTCTGCGTGCTCGCCTGCTGCTCCAGCGCCCGCGCCAGCTTGCCCTCGTCCACTGCCTGCCAGGACTGCAGCAGCTCGCCGAGCCGCTGGCGCTTGCGCGCAAGCTGGGCGCCGGTGGGGAATTCGTGCATGGTCTTGTCCCACACCAGCCGCTTGCCGCGGAACAGGTAGGACAGGAAGAGGCGCCACGCCCGCGCCACCGCCATGCAGTTGACGAAGTTGCCGATCACCATCCGCGGCAGCGACATCAGCCCGTGCTCCCAGCCGTAAAGCACCGTCGTGAAGTACACGCGGTGCGCGGCCCGGATCGCCAGGAAGAAGGCGTTGATGTAGATCAGCGTGCGCCAGATCGAGTACTCGCCGAACATCGACGGGTAGTAGGCGTCCCACCAGCCCGTCGACAGACCGACGTGGAAGATGATGAACTGCACCACCAGGATGTACGCCAGGATGCTGATGAAGGACGTCACCACGCCCTTGCGGTCGTGCAGCAGCAGGTAGCGGGCCGCGAGCGAGCCCTGCCACTTGATCTGTTCCCAGCTTTGCAGGCCGATCCCCAGCACCCAGCGCGACTTCTGCCGGTAGGCCAGCCGGAAGTTGTCGGGGAAGTACTCCCGCACGCACAAAGGCATGTCCACCAGCAGCTCGCGCGCCTTGGACCTGGCTCCCCAGGCGGTGCGCCGCACGCGGAAGGTGACCGGGAACACGCCGAAGATCGACTGCATGCCCAGCTGCGCCAGCCGCATGCCGACGTCGTAGTCCTCGGTCAGGCTGGAGATGTTGAACGGCTTGTTGTGGGTAGCGCCGATCAGGGCGCGCAGGGCCTTGCGCGAAAAGCAGGTCCCGACGCCGGCGGACGGCACCATGCCGGAGACGCTTTCGCGCACCACCATCTCCTTGGCGTGGCTCTCCGCAAACTCGTCCATGTAGGTGCCGGCGACCAGCTCGTACCACTCGCGTTCCAGCGAGGCGACCGGCAGCTGGATCATGTCCTTGCGCGGCAGCAGGTAGTTGAAGAACTTCAGCTCCATCGGGTGCAGCACGTCCTCGCTGTCGTGCAGCACGACGCCCGCGAACTCGATGCCGGTTTCGGTCTCGTAGTTGAAGATGTCCTCGATCACGAAATTCAGGCAGTCGGCCTTGGAGGTCGGCCCCGGATGGGGCACCTCCACGCGCCGCACCTGGCGGTAGCGCTTCTTCATGCGCTCGACTTCCTCGATCGTCGCCGGATCGTTGACGTACGTGCCGACGAAAACGACGTAGTTCTGGTAGTCGAGCACCTCCACCATGTTCTGCACCATCGCCGCGATGACGTCATGTTCCTGCCAGGCGGGAACCATGATCGCCAGCGGCTGCTCGCCGCGCTCGAGCAGCTGCGCGGCGGTCAGGCGCGAGTAGTTGCGGCGCTGCAGCGTGAGGTGGCGGTAGAGCCTGCGCCCCCAGTACCACAGGTCGATGAACAGGTCATCGAGCGACGAGATGAAGATGACGATGGCGACGATGGCCGCAAGAATCTCCAGGCCGGCGTAGTAGTCGGCGATGAGCAAGTCCCACGTCATGGCACATCCTTATCCACGTCCGGCTTCACAGGTCCGTGTTGGCGCTCTTGCGGCGCCGCACCCGGCTTGCGTACACCAGCAGCGCGATGAAGAAGGCAACGACCAGGATCGGCAACAGCCACCAGTAGGTCCGCTCGAAGAACGACGGCCGGGCCTCGCGCAGCCGTCCCTGCCCGGTCGGGTCCACCGTGTTCACTTCGGTCCGCAGGCCCGAGGCGCCGATCACGGCGACGTTGCCGTCGGACAGCTGCATCGGCTTGTCCATCGCCGGCGCGTCCGGGCCCAGCGTGCGGTAGACCGCGCCGGTGTCGCTGCCGACCTTGGTCACTTCCAGCAGGCCGACCCGGTTCAGGCCGGTGACGTCGACCAGGGGCTTGTCGCCGCTGCCCGCGATGAACAGGCGGCCGCCCTCGACCTTGACCTCGCTCTTCTTGGCGTCCTGCAGCGGCAGGTCGATCGCCAGGAACGGGCCGTCGATCTTCGGCTGCGTGCCGTCGGCCACCGGTGAGAACTTGGCGTTGACCGGCGACACGCCGGTGGTCGCCGCCAGGCGGATGACGCGCGGCAGGGTGTTCTGCGAATCGTTCAGGTAGCTCGCTGGAACCAGCACCGTTCCGCCGGCCGCGAAACGCGACATCAGGCCGGCGAAGTCGCTGCCCGGCTCGATCTTGTCCAGCAGCATGTGGCTGCTCGCCAGGACCGAGACCGGATACGGCTCGGGCGTCTCGCGGCAGCGGTCGCTCGCCAGCTGGCGGGTGAAGGAAACGCGGATCACGTTGCGCGCCGCCAGGGCGTAGCGCGGGATCGGGGCGATGATGCGCTCGCGGCGGCCGGTCGCTTCCATCTCCTTGGCGCCCAGCAGCACTTCATTGAGGAAGACGGAGACGATGGGCGGCGTGCGGGCCGCGCTCGGAGCCGCGGCGACGTCGATCACCAGGGTCCCCGGGCCGCGGCCGTCGGCGGCCACGGAACCGATGTCGAAGGTGGCGTTCCAGTCCGCATGGGCCAGCACGTCGAAGCTGCCGGGCTTGGCGCCCAGGTACTTCAGCGACACGGCCGTCAGGTCCGAGCGCGGCTCGTCCGCGGCCTGGATCACGACCGACGAGGAGACGGCGACCTGCTGCCAGATCTGCGTGAACAGGCCGGCGGCCTTGGCGCCGGCATCCGGCGCGATGACGATGGTCGGGCGGCCGAACACGTTGCTCAGGCGCACTTCCTTGGAGGCCAGCGGCTTGCCCCAGGGATCGAGGAACCTGGTGCGCCATTCCGTATAGGGTCCGGCGGCGTCGGCGGGAAGCTGGCCGCGCAGGGCTTCGAAGTTGCCGCCCATGGCGCCGGCGAAGCTTTGGTCGGCGATCACGATGTCGGCCTGGAACGGCCCGGCGGCGCCGAGCGACATCAGGGCGCCGATTTCGGCCGCGTCCTTGATCTTGTGCGGCCCGTTTTCGGTCAGGCCCGCGTATGCGGGAATGCTGCGCAGCGCCGCGGGGATGGTCACTCCGCGCATGTCGACCGTGTCGCCGACGGCCGGCAGGGCCCGGATGATGGGCCGCTTGCCCGCGCGTTCCAGCGCCACGCCGACGCGCCAGGCCGAGTCGTACGCCTCCGGCGACAGCTTGTTCGAGGCGACGAGGATCGTCGGCGTGGAGGGCAGCGAGGACCAGGCGGTGGTCAGGTCGCGCACGGCCGAGCCGTCATACCGGTAGGTGAAGCGGGTCGTTGGCTCGATGCGCAGCAGGTTGCCGGGCGTGCGCGCGTCGGCGCAGGTGTTCTCGCGGCCGACCGCGGTGCGCCAGTCGATGTTGTAGCGCACGAAGCCGCTGGGGCGCGGATTGCCGTCGATCGCCAGCGCGATGCTGGCATCGCCGCGCTCGGCAATGAAGGGCCGCGCCGACACCGGGTAGCCGTCGACCGAAAGGATCATCGTCGTGCGGCCGCCGTCCGCCCGCACGTAGTTGGCATCCATCTGCAGCGCGGCGTTCGCCAGCGGCACGTTGGTGGGCACCGGGAGATAGATCTCCTTGAGCGTGTCCGGATAGCCGAGCACCAGCGGCCCGGTGAAACCCAGGTCGGCGAAAGTGACGCTGCGGGGGATCCAGTTGTCGGCGCTCATGCGCCTGAACACTTCGGCCGGCGAGCCGCCCTGGGCGGCGGGAGCCGGCTGTGCCGATGCCAGCATCGGAACGATGGCGGCCGCGGCCGCCAGAAAAATGCGCCGCAAGGACGGCGCGCAAGCCGGTTGGCACTGGAGCAATGTGTTCATGGCAGTTCTACCTTTATTGCTTGTTGACGCGTGAAACTGGGTGGATCCCGGACAGCCGTGAGACGGGCGCCTGCCAGGGCAGGCGCCCGTCTCTCCCTCTCTTCGTTACTGCACCTTGCTCGGCGCTACCCATGTGAACCCGAGCTGGCTGATCCCGTCGATCACCTTCTGGAAGTCCGCGAAGCCGGGGACGCCGAGCTCCGGCTCGAGCCAGAAGGGATGGAAAAAGAACGATGCGAACCCGTCGCGGACCGTCAGCGCGTACTGGGCGTTGGTGACGATGTCCTGCCAGGTGTAGTTGTAGTTCGAAGTCGGGTCGATCGTGTGGATGTCGTATTCGATATTGCCCAGGCTTTCCGGCAGGATGCGCTGGCCGTAGTAGTCCTTCTTGATCACGTACGGGAAGATTTGCCCGACCGCGAAGTCCTTGCTGGTGGCGGCGTTGAAGTTGGGCTTGTCGGCCGTGTAGTAGACGACGCGCTGGTAGGTGGTCGAAAACACGGTGGAGGCGGCCCGGGAGCTCAGTGCCGAGCCCTGGTAATGCGGCGCTTCCCAGGCGACCGGGGCGTAACCGTTGTTGTGCAGGTCGGTCACGCCGGCGTTCAGCCGTCCCAGCGCCCAGTTGGTCGAATCCTCGGCCACGGGCGTGTTGGCGACGATGTTCCAGAACTCGTAGTCGTCGCCGCTGACGCCGGTGTGCGGGTTCTTCATGTTGCCGTACTGGTGGGTGTAGCCGTGCATCACGATCTCACCGCCGCGGGCGACCGCATAGTTGAGCGCCGTCTTCAGGTTGGTTGCCTGCGACAGCGGGACGTACTGCGGCGTGCCGCCGTTATAGGCGCCCAGGGCGTCGACGTAATAGGGGATCGTGGCGATCGAGAACGGGACCTTCTTGCCGTAGAGATAGTCGGTCAGCGTCTTCATCGCCTGCACCGAGACCAGGGCGCCCACGTCTTCCAGCCGCACCAGGGCCTTGTGGCTCTCCGGATGGCTGACGCCCAGGATGTCGTGCAGCAGGTCCGTCAGCACCAGGTAGCGGTCGCGCGGCCCGATGTAGCTGAAAGGCATGTCGGCGAAGTACCAGAACTTGCCCGAGCGCACGACGTAAGGCGCGACTTCGCCCGTCTTGGGATTGGACACGTTCACCACGGCCGTCGCCTTGGCCGGGTCCGTGATGGCGGTGACGCCGATGTCCGGGTCGGCGTTGACGACGCCGGCGGCGCTGTCGAACTTGTAGTACTTGACGAAGGGCTTGCTCTTGTAGGTGATGGTGTCGAAGAAGCCCGGCGTCGGGTTGGCGGAGCTCGGCGCCGCGTTCATTCCGCGCAGGCCGGAAAAGCCGAAGCCGCGCGTCTGCTGGAAGGTGTAGGCCGAGTTCCAGGCCACGCTCCACAGGTTGTACTTGAACCAGACCATCGTCTTGGTCGTGGTCGAAGCGTCGGACAGGAAGGCGGCGGGCAGCGAGTTGTCGTAGTACGCGCCGAGGTAGAACGTCGCGTCATACGCGTTGACCTTGCCCGCGGTGTAGTTCTGCACCGGCACCAGGTCCACCTGCGCGTCGAAGTGGCCGAGCAGGTTGCGCAGCATGATCGCGTAGGAGAACCCGAGCTTCTCGAACTGGGTCCCGGGGGGCGCGTCGTAAAGCACGAGCGTCTTGGGCGCAACGGTCTGCGCCTGCACCGGGACGAACCCGATTGCAAGCAGCATCGCGAGGGCGAACGCGAATCGGCGCAGCAGCTGCTTCATCATCGTCCTCCCTGGCCGCGGCCGTTGTTGCCGTTGCGGTTGTTGCCGCTGCCGCCGTTGCCGCCGAGCGAGTCGTCGCGCCTGAAGTCCTTCCGGACGTGGCCCTTGTGATGGTGGGCGCGGGTCTCGCGCTTGACTTCGTCGTCGTTCATGCCGCCCTGGAGGCGGACCATCTCCGATCCGGGGGGCAGCGGCGGCGCCTTGACTGCGCCCGCCGCCTGCGCCAGCGTGGCGAAGCCGGCGAAGGCCAAGGCGACGCAGATGGCGAATGCCGGTCGTGCAGGACCGGCCTGAAGGATTTCGGTTCGGCTCTTCATTGTGGTGAACTCCCGGTGACGATTGACATGGTTCAGGCGACCGCCGCCTCGGGGGCGATCCCGAGCAGGTGGGCTGCAAGCGTTTCGGCGATGCGGCTGGAGGCGCGGCCGTCCCCGTAGGGGTTCGCCGGCTGCTGCATGCGCCGGTAGGCCAGTTCGTCGTGCATCAACCTGCGGACCTCGCGGACGATCGCAGCCCGGCCGGGCCCGACCACGGCTGCGCAGCCCGCTTCCACCGCCTCGGGGCGCTCGGTCTCTTCGCGCAGGACCAGCACGGGAACGCCGAAGGTGGGCGCTTCTTCCTGCAGGCCGCCCGAATCGGTGAGGACCAGGGAAGCGTCGACCAGCGCCTGCTGCATCTGCAGGTAGTTCATCGGCGCCACCAGCTTCACGTTGGCGATGCCCGAGAGGATGGCCTGCGCCGCCTTCTGCACCACCGGGTTCAGGTGGACCGGGAACACGATCTCGGCGCCCGTGTGCTCGCGCGCGATGTCGGCGACGGCATGGAAGATCTCCTCCATCTCGAAGCCCCAATGCTCGCGGCGATGCACCGTGACCAGAATGTGGCCGCGGCCCTGGACGTTGCGCTTGATGCCGCGGTGGGCCACCGCCCAGTGCTGCGCGTCCACCACCGTGTTGCCGGTGAGCTGGACGCGGTCCTGCGGGATGCCTTCTGTGCGCAGGGCGTCGCATGCGCGCTGGGTCGGGGCGAAATGGTGGCGGGCCAGCCGGCTGATCATCTGGCGCAGCCCTTCTTCCGGGAAGGGGCGCGACAGGTTGTTGGTCCGCAGCCCCGCCTCGACGTGGGCGATCGGCACCTGCTGGTAGAAGGCCGCCAGCGCGCCCAGAAAGGCGCTTTCGGTGTCGCCCTGGACGACGCACATGTCGAAGCGCTGCGCCGCCATCACGGCATCGAGCTGGGTCCTGCACTCGGCGCTGAACTGCTGCAGCGAGGAACCTTCGCGCTTGAGGCGGATATCGGGCTCGATGTCGAAGCAGCGCAGGATGTGCTCCGCCATGTCTGCATGCTGGCCGGTGTGGATCCACCTGATGTCGGCCCAGTTCTGCGAAACCAGTTCGTGATAGACCGGCGCGAGCTTGATGATCTCGGGCCGGGTTCCGCTGACGATGGCGACTACGGGCTTTTGCACAAGTTCCTTCCTTTGCTGCTTGGCGCTTGCAATTTCGTTACCCGAAGGACCACGGCGCGGCCGCTCGCCTCCGGTCGTTGACGATTCGACACATCACCGCCGCCTGTCCCGAAGCCGCGAGCGCCCTCGCTCTCGCTGCATGCGAGGGCGGTTTCGGCGGGCGTGTTGGCCATGGCGTGTTTCAGGGTGTGTGTTTCAAACTGGTCACCAATTTAGGATTTGTAACGAGTCTGGTTCGACAGCCTTGCCCGCATTCGGGCGTAGGACCATGCCTACCGGTTTTCAGGGGGAAAAGTCACAAGGCAGGGAGACGGCGCGCTGTCGATGCGGGATCGGCAGCGGAAAAGAAAAAGGGCCAGCGCTTTTGGCGCTGGCCCTTTCGGTGATGGTGCGGCTGGCAGGATTCGAACCCACGACCCCTTGGTTCGTAGCC
>JAQGNJ010000049.1 GCA_028291885.1 Ramlibacter sp. | reverse complement strand
GACGCCGCAGCTGCCGCCATGTTCGAGCCTCTGAGCTCGGGCAAATGGCTTGCGGACTTGCAGGGCCTCGCGCGACTGCGCCTCGCCGCGCTCGGCGTCACGCAGGTGTACGGCAACGATGGCAGCGCATTCTGGTGCAGCGTCGCCAACCCCTCACGGTTTTTCTCGCACCGGCGCGACCGCGTCAGCGGCCGCTTCGCCGCCGCCATCTGGCTGGCCTAGAGCTGCCGAGTGGGCGGCCTGCTCGGCCTGCGCGGCTGCGTTGCGCCTGCGCCTGCGGGCCGGCTCCAGCATCAGATACACGACCAGGCTGAGCGGGCCCACGCCGTAAAGCAGAAAGGTCACAATGGCTCCGAGCACTGTGCCATTGGCATTCGTCGCTTCGGCGACGGCCATCATCAGCGCAACGTAGAGCCAGCCGATCACGAGGATGTACATGATCTCGCGCGGAAGATTTTGTTGCAGTGCAGCATGGCTTTTGAGATACTTCGACTTAACCCGAACAACAGGGTGACAGGAGACAAAAATGCATTCTGAACCAGACTGGACAGCGGCCACCCAGAACTTCCAGCGCAGCCTGAGCGACAGCTGGGGCAAGGCCATGCAATCGTTCCAGCAGATCGGCGTGCCGACCAATGAAACTGCGACTCAGGCGCTGACATTCTCCCCCGGAAAACTGCAGGAGCTGCAGCAGGCCTACCTCAAGGAAGCGACCGAGCTGTGGAACCACGGCCTGCAATCCAAGGCGCCCGCGGACAAGCGCTTCGCCGCGGATGCCTGGGGCGCCAATCCGGTCGCGGCGTTCTCCGCTTGCGCCTATCTGCTCAATGCACGCACGTTGATGGGGCTGGCGGAGGCGGTGCAGGCCGACGCCAAGACCAAGGCGCGGTTGCGCTTCGCCGTCGAGCAATGGATGGCCGCGTCGGCCCCGAGCAACTTCATGGCGCTGAATGCCGAGGCGCAAAAGAAGGCCATCGAGACCAAGGGCGAGAGCATCGCCAGGGGCATGAAGAACCTGCTGGCCGACATCCAGCAGGGCCACGTCTCGATGACCGACGAGAGCGTCTTCGACGTCGGCCGCAACGTTGCGACGACCGAGGGCGCCGTCGTGTACGAGAACGACATGTTCCAGCTGCTCGAATACAAGCCGCTGGGCAAGCAGGTGTACGAGCGACCCTTCCTGCTGGTGCCGCCCTGCATCAACAAGTTCTATATCCTCGACCTGCAGCCCGAGAACTCGCTGATCCGCTACACGGTCGAGCAAGGCCACCGGACTTTCGTGGTGAGCTGGCGCAATCCCGACGCGGCCATGGAAGACAAGACCTGGGACGACTACATCGAGCAGGGCGCGATCGAGGCGATCCACGTGGCGCAGGAGATCACCGGCGCCAAGAAGATCAACACCCTGGGCTTCTGCGTGGGCGGCACGATCCTGGGCACGGCGCTGGCCGTGCTGGCGGCACGCGGCGAGAAGCCGGCGGCTTCGGCGACCTTTCTCACGACGCTGCTGGACTTTTCCGACACCGGCATCCTCGACCTGTTCATCGACGAGCCTTTCGTCAAGTTCCGCGAACTGCAGATGGGCCAGCGCGGCCTGCTCAGGGGCCAGGAGCTGGCATCGACCTTCAGCTTCCTGCGTCCCAACGACCTGGTCTGGAACTACGTGGTCGGCAACTACCTCAAGGGCGAGACGCCGCCGCCGTTCGACCTGCTGTACTGGAACAGCGATTCGACCAATCTGCCCGGGCCGATGTACACCTGGTACCTGCGCAACACCTACTTCGAGAACAACCTCTGCAAGCCGGGTCGGTGCGTCGTCGGCGGCGAGAAGGTCGACCTGGGCAAGGTCGACGTGCCGGTCTACATCTACGGCTCGCGCGAAGACCACATCGTGCCGGTGGCCGGCGCGTATGCCAGCACGAAGCACCTGCCGGGCAAGAAGCGGTTCGTGATGGGCGCATCGGGCCACATCGCCGGCGTGATCAACCCGCCGGCCAAGAACAAGCGTTCGTACTGGACCAACGACAAGCTGCCCGCGACCGTCGACGAATGGGTCGCCGGCGCCAGCGAGAATCCCGGCAGCTGGTGGAGCGACTGGTCGGCCTGGCTCAGGCCGCTGGCCGGCAAGCTCATCGCCGCGCCCAAGGCCTACGGCAAGGGCGCCAGATACAAGGCCATCGAACCGGCCCCCGGCCGCTACGTCAAGGCGAAAGCCTGAATTCGGACATCCGGTCTTCATCTTTCCCCCAGTTCATCAGGAGCACACCATGGAAGACATCGTCATCGTTTCGGCGGTCCGCACGCCGGTCGGCAAGTTCGGCGGCTCGCTCGCCAAGATCCCCGCCACCGAGCTGGGCGCGATCGTCATCAAGGAAGCGCTCGCGCGCGCCAAGGTGGATCCGGCGCAGGTGAGCGAAGTCATCATGGGCCAGGTGCTCGCGGCGGGCGCCGGCCAGAATCCGGCGCGCCAGGCGCTGCTCAAGGCGGGCCTGCCCAAGGAGGTGCCCGGCCTGACGATCAATGCCGTGTGCGGCTCGGGCCTGAAGGCCGTGATGCTGGCCGCGCAGGCCATCGCCTGGGGCGACGCCGAGATCGTGGTGGCGGGCGGCCAGGAAAACATGAGCGGCGCGCCGCACGTGCTGCCCAATTCGCGCGACGGCCAGCGCATGGGCGACTGGAAGCTGCAGGACACGATGATCGTGGACGGCCTGTGGGACGTCTACAACCAGTACCACATGGGCGTGACGGCCGAGAACGTCGCCAGGGAATACAACATCGACCGCGCGGCGCAGGACGCCCTGGCCCTGGGCAGCCAGCAGAAGGCCGCTGCCGCGCAGGATGCGGGCAGGTTCAAGGACGAGATCGTCGCCGTGCCGATCCCGCAGAGAAAGGGCGATCCGGTCCTGTTCGAGAACGACGAGTTCATCAACAAGAAGACCAATGCCGAAGCGCTGGCCGGCCTGCGTCCCGCCTTCGACAAGGCCGGCAGCGTCACGGCGGGCAATGCGTCGGGCCTGAACGACGGCGCCGCCGCCGTCGTCGTGATGACCGCGAAGAAAGCCGCGTCGCTCGGCCTGAAGCCTCTGGCCACGATCCGCGCCTTCGGCACCACCGGCCTGGATCCGAAAACCATGGGCATGGGCCCCGTGTCCGCAACCCGCAAGGCGCTGGAGCGCGCCGGCTGGAAGGCGTCGGACGTCAACCTGTTCGAGCTGAACGAAGCATTCGCCGCGCAGGCCTGCGCCGTCAACAAGGAACTGGACATCGACCCCGCGAAGGTCAACGTCAACGGCGGTGCGATCGCCATCGGGCACCCGATCGGTGCATCCGGCGCGCGCATCCTCGTGACGCTGCTGCACGAGATGCAGCGCCGCGAAGCGAAGAAGGGCGTGGCGGCCCTTTGCATCGGCGGCGGCATGGGGGTTTCCCTCGCTGTCGAACGCTGATTCAGGAGTACAAACGGGCTGGAGCCCGCGTGTTGCGGGAACATCCTGCTATCGAATGTGTAGCAATTTGCAAGGAGGCGAATCATGGCCAAGAAAGTAGCGTACGTCACGGGCGGCATGGGCGGGATCGGCACGGCCATCTGCCAGCGCATGCACAAGGAGGGTTTCACCGTCATCGCCGGCTGCGGCCCGACGCGTGATTTCGGCAAATGGCTGGGCGAGCAGAAGGCGCTGGGCTACGAATTCCACGCCTCGTGCGGCAACGTCGGCGACTGGAATTCGACCGTGGAAGCTTTTTCCAAGACCAAGGCCGAACACGGCCCGATCGACGTGCTGGTCAACAACGCCGGCATCACGCGCGACCGCATGTTCCTGAAGATGTCGCGCGAGGACTGGGACGCCGTGATCGAAACCAACCTCAACAGCATGTTCAACGTCACCAAGCAGGTGGTGGGCGACATGGTCGAAAAGGGCTGGGGCCGCATCATCAACATCAGCAGCGTCAACGGCGAGAAGGGCCAGGCCGGCCAGACCAATTACTCGGCGGCCAAGGCCGGCATGCATGGCTTCACGATGGCGCTGGCGCAGGAGCTGGCGGGCAAGGGCGTGACGGTCAACACCGTCAGTCCCGGCTACATCGGCACCGACATGGTCAAGGCGATCCGGGAAGACGTGCTCGACAAGATCGTCGCCACCATTCCGGTCAAGCGCTTGGGCAAACCGGAAGAGATCGCGTCGATCATCGCCTGGCTGGCGTCCGAGGACGGCAGCTATTCGACCGGCGCGGACTTCTCGGTGAACGGCGGATTGCACATGGGCTAAGCCGCTTGCGCAAGGGCAGGGGCCTCGACGGCCCTGTCGACCAAGCGCCGGCTACAAAACCGGTCAAGCCCGCTTTTCGGCGGGCTTTTTTACTCCACCAGGTCCTCGATCACCAGTTGCCGGTACTTCTGGCCATAGGAGAGCGGCAAGCCCTTGAGCAGCTCCATGATGTGCGAGGTCTCGTCGCCCGACGGTGCGTGGATCATCAGCATCCAGTGGCCCTGGCTGGCCAGCTCGGCGAAGCGCCGCACGGTGTCGGCTTCGGTGCCGGCCGACGGCAGCGGAATGTCCGCGTTGCCGACGGTGCGGGCAATCTTTTCCTGGACGACGGCGGGCGCCAGGAGGCAGATCTTCTCGCCCGAAATGCCGGCTTCCTCCAGCTTGCGCTCGGCGTCACGCGCCTGCTTTTCGCCGGCCAGCATCAGCACCATGTAGCCGGTCGGATAGAAGACCCCGCGCATGGTCAGCATGTGGGGGTCGAGTTCGAAGTGTTTCATGGCAGCTCCTTGGCGCTTTTCTTCTGTGCCTCCATTACCGCGCTACCGGCAGAGCAAGAGTGTCAGCGCGCGCGTCCAGGCCATGTAGGACGCGTGCATCAGGCGGCTGAGCCCGTTCCTTCAGGCGCCAGCCTGCGTCGCAGCGCCATTCGGGCGGGCGCCGAAGAAGCTGTTGAAGCCCTCGAAACCATTGAGATGGGGAAAGCCGTTGAACGCCGGCATCCGGGGCAGCGAATTCACGGCCGAGGCCGCCTGCAGCAGCGCGTCGCTGTCGACCAGATGGCTGGAGCAGCCGAGCAACTCGGCCTGCATCTCCAGCGCAGCCGCGCTCAGCTCCTGCAGGTAGCTGGTCGCGCCCTCGATCTCGCCGCGCACGAAATCGGACGGCATCGTGAACAGGTCCAGCGGCTGGCGCGGCGCGGCCCCGGCCGCGGCCGTGTACCGGGCCAGCGCGCCTTGCAGGGCTCGGTCGTTGATCTTGCGCATGGCCTCGAAACCGCGAAGCATCGCGCCCGCGCTTTCGGTCGCGACGGCCATCTGCTGGCGTCCTCCGTCGCTCTCTGCGCTCCATGCGGCAAGCGGTGCCTGCCCGGCCGCGGCGGCGGTGTCGGTGGTCTTTCTGGCGGTCATGGTCATCCCTTCCTGGAACAATTGCGGAGCAGGCGAAGCCTTCTCTCGATTTCATTCTGGAGCGGGAAACGCAGAAAGTCTTGCTCTGTTTTGCAACTCCCTTGTTGCCGACAATGCCTAGACGCTCAGCCTTTGCCGGGCGCCGGCCGGCCGCCGCTGAGTTCGCTCACGCTCTTTCGAAAATTGCGGCGATGCCCTGTCCGCCGCCGATGCACATCGTGACCAGCGCGTACCGTCCGCCGATACGCTGCAGCTCGTAGATCGCCTTGGTCGTGATGATGGCGCCGGTGGCGCCGACCGGATGGCCCAGCGAGATGCCGGAGCCGTTCGGATTGACCTTGGCCGGATCCAGCTCCAGCGTGCGGGTGACGGCGCAGGCCTGGGCCGCGAAGGCCTCGTTCGACTCCACCACGTCCATGTCCTTGGCGCTGAGGCCGGCGCGCTTGAGGGCCAGCCGGCTGGCGGGGATCGGCCCCAGCCCCATGAGCTTGGGGTCGACGCCGGCGTGGGCATAGCTCACCAGGCGGGCCATGGGCTTGAGGTTGGCGGACTTCAGCCCGGCGTCGCTGGCCAGCACGACCGCGGCTGCGCCATC
>JAQGNJ010000045.1 GCA_028291885.1 Ramlibacter sp. | reverse complement strand
AGCAGGCCCGAGATCAGGTCGATCTCGCCGCGCAGCCACAGGCGCACGTCGGTCGCGACCTGGTCGTTGCGGCTGCGGCCGGTGTGCAGGCGCTTGCCCGGGTCGCCGGCGATCTGGGTCAGGCGGGCCTCGATGTTCAGGTGCACGTCCTCGAGGTCCAGCTTCCATTCGAAGGCGCCGGACTCGATCTCGCCGCGGATCTGCCCCATCCCCTGCTCGATGGCGGCGTGATCGGCCCTGGAGATGATGCCTTGCGCCGCGAGCATGGCGGCGTGGGCCAGGGAGCCCTCGATGTCGGCCTGCCACAGGCGCTTGTCGAAGAAAACGCTGGCGGTGTAGCGCTTGACCAACTCATTCATCGGCTCGGAGAAGAGGGCCGACCATGCTTGGGACTTTTTATCGAGTTGGCTGGAGGTCATGGGGCAATAATCGGGATCTGACCCCAATTGAGATGAAAGACTCGCAAATTTTATCGGCGTTCATGGACGATCCGGCGATGCGCGCCAGGCCGCAGCCGGTTCGGGTGCTGGTCTTCGATGCCTGCCATGTCGGGGTCATCATGCGCGCCGTGCTGTTCGTCGAGGCGACGATGATGACGGGCGCGATGTACGGCGCCGCCGACGTGATCGACTGGTTGCTGCGGGTTTCGGTGCTGACCGGCGCGGCGTTGCCGGCCACCCTGGCCTGGCTGATGGTGGCCTGCAGCCTGAAAAGCCAGCTCGAGCGGCTGGTCGCGCCGGCGCAGGCCGCCTTCGGCATCGGCCTGGGTGCGGTCGCCGGCGTCTACGGCTGCGGCTTGCTGCGGATGACGGGAATGACGGCCAGCCCGCCCTGGCTGGCGTCGGCCTGCACCGGCGCCATGCTGTCGGCGCTGCTGGTCGCAGCGCTGTTCCTGCGCGCCAAGGGACGGACGCCGGCCGCGACTGCCGCCCGCCTGTCCGAGCTGCAGGCCCGCATCCGGCCGCACTTCCTGTTCAACACGCTGAACAGCGCCATCGTCCTGGTGCGCCAGGACCCGGCGCGGGCCGAAACCCTGCTCGAAGACCTCAGCGACCTGTTCCGCCACGCGCTGGTGGACCAGGGCGAATCGGTCACGCTGTCGCAGGAGGTCGCGCTCGCCCGCCGCTATCTTGGCATCGAGCAGGTGCGCTTCGGCGAGCGCCTGAGGGTGGAGTGGTCGCTCGATCCGCATGCCGGCGACGCCAAGGTGCCGCCGCTGCTGCTGCAGCCGCTCGTGGAGAATGCCGTGATGCACGGTGTCGAGCCCAGCGCCAGCGGCGCCCAGGTGCGCATCAGCACCCAGCGGCGCGGCAGCCTCGTGGTGATCAAGGTGACCAACACCGTGCCCTCCGGCCAGGGCAAGCGCGGCCAGGGCGTGGCGCAGAACAACGTTCGCGACCGGCTGCGGCTGCTGCACGACGTGCAGGGCCAGTTCCAGACGGCGCTGGTCGACGGCGTCTACCAGGTGCGCATCGAGGTTCCCGCATGACACGCTCTTCATGGAGGTCGCTATGACGCTGCAGGTCCTGGTTGTCGACGATGAACCACTGGCCCGGTCGCGCCTGCGCACCCTGCTGGGCGATTGCGCGGCGCCGTCGGCCAGCGTCGGCGGCGAGGCGGCCAACGCCACCCAGGCGATGGAGATGCTGCGCCGGCTGCCTTTCGACGCGGTGCTGCTGGACATCCGCATGCCCGGCGCCGACGGCCTCGCGCTGGCCCAGGCGCTGCGCACGCTGGAGCAGCCGCCCGCGGTGATCTTCGTCACCGCGCACGCCGAGCATGCGGTGGAGGCTTTCGAGCTGGAAGCGGCCGATTACCTGACCAAGCCGGTACGGCTGGAGCGGCTGCAGGCGGCGCTGCAGAAAGTCGAGCGCACCCTGATCGCCGCCCGCGGCTCGCAGGCCGAGATCCCACCCGAGATGCTGGTGATCCAGGACCGCGGCCGCACCGAGCGTGTTCCTTTGCCGGAAGTGCTGTATTTCAAGGCCGAACTCAAGTACGTGACTGTCCGCACCTCGGCCAGAAGCTATATTCTCGACGCTTCGCTCAGCGAGCTCGAAGACAAGTACGCCGCGCAATTCATGCGGGTCCACCGCAACGCGCTGGTGGCGCGCAATGCGGTGCGCGCGCTGGAAAAGCACGACGATCCGGAGGAAGGCGAAGTCTGGACCGTGCGGCTCAACGGCATCGACGAACTGCTCGCCGTGTCCAGGCGGCAACTGAGCGCCGTGCGCGAGGCGCTGACCGGCTGAAGCGGTCGGGCCGCCGGCAAAACGAAATGGGAACGATGGACAAGAACCCCGACGAAAAATTCCTGGAGACGCTGCTGCCGGCCACCGCCAGCGAGCAGCCGCCCGTGACGCTGCATGTGCCGGTGAACATCCGCAGCATGACCCTGGTGGTGCTGACGGTGCTGGCCGTGCTGGCCACCTTGCGCTGGGCCAGCGCGTTCTTCATTCCCCTGATGCTGGGATTCATGTTCAGCTATGCGCTGTCGCCGCTGGTGGATGCCATGGCGCGCGCGCGGATCCCGCGGGCGCTGAGCGCGGCGGTGCTGATCCTGGGCATCCTGGGCGGGGCCGGCGCTTCGATCTATTCGTTCAGCGACGACGCGAACGCGCTGATCATCTCGCTTCCCGAGGCGGCGCAGAAGCTGAGAACCTCGATGCGGGCCCGCGCCAACCGGCCGGAAACGCCGCTGGAAACGGTGCAGAAGGCGGCCGCCCAGCTGGAGCAGGCGGCCGAAGAGGCCAGCCCGACGACGGCATCGGCGCGCGGCGTGCAGCGGGTCGTGATCGAAAAGCCGCGCTTCGACATCCGCGACCATCTCTGGAACGGCACCATCGGCCTGGCCAGCCTGATCGGCCAGGTCACCGTCGTGACCTTCCTGACCTATTTCCTGCTGCTCTCGGGCGACACCTTCCGCCGCAAACTGGTCAAGATCACCGGGCCCACCCTGTCGGACAAGAAGATCACGGTGCAGGCGCTGGACGAGATCACTTCGCAGATCCAGCGCTATCTGCTGGTGCAGGTGCTCGCCAGCGTCGTCGTCGGCGTCGCCACCGGCCTGTCGTTCTGGGCGCTGGGGCTCAAGCATGCGGCGGTCTGGGGCTTCGCGGCCGGCGTGCTGAACCTGATTCCCTACATCGGTTCGGCGCTCATCACCGGCGCCGCCGCGCTCGTGGCCTTCCTGCAGTTCGGCGAGGTCGACATGGCCCTCGCCGTGGCCGGCGCCTCGTTGCTGATCCACACCGTCGTCGGCAACCTGCTGATGCCCTGGCTCACCAGCCGGTCGAGCCGGATGAATCCGGTGGCAGTCTTCATCGGCGTGCTGGGATGGGGCTGGCTCTGGGGCGTCTGGGGCCTGCTGCTCGGCATCCCGATCCTGATGGTGGTCAAGGCCGTCTGCGACCGCGTCGACCACCTCAAGCCTGTCGGGGAATTGCTGGGCACCTGAGGAAAAATCCGGGGAAACCGGCCCACGGCCAGGTGGCGAAAAGCCACAATTGCGGCATGGAACTTCTGACCGACCCGCAGGCGTGGATCGCCTTCTTCACCCTCACGGCGCTGGAACTGGTGCTGGGCATCGACAACATCGTCTTCATCTCGATCCTGGTGGACAAGCTGCCGCCCGAGCGGCGCGAGTTCGCCCGCCGGCTCGGCCTGTTCATGGCCATGTTCATGCGGCTGGGGCTGCTGCTCGTGCTGTCCTGGATCGTCGGCCTGGTCGCGCCGCTGTTCACGCTGCCCTTGCTCGAGCAGGAAATCTCCGGGCGCGACCTGATCCTGATCGGCGGCGGGCTGTTCCTGATCTGGAAAAGCACGGGCGAGATCCACCAGTCGCTGGAAGGCGCGGAGGGCCATGCCTCCGCCGCGGTGAAGGCCACCCTGGCCAGCGTGATCCTGCAGATCATGATCGTCGACATGGTGTTCTCGCTGGACTCGATCATCACCGCCGTCGGCATGGTCGACGAGCTGGCGGTGATGGTGGCGGCAGTCATCGCCTCCGTCGGGCTGATGATGGTGTTTTCCGGCGCGATCGGCCGCTTCGTGTCGCAGCACCCGACGGTGAAGATGCTGGCGCTGTCGTTCCTGGTCGTGGTCGGCGTGGTGCTCATCGCCGAGGGCTTCGAGCACCACGTTCCCAAGGGCTACGTCTACTTCGCCATGGCCTTCTCGGTCGGGGTGGAGATGCTCAACATCCGGCTGCGCCGGCGCTCGGCAAAGCCCGTGAAGCTCAAGAGCGACTACGAGGCCTGACGCGCCTCAGCCGGTGTTGCGCAGCCCCGCCGCGATGCCGTTGATCGAGATGTGGATGCCGCGCTGGGCCCGCTCGTCGATCAGTCCGGCCCGGTGCCGGCGCACCAGCTCCACCTGCAGGTGGTGCAGCGGGTCGATGTACGGAAAGCGGTGCTTGATCGAGCGCTGCAGCCCCGGGTTGCCGGCCAGACGCTGCTTGTTGCCGGTGATCAGCTGCAGGGCCTGGGCGGTGCGGTGCCATTCGGCTTCGATCAGCGAGAACACGCGCTTGCGCAGCCGGGCGTCGCCGACCAGCGCCGCGTAGCGCGACGCCAGCGCCAGGTCGCTCTTGGCCAGCACCATGTCCATGTTGGACAGCAGGGTGCGAAAGAACGGCCACTGGCGCTCCATCTTCTGCAGCAGGGCCAGGGCCTCGCGGCGCGCCTGCGTGGGGTTGCTCTCGAGGAATTCATGCACCGCCGTGCCGAAGCCGTACCAGCCCGGCAGGGTCAGGCGGCACTGGCCCCAGCTGAAGCTCCAGGGGATCGCGCGCAGGTCCTCGATCCGCTGGCTCGGTTTCCTGGAGGCCGGCCGCGAGCCGATGTTCAGCTCGGCGATCTCGCGGATCGGCGTCGAACCGAAGAAGTATTCGGTGAAGCCGGGCGTCTCGTAGACCAGCGCGCGATAGGCTTTCATGCTGGCCTGCGACAGCGCCTCCGCCGCCTGCAGAAAGCTCTGGGGCGCGGTCTTGGTCGGCTGCAGAAGCGTCGCCTCCAGCGTCGCCGCAACCAGCGTCTCCAGGTTGCGCCGTCCGATCTCGGGATTGGCGTACTTGGAGCCGATCACCTCGCCCTGCTCCGTGACGCGCAACTGGCCGCGCACGGTGCCCGGCGGTTGCGCCAGGATGGCCTGGTAACTCGGGCCGCCGCCGCGCCCGACGGTGCCGCCGCGGCCATGGAACATGCGCAGCTGGATGTTGTGCGAATTGGCGAGCTGGTCAAACAGCTGCACCAGTGCGATCTCGGCGCGGTACAGCTCCCAGTTGCTGGTGAAGATGCCGCCGTCCTTGTTGCTGTCGCTGTAGCCCAGCATGATGTCCTGCTCGGCGCCCGATCGCTGGACCAGCTTGGCGATTCCGGGCAAGGCATAGAACTCGCGCATGATGGGCGCCGCATTGCGCAGGTCCTCGATGGTCTCGAAGAGCGGCACGACGATCAGGTCGGTCCGCGCCTGGGCGTCCCAGGTGGCGCCGGGCCGCCCCGAGCCGCTTGCGCTCGCTTTGGCTGCGGCCGGGGCCAGGGGGTCCTGCAGGATTCCCTGGAACAGCCCCACTTCCTTTTGCAGCAGCAGGACCTCGAGCAGGTCGCTCACCGCTTCCGTGTGGCTGATGATGTAGTGACGGATCGCGTCGGCGCCGAACTGCTCGCGCATCCGCTTGGCCGTTTCGAAGATCGCCACTTCGCGCTCTGTGTGCTCCGAGTAGGCGGCGCCGACCACGCGCAGCGGCCGCGCGTCCGAGAGCAGCTTGATCAGCAGCGTGCGCTTGTCGGCCTCCGGCAGGCGGCCGTAGTCGGCCTCGACCCGCGCGGTCGCGAGCAGTTCGGCGATCACCAGTTCGTGCTGGTCCGAGCTTTGCCGCAGGTCGACGGTCGCCAGATGAAAGCCGAAGACCTCGACGGCGCGAACCAGCGGATGCAGACGCTGCGCCACCAGCGCCTGCGCGTGGTGCGCGAGCAGCGATGCGCGGATCGTGCGCAGATCGGCCAGGAAGTCGGCGGCGCGGGGATACGGATTCTGCGGCGCCACCGCGTGGCGCGCTGCCTCGCCCCCCGTCAGCAGCTTCAGCGTCGCGGCCAGGCGCGAGTAGATGCCGGTGAGGGCGCGCCGATAGGGCTCGTCCTGGCGGTGCTCGTTGGTGTCCGGCGAGCGCTCGGCCAGGGCCTGCATGTCGGGTGTCACGTCGACCAGCATCGCCGACAGCGACAGCTCGCCGCCCAGGTAGTGGACCTCGGTCAGGTAGTGGCGCAGCGCCACCTCGGCCTGCCGGCGCAAAGCGTGTTCCAGCGTCTGGGCGCTCACGTTGGGATTGCCGTCGCGATCGCCGCCGATCCAGTTGCCCATGCGCAGGAAGCTGGCCACCGGATGGTTGCCCAGTTCCCGCTCCAGGTCGGCGTAGAGCTTGGGGATCTCGCGCAGGAAGGTCGACTCGTAATAGCTGAGCGCATTCTCGATCTCGTCCGCCACGGTCAGCTTGGTGAAGCGCAGCAGCCGCGTCTGCCACAGTTGCATCACGCGGGCGCGGATCTGCACCTCGTTGGCCGCGAGTTCTCGCGGCGCCAAAGCGTCCTTGGGCAACGCGTGCGACTTGATCTCGTCGCGCGCGACCAGCAGGTTGGCGATGTCGCGCTCGGCGTCCAGGATGCTCTTGCGCTGGACCTCGGTCGGGTGCGCGGTGAGCACCGGCGACAGGTGGGCCTGCGCCAGCATCTGCGAAATCGTGCGCGGCGCGATGCCGGCCCAGCGCAGGCGGGCCAGGGCGACCTCGATGCTGCCTTCCTGGCTGTCGCCGGCGCGTTCGTGGATCGCGCGGCGCCGGATGTGGTGCCGGTCTTCCGCGAGATTGGCGAGATGGCTGAAGTAGGTGAACGCGCGGATCACGCTGACCGTCTGCTCGCCCGAGAGCGACTTCAGCAGGCGCTTGAGAGCCTGGTCGGCCTCCGCGTCGGCGTCGCGGCGAAACGCCACCGACAGCTTGCGCACGCGCTCGACCAGCTCGTAGGCCGCGACGCCTTCCTGGTCGCGGATCACGTCGCCCAGGATCCGGCCCAGCAGGCGGATGTCCTCGACCAGCGGGCGTTCGTTGTCCCGGGCGCGGCGCGTGGGCGAGTCCGGCAGTGGTTGCGGCATGGGTTCGGCTTCCTGCTTAAATAAAAGGCAGTGCCCATGCTAGCATCGGCACCCCCCATTCGAATCCCGCAGGACCGCCAGTGCGCAATTTCGTCATCGCCACCCGTGAAAGCCGCCTGGCGCTGTGGCAGGCGGAGCATGTGAAGGCGCTGCTCGAGCAACGCGGCCACGGCGTCTCCCTGCTCGGCATGACCACGCGCGGCGACCAGATCCTCGACCGCAGCCTGAGCAAGGTCGGCGGCAAGGGCCTGTTCGTCAAGGAACTGGAGCTGGCGCTGGAAGAAGGCCGCGCCGACCTGGCCGTCCACTCGCTCAAGGACGTGCCGATGGACCTGCCCGCGGGCTTTGCTCTGGCCTGCGTGATGGAGCGCGAAGACCCGCGCGATGCGCTGGTCTCGCCGAAATACGCATCGCTTGCCGAGTTGCCGCAAGGCGCGGTGGTGGGCACCTCCAGCCTGCGGCGCGTGGTGCTGCTGCGAGCCTTGCGGCCCGACGTGAAGATCGAACCGCTGCGTGGCAACCTCGATACGCGCCTGCGCAAGCTCGACGAAGGCCTGTACGACGCCATCGTTCTTGCTGCGGCGGGCCTCAAGCGGCTTGGCCTGTCCGGGCGGATCCGCCAGACATTCGAGCCCTCCGAGATGCTGCCCAGCGCGGGCCAGGGCGCGCTCGCGATCGAAGTGCGAAGCGACCGGGCCGACCTGCTGGAGCTGCTGGAGCCCCTGTCGGACCACCGCACCTGGCTGGCCGTCGCGGCCGAGCGTGCGGTCAGCCGCGCGATGGGCGGCAGCTGCTCGATGCCGCTTGCCGCGCATGCCACGTTCTCCGGCGAATACCTGCAGCTGGCCGCTGCCTGGGGTGAGCCCGAAGGCAACGCGCCATTGGTGCGCGCGATGGACGCCGCCGCCATTGCCGACCTCGAGCAGGCTGCTGCCCTCGGCGCCGGCATCGCGGCCAGGCTGCGCGCCGCCGGCGCCCACTGAGCCGCCATGCGCGTGCTCGTCACCCGGCCGGCGCGCGAGGCGCAGCGCTGGGTCGATCAACTGCAGCAACGCGGACTCGTCGCGACCGCGCTGCCGCTGATCGAGATCGCCGCGCCGCCGGACGAGCAGGCCGTGCGCCACGCCTGGGCGCGCCTGCAAAGCTTCGACGCCGTGATGTTCGTCAGCGGCAATGCCGTCGCGTGCTTCTTCCGGCTCAAGCCGCCAGCGGCGGTCTGGCCGGCAGCCGGAACCCGCGCCTGGGCGCCGGGCCCCGGGACCCGCGACGCGCTGGCGGATGCAGGCGTGCCGCACGAAGCGATCGACAGCCCGCCCGGCGACGCGCAGCAGTTCGACTCCGATGCGCTGTGGGCGCAGGTCGCGACCCAGCTGGACGCCGGCCAGCGCGTGCTGGTCGTTCGCGGCGGTGGCGCGACGGGGCAGGGCGCGGGCCGCGACTGGCTGGCGACGCAACTCGCCGGCCGCGGCGTTGCGGTGGAGAGCGTCGTCGCGTATTGCCGCCGGGCGCCCGAATGGACTGCGGAGCAGCTGCAACTTGCAAAGCAGGCTGCCCATGACGGCTCGATCTGGCTGTTCAGCAGTTCCGAGGCCATTGCCAATCTCCAGTCGCTGCTCGCCGATTCGCGCTGGAACGAGGCGCGTGCGATCGCGACGCACCCTCGCATCGCGCAGGCTGCGAGCGCCGCCGGCTTCGGTGTTGTTTGCCTGTCACGACCGACCGTGGCCGACGTAGTCGCCTCGATAGAATCGATCCGATGAGTTCCGAGTCTGTCAGCACGCCGGTGGTGGACGCCGTCCCCGCGCTGGAGGCCGTGCCGGTGGCATGGACGCCGCCGCGTGGCATCACTTTGCCCAGGCCTGTGCTGTTCCTGCTGGTGTTGCTGACGGGGTTGGCTCTGCTGGTGAGCACCATGCTCTGGCAACGGCTGTCGGCGATCCAGGAGCAGCTGGCGCGACAAAGCGCCGAGTCCGGCACCCAGGCGGTGGAGGCGCGCACGCTGGCCCGGCAAGCGCAGGACCTCGCCCGCGATACCGCGGCGCGGCAGGCGGTGATGGAATCGCGCCTGTCCGAGGTCGCGATGCAGCGCAGCCAGCTCGAGGAGCTGATGCAGAGCCTGTCGCGCTCGCGCGATGAAAACCTGGTCGTCGACATCGAATCCGCGCTCCGGCTGGCGCAGCAGCAGGCCCAGCTCTCGGGGAGCGTCGAGCCGCTGCTGGCCGCACTGCGGTCGGCGGACCAGCGGCTGCAGCGCGCGGCCCAGCCCAGGCTGGCGCGGCTGCGCGCCGCCGTCGGTCGCGACATCGATCGCATCACGTCGGCGCGGGTCACCGACCTGCCGGGCCTGATGGCACGCCTGGACGACCTGGTGCGCCAGGTCGACGAATTGCCCCTGGCGAACGCGGTGGGCGGCAACCGCCTCGCGGGTCCGGTCGCCGAGCAACCTCTCCCCGCATCGACCTGGTGGCAGCGCAGCCTTGCCGTGCTGCGCGAAGAGGCAAGGGGCCTGCTGCGGGTCAGCCGGATCGACCAGCCCGAGGCCGCGCTGCTGGCGCCGGAGCAGGCCTTCTTCCTGCGCGAGAACCTCAAGCTGAAGCTGCTCAATGCGCGCCTCGCGTTGCTGTCGCGACAGACGGAATCGGCGCGCGCCGATGTCGCCTCGGCGGCGGCGGCGCTCAATCGCTATTTCGATCCTGCATCCCGCAAGACCCAGGCCGCCGCCGGCCTGCTGCAGCAGATCCAGGGCCAGATGCGCTCCGTGGAACTGCCGCGGGTGGACGAAACCCTGGCCGCGCTCGCCACCGCGGCGGCCGGCCGCTGAGGTGATGGAGAAGGCATGAGAGCGGCGCTCTGGTTACTGGCCCTGTTCGGCGTCGCCGTGGCGATCGCCCTGTTCGCCGGCAACAACCAGGGCACCGTGACCGTGTTCTGGCCGCCGTATCGGGTCGACCTCTCGCTCAATCTCGTCCTGTTGCTGCTGTTCGCCGCCTTCGTCTTCCTGCACGCCGCGCTGGGTGCGCTGGCGGCGCTGTTCGACCTGCCGCGCCAGGCCCTGCGCTGGCGCGCCCAGCAAAAGGAGCGCGCGGTCTTCGCCTCGCTGCTCGATGCCATCTCGCACCTGGGGGCGGGCCGCTTCATCCGGGCCCGCAAATCGGCCGAGGTGGCGCTGGCCCAGGAGAAGTCGCTGGCCTCCAGCGGCGAGAAGCTGCCCAACGCGGCCCAGGTCCGCACGCTCGCCCACCTGCTGGCGGCGGAAAGCGCGCAGGCGCTGCAGGACCGGCCTGCGCGCCAGGAGCACCTGCAGCAGGCGCTCGAGCAGTCCTCGGCGCGCGACGCGCAGGAAACGCACGAAGGCGCCTTGCTGCGCGGCGCGCGCTGGGCGCTGGACGACCGCGATCCGCAGGCCGCGATGGCATGGCTCAAGGAACTGCCGCAAGGCGTGGCCCGCCGCACCGTCGCCCTGCGCATGAAGCTCAAGGCCGCGCGGCTGGCGGGCCAGGCGGCCGAGGCGCTGGACACGGCGCGGCTGCTGGCCAAGCACCGCGCCTTCTCGCCGGCGGCAGCCGAGAGCATCGTTCGCGGGCTGGCCATCGACCTTCTGAACGGCGCTCACGATCCGGCGCAACTGCAGCGGGTCTGGGTGGGCCTGGAGCCGGCCGAACGTGCCATGCCCGAGCTGGCCATCCATGCGGCCCAGCGCTTCACGGTGCTGGGCGGCGACGCGCAGCTCGCGCGCGACTGGCTGCTGCCGGTGTGGGAGCACCAGGAGAGCCTCTCCGCGGGCTTGCGGGTCAAGCTGGTCGCGGCGCTGGAGGACGGCCTGGAGTCGCTCGACGCGGCCTGGCTCGCCCGCATCGAGTCCGCGCAGCGCGCCAATCCGCGCGATGCCACGCTGCAGTACCTGGCGGGCATGGCCTGCATGAAGCGCCAACTCTGGGGCAAGGCGCAGCAGTTGCTGACGCAGGCGGCGATGGGCCTGCAGGACCTGAAGCTGCATCGCAAGGCCTGGCGCGCGCTCGCGCGGCTGGCTGAGGAGCGTGGCGACGCCGAGGCCGCACAGCTCGCCTACCAGCGCGCGGCAGACGAATAGGCCGAATAGACACGGCCGCGATGCCGATCGCATCGGCAATGCTTCCGCTCCTGGACAGGCAATAAAAAAACCGCCGATCGGGAAGAAGGCGCAGCCTCCTCGTCCCGATCGACGGTTTCTGGTTCCCGGTCCGCTTGGTTGCGGAGCCATCCGGCGCGAGGCCGGATGGCGAGCGGGACTTACTGCAGCGGGGCCGTTCCGTCCTGTTGCTCGAACGGCAGCTTCATCTCGCGCAGGTCACGCTTGGTCTCGACCAGCACCAGCGGGCCTTCGTCGACGACGACGGCCGGCGCGCGCTCGCGCGGGACGCGGATCGGCTTGGGTTCCGCGGCGATCGCTGCCTGCACGGCGGCGATCTTCTCGGCGTCCGAGTTCACCCATTGCAGGCCGGAGCCCTGGGCGACCTGGGCCAGTTCGCCGACCGGCAGCTCGAAGCGCTGCACTTGCGGCAGGCCGCGAGCCGGGGCCGGCTCACTGCGAGCTGCCTCGGCGCGAGGCGCTTGCTGCGCACGCGCAGCCTGCTCCTGGCGAGATGCCTGCTCCTGGCGCGGAGCCTGCTCCTGGCGCGGTGCGGTCTCCTCCTGGCGCTGCGCCGCAACTGGCTGGAAAGCTTCGTTGCGCGCTGCGTCGGCGGCCCCGTTGCCGTTCGCCTCCTGGCTGGCGAAGCCGGTCGCATAGCGCTGGCCCACCGGCGGCTGGGCCGCCGGTTCCTGCGCCGGCGCCACCGGGATCGCGGAGTCGCTCAGCTGCTCGGCGCCTGCGCCCTCGTCGCGTGCCGGACGATCGCCCCGTTCGCGGCGGTCACGGCCGCGCGAGCGGCCACGGCGCGGATCGTCGCCGTCCGCCATCGGGCGCTGTGCATCGCCATGGGTGTGCGATTCCAGCACCGGGTCGGCTGCAGGCGTTTGCTGCGCGCCGATCTCGGCGACCGTACCGACCGAACCGGCTGCGCCCGCCAGAGCCTGCGCTTCCACCGCGGCGTCGACCGGCTGGCCTGCGTCGTTGCGCGGGCCACGGTCGGTGCGCGGACCGCGCTCGCGCCGGCCTTCGCCGCCACGCTCGCCGCGCTCACCGCGTTCGCGCCGGCCATCGCCGCGCGGACCGCGGTCCTGGCGCTGGGCCTGGTCGCCTTCCATGGCTGCGTGCGACGGCGTGCCGGGGATGCCGACCTCGGCCGATTCCACGGGCACGCGGTTCTCGCCGTCGCGACGCGGGCCGCGGCCTTCGGGGCGGTCGCCGCGCGGCTCGCGGTTCTCGCGCGGTTCACGCGGTTCACGGTTCTCGCGGGCTTCCCGCGGTTCACGCGGCTCGCGGGCTTCGCGATTGTCGCGGCCCTCGGCGCGCGGCTCGCGGCGTGCTTCGTCGCGGCCGCGGCCTTCGTTGCTGCGCGGCTGGCCTTCGGCGCCCTCGGCGGCACGCACTTGCTCGCGGCCTTCGCCCTGGCGTTCGCCACGGCGCTCGCCGTCACGGCCGCCACGGCGACCGCCGCGGCCCTCACCTCGGCCCTCACCTCGGCCTTCGCCCCGCCGTCCATCGCGGCGCTCGCCGTCCCGGCCTTCGCGGCGCGGTTCGCCTTCGCGGCCACCACGGCCTTCGCGCTTTTCTTCCTTCTTCGGTTCCGTCACGGGCGCGGCGACGGGTGCCGGCGGCGCGCCGAACAGGCCCTTGAGCCAGCCCATGAAGCCGGTTTCCGCCGGCGCGGGAGCGGGTGCAGCCACCGGAGCGGGTGCAGCGACCGGCGGACGCACAGGCGCCTTCGCGACCGGCTCGACCGGCTTGGCAACGGGCTCGGGACGCGGCACGGCGATCGGCGCCGGTGCGTCGGGCAGCACGCCCTTGATCACCGGTTCCTGCTTGTTCTGGCGTTCCTGCGAGCGGCGGGTGACCGTCGTCGGGTCCTCGATCTCCTCGGCCATGTGATAGCTGGCCTGCACGTTGTCCAGGCGCGGATCGTCGTGCTTGAGGCGCTCGAGCCGGTAGTTCGGCGTTTCCAGCGTCTTGTTGGGCACCATCAGCACGTTGATGCGCTGCTTGAACTCGATCTTGGCGATCTCGGCGCGCTTTTCGTTCAGCAGGAACGACGCCACTTCGACCGGAACCTGGCACAGCACGGAAGCCGTGCTGTCCTTCATCGACTCTTCCTGGATGATCCGCAGGATCTGCAGGGCCGAGCTTTCCGTGTCGCGGATGTGGCCATGGCCGCCGCAGCGCGGGCAGGGGATCGATGCGCCTTCGCTCAATGCGGGGCGCAGCCGCTGGCGGCTCATTTCCATCAGGCCGAACTTGCTGATCGTGCCGAACTGGACGCGGGCGCGATCCTGGCGCAGCGCGTCGCGCAGGCGGTTTTCCACTTCGCGGCGGTTCTTCGACTCTTCCATGTCGATGAAGTCGATGACGATCAGGCCGCCGAGGTCGCGCAGCCGCATCTGGCGCGCCACTTCGTCGGCGGCTTCCAGGTTGGTGCGGGTGGCGGTTTCCTCGATGTCGCCGCCCTTGATGGCGCGGGCCGAGTTGACGTCGATCGACACCAGCGCTTCGGTGTGGTCGATCACGACCACGCCGCCGGAAGGCAGCTTCACTTCACGCGCATAGGCGGATTCGATCTGGTGCTCGATCTGGAAGCGCGAGAACAGGGGGGCGTCGTCGCGGTAGCGCTTCACACGGGCCGCATGCTCGGGCATGACGTGGGCCATGAACTGCTGCGCCTGGTCGTACACGTCGTCGGTGTCGATCAGGATGTCGCCGATGTCGTGGTTGAAGTAGTCGCGGATCGCGCGGATCACGAGCGACGATTCCTGGTAGATCAGGTAGGCGCCCTTGCCGCCCTTGGACGCGCCGTCGATGGCGTTCCAGAGTTTCAGCAGGTAGTTCAGGTCCCACTGCAGTTCCGGCGCGCTGCGGCCGATGCCGGCCGTACGGGCGATGATGGACATCCCGTTGGGATATTCCAGCTGGTCCATGTTCTCCTTGAGCTCGGCCCGGTCCTCGCCCTCGATCCGGCGGGACACGCCGCCGCCGCGCGGATTGTTGGGCATCAGCACGACGTATCGGCCGGCGAGCGAGACGAAGGTCGTCAGGGCCGCGCCCTTGTTGCCGCGCTCTTCCTTCTCGACCTGGACCAGCAGTTCCTGGCCTTCGCGGATCACGTCGTTGATCCGGGCCTGCGAGACCGACACGCCCGTGGCGAAGTAGGTCTTGGAGATTTCCTTGAACGGCAGGAAGCCGTGGCGGTCTTCGCCGTAGTCGACGAAGCAGGCTTCGAG
>JAQGNJ010000014.1 GCA_028291885.1 Ramlibacter sp. | reverse complement strand
TAGCGCTTGTCGCTTGCCATCAGCAAGGACAGCCCGGCGCCGTCGACGGCGCCCTTCTCGGCCAGCTTCTTGGACAGCGTGATCGCCTGGCCGTTGTTGTTCAGGGTCATCAGGACCGCCATGTCCTTCTTCGGCCCGCTGGTGCCCATGTGGACGCCGTAGATCAGGCCGTACAGCACGTGGGCGAAGTCCAGTTCGCCGTTGACCAGCTTGTCGCGCACGCCGGCCCAGCTCGCTTCCTTGCTGGGGACGATCTTGACGCCGTACTTCCTGTCGAAACCCAGCACCGACGCCATCACCACGCTGGCGCAGTCGGTCAGCGGGATGAAGCCGATCTTGACTTCTTCCTTCTCCGGCTTGTCGGAGCCGGCGGCATAGACGGCGGTGCGAAGGGCCGGCGAGACGCCGGCGGCGCCCACGGCGGCCGCCTGCAGCACGGCGCGGCGGGACAGTTTGGTTTTCAGCAGGTCGGTCATCACGGGGCAGCTCCAGCAGTCGAGAAAATGCAGCAACAAAAAAGGCGTCCGCACGCAACACGATCCGTGTTGGTGGGGACGCCTTCGTCCGTTCGACCGAAACATCCGCTTCGCCGTTGAAGCAGTCCGGTCAGCAAACCTTCATTGGTTTCTGGGAGATGCGATGCAAGCGCCGTGCCAGGCCGGCGGACCTGCGCCTCTAGCGGATTCGCGGGGCGGGGAGCCGATGGGCAGGGCTTGGACCGCTCGCCGCCGCAAGATGCGGCGCACCGCTTTCGTGCGGCGCACCATCGCCATGCACTTGCTAGCCGAGCAGGTCGGCCGCGTCGATGATCCGCTGCGCGACTTCGACGACCTTCAGGCCGCGGTCCATGGCAGCCTTGCGCAGCTTGTCGTACGCCTGCTGTTCCGACAGGCCCTGACGCTGCATCAGCAGGCCCTTGGCGCGGTCGATCAGCTTGCGCTGGCTCAGCTCGCTGCGGGCGTCCGCCAGTTCGCGGCGAAGGTCCTGCTCGTGCTGGAAGCGCGCCATCGCCACGTCCAGGATCGGCCGGATCCGTTCCGGCGCCAGGCCGGCGACGATGTATGCCGAAACGCCGGCCGCGACGGCATCCCTGACGTGGCTGGTGTCGTCGTCGTTGGTGAACATGACGATGGGCCGGCGCTCCTCGCGCGTGGCCATGACCACGTGCTCCAGGGCGTCGCGGGCGTCGCTCTCGGCGTCCACGATGATCAGGTCCGGCTGCAGCTGCGCGATCCGGTCGGCCAGGAACACGTCGGCCGGCAGGGTCGCGACCAGGTTGAAGCCGTTCTCCAGCAGGCCGATGCGCAGGCTGCGCGACCGATCGGCCTGGTCCAGGGCGTGGTCGTCATCCGGGTCGCTGACCGCCAGGTCGGGCGCCACGACCACGATTCGCAATGGCTCGCTCATGGCCTGCGATGGCGCAAGTTCCGGGCCAGAACGGCCCTTCGTCCCGGCCGGTTTGGGTGCTTCACCTAAACTCGGCGGCATGCTGGTGCTGGGGATCGAATCTTCGTGTGACGAGACGGGCGTTGCGGTGGTGCAAACGCAGGAGGCGGGCTGTCCGCGGCTGCTGGCTCATGCATTGCACAGCCAGATCGAGATGCACCAGGCCTATGGCGGCGTGGTGCCGGAACTCGCGAGCCGCGACCACATCCGCCGCGTCCTGCCACTGGCCGAAGAGGTGCTGCGCGAGAGCGGCCGGGCGCTGGCGGAGGTGGACGTCGTCGCCTACACGCGCGGACCCGGCCTGGCCGGTGCGCTGCTGGTCGGCGCCGGCGTGGCCTGCGCCCTGGGCGCCGCGCTGGACAAGCCGGTGCTGGGCGTGCACCACCTCGAGGGCCACCTGCTCTCGCCCTTCCTGAGCGCCGACCCGCCGCAATTTCCCTTCGTCGCGCTGCTGGTCTCCGGCGGCCACACCCAGTTGATGCGGGTGGACGGCGTCGGGCACTACCAGCTGCTGGGCGAGACCATCGACGACGCCGCCGGCGAAGCCTTCGACAAGTCGGCCAAGCTGATGGGCCTGGGCTATCCCGGCGGCCCCGCGCTGTCGCGCCTGGCGCAGCAGGGGCGGGGCGACGCCTTCAAGCTTCCGCGACCGCTGCTGCACAGCGGCAACCTGGATTTCTCGTTCGCGGGATTGAAGACGGCCGTCATGACGCAAGCCAAGAAGCTCGGCGACGAGCTCGAGGCCCGCAAGGCCGATCTCGCCGCGTCGACCGAAGCCGCGATCGTGGACGTGCTGGTGAAAAAAACGATGTCGGCGCTGATGGCGACCGGGCTGAAGCGTGTCGTCGTCGCCGGCGGTGTCGGCGCCAACCGGCTGCTGCGCGAGCAGCTCGATGCCGCGTGCGCCCGCTGCGCCATCCGCGTGCACTATCCCGAGCTGCACCTGTGCACCGACAACGGCGCCATGATCGCCATGGCCGCCGCCATGCGCCTGCAGTCCGGACAGCAAACGGCCACCTCGGTTTACGCTTTCGACGTCAAACCCCGGTGGCCTCTGGCTGAACTTTAAAGCGGACAGCCGGACGCAGAACGCGCAGAAGTGACGCAGAAGTCGCAGAAAAAACCTTAAAGGTTTTTTATTCTTTTGCGTCTTCTGCGCTCTTTGGCGTCTTCTGCGTCCTTGTCCCCGCTCCCGGATTACCTGACTTCGATCTGCTTGACGTTGCTGACGGGGACCTGCTTGGCGAGGGTCAGGGTCAGCACGCCGTTTTCGAGCTTGGCGGAGCTGGCGTCGACGTCGATCTCCTGCGGCAGCTCGTAGGCGGCCTTGTACTGGCGCGCGGCTTCGGCCTTGGTCTCGATGCGGACCACGCTGCCTTCGGTCGCGATCGACAGATCTTCCCGGCTCACGCCAGGCAGGTCGAGCGTGACGGTCCAGGCCTTGTCGTCCTGCTGGACGTTGACGCCCTGGACGGCGGGGTTGAAGAAGGCTTCATTGACGAAGCGCTCGAAGCTGCGGTCGAAGGAACGGAACGACGGCGCGACGGCGCGGGTGCGAACGACGGGTGCGAAAAACATGGTGGACTCCTTGCGTGGGTTGCGGTTGTTGCGTGGCTTAAACTGCGCGGCTTTCAATCGATCGCCGCATGCACACCATCTGTGCCCCAAGCGGCCGTTTTCAAGGAAATTCCAGTGATGAAAAATCCGCGACGTAGGGTCTTGAAATCCCTGCTGGCAACGCTATGTTTTCCCGCCCTGGCGCAAGCCCAGGCCGATTCGCCGATCGTGCTGGCCCTCATCGAGGGCCTGTCCGGCGGCAACGCGAACGGCGGCGAGGCGGTGTTCCGCAACCTGCTGTGGGCGGTGGAAAGGGTCAACGCCCGCGGCGGCGTCAAGCTGGCCGGCGGCAGCCGTCCGCTGGCCCTGGAGCGCTATGACAGCAAGGGCCAGATCGAGGAGGCGCTGTCGGCGCTGCGTTCGGCCATCGACGGCGGCGCCCGCTTCATCCTGCAGGGCAATTCGTCGGCCGTGACGGCGGCCCTGATCGAGGCGATCAACAAGCACAACGAGCGCGAGCCGTCGCGCCGCGTGCTGCTCCTGAATTACTCCGCGGTCGATCCCATCCTGACCAACGAGAAGTGCAGCTTCTGGCATTTCCGCTTCGACGCCCACGCCGACATGCGGATGGCGGCGCTGATGTCGGTGCTCAAGGAGGACCGGGCGCTCAAGTCGGTCTACCTGTTCGGGCAGGACTACAGCTTCGGCCAGGCCGTGCTGCGCGAGGCGCGGCGCCAGCTCGGGGTCCAGCGGCCCGACGTCGGCATCGTCGGCGACGAACTGCATCCGCTGCTGCGGATCAAGGATTTCGCGCCCTATGCCACCAAGATCAAGGCCAGCGGCGCCGATGCCGTGATCACCGGCAACTTCAGCAGCGACCTGACGCTGCTGGTCAAGGCGGCGCGCGACGCCGGCTACGACGGCAAGTTCTACACCTTCTACGGCAATGCGCTGGGCGCGCCGGCCGCGATCGGCGACGCCGGCCTGGGCCGCGTGATCGCGGTGGCCGACTGGCTGCCGAACATGCCGACACGCGAGAGCGAGGCCTTCTACCAGTCGTTCCGCAAGCGCTTCCCCGATCCCGCCGACGACTATGTCCACATGCGCATGCAGCTGGCCGTCGAAGCGCTCGCTTCCGCGATGGCCCGGGCCGGATCGCTCGAAGCCGCCGCCGTCGCTTCGGCGCTGGAAAAGACCAGCGTCAGCCTCAGCGGGCAGGGCGGCACCATGCGCGCCGCCGACCACCAGTTCCAGCAGCCGCTGGTCGTCGGCATGATGGACAGGCAGGGCCGTCCGGGCGTGAAGTTCGACGTCGAAGGTTCCGGCTACGGCTTTCGCGTCATCAAGGTCATCCCGCCGGCCCAGGCGGAGATGCCCACGAGCTGCAAGATGGTGAAGCCGTAGGCTGGGGTGCCCCACCCCAGCCTACGAGAGACAATCTCCCAATGCGCCAAACCCTGATCAACCTCGAAGAATCCAGGATCCGCGAAGTCGCGAACGCCGGCATGGGGCGCGCCGACGTGCTGGCCTTCTGGTTTGGCGAGAGCGACGAGGTCACGCCCGACTTCATCCGCCAGGCGGCGATCGAATCGCTGCAGAAGGGCGAAACCTTCTATTCGCACAATCTCGGCCTGCCCGAGCTGCGCGAGGCTGTCGCCGGCTACATGAGCGCGCTGCACGGCGACGTCGCCAGCAACCGCATCGCGATCACCTCGGGCGGCGTCAACGCGCTGATGCTGGCGGTGCAGGCGCTGGTGGACGCCGGTGACCAGGTGGTCGCCGTCACGCCGGTCTGGCCCAACCTGACGGCGCAGCCGCTGATCCTGGGCGCCGACCTGCGCTGCTTTTCGCTGCAGCCGCAGGGCGGCAGCTGGAAGCTGGACCTGCAGGCGCTGCTGGCGCAGGTCACGGCCAGGACCAAGCTGCTGATCCTGAACGCGCCCAACAACCCGACGGGATGGACGCTGGAGCGCGCCGAGCAGCAGGCCATCCTGGAGCACTGCCGCAAGACCGGCACCTGGATCCTCGCCGACGAGGTCTACGAGCGGCTGTACTACGACAGGAGCGAGAACCGTTGCGCTCCCAGCTTCCTGGACCTGGCCGAGCCGGAAGACCGCCTGGTGGTGGTCCACAGCTTCTCCAAGAGCTTCCTCATGACCGGCTGGCGTCTGGGCTGGCTCGTGATGCCGCCGTCGCTGACCCACTCCATGGGCAAGCTGGTGGAATTCAACACCTCCTGCGCCAGCGTCTTCACGCAGCGCGCCGGCATCGTGGCGCTGCAGCGCACGGAAGAGGTCACGCCGCGTGTCGTCGCCCACCTCAAGCATTGCCGGGACACGCTGGTGCCCCTGCTCAAGGATCTGCCGCGCGTCCAGGTCGATGCCGCACGCGGCGGGATGTACGCGTTTTTCCGGCTCGACGGCTTCGGCGACTCGCTCGACGTCGCCAAGCGCCTGGTCGCCGAAGCGGGGCTGGGGCTGGCGCCGGGCAATGCCTTCGGCCCCGAGGCCCAGGGCTGGCTGCGCTGGTGCTTCGCCTCCAAGGATCCCGCCCGGCTGGCCCAAGGCGTGGACCGGCTCGGGGCCTGGCTGAAGGCCCAGCCAGCCGGGTGAGCCCTTCCGGGCTATAATTCCAAGGCTTTGCATCCCGCAAGCGCACGTTGGCGTGCAGTTCCAGCTGCCAACGCAAGTTGAAACCCGTCGCGACGCCAGTCGCGAATTCCAAGGAAACTGAATGATCGCCGCTTCCATCAAGGCCGAAGTCGTCAAGGCCAATGCACGCTCCGCTACCGACACCGGCAGCCCCGAAGTGCAAGTCGCACTGCTGACGGCCCGCATCAACGAACTCACCCCGCACTTCAAGACCCACGCCAAGGACCACCACGGCCGCCGTGGCCTGCTGCGCATGGTCAACCAGCGCAAGAGCCTGCTGACGTACCTGAAGAACAAGGACGCCGAGCGCTACACCGCGCTGATCGCCAAGCTGGGCCTGCGCAAGTAAGCAGGAACAAAGAATGACAAGGCGCCTGAGTTAGCCCGCTAGCTCAGGCGCTTTGCACTTCGGAGACGGCAATACAAGACATTCTTCAGCGTCCAGGGCATCGCCCCGGGGTTCTGAAGAATGCCTCGTGTTCCGCTCCGGGCCCCAGGCGCAGCCGATGCGCCGGATCAACAGGAGAAAAAACATGAGCATCTTCAACAAGGTCACCAAGAGCTTCCAGTGGGGCCAGCACAAGGTCACCCTCGAGACGGGCGAGATCGCCCGCCAGGCTTCCGGCGCCGTCGTCGTCGACATCGAAGGCACCGTCGTGCTTTGCACCGTGGTCGCGTCCAAGTCCGCCAAGCCGGGCCAGGACTTCTTCCCGCTCACCGTCGACTACATCGAGAAGACCTACGCCGCCGGCAAGATCCCCGGCAGCTTCTTCAAGCGCGAAGCCAAGCCGAGCGAACTCGAAACGCTGACCAGCCGCCTGATCGACCGCCCGATCCGCCCGCTGTTCCCCGAGGGCTTCCTCAATGAGGTGCACGTGGTCATCCACACCGTGTCGCTGAACCCGGAAGTGGACCCCGACATCGCCGCCATGATCGGCTCGAGCGCCGCTCTCGCCATCTCCGGCGTTCCCTTCGCCGGCCCGATCGGCGCCGCCCGCGTCGGCTACATCAACGGCGAATACGTCCTGAACCCCGGCCAGACCCAGCGCAAGGATTCGCTGCTGGACCTGGTGGTCGCGGGCACCGAAGCCGCCGTGCTGATGGTCGAATCGGAAGCCAAGCAGCTGTCCGAAGACATCATGCTGGGCGCCGTGGTGTTCGGCCACGAGCAGGGCAACATCGCCATCAAAGCGATCGATGAGCTGGTGCGCGAGGCCGGCAAGCCGGTCTGGGACTGGAAGCCGGCCGCCAAGGACGAAGCCTTCATCGCCAAGGTCACCGGCTACGCCGAGAGCAAGATCCGCGCTGCCTACCAGATCCGCAGCAAGCAGGCCCGCACCCAGGCCCTGCGCGAAGCCACCGGCGCCGTGATGGCCGACCTGAAGGCCGACGTCGGCGACGTCGATTCCTCCAAGGTGGAAAGCCTGCTGTTCGACATCGAAGCCAAGATCGTTCGCAGCCAGATCCTGTCGGGCGAGCCCCGCATCGACGGCCGCGACACCCGCACCGTGCGCCCGATCGAGATCCGCACCGGCGTGCTGCCGCGCACCCACGGCTCCTCGCTGTTCACGCGCGGCGAAACCCAGGCGCTGGTCATCACCACGCTGGGCACCGAGCGCGACGCGCAGCGCATCGACGCCCTGATGGGCGAGTTCGAAGACCGCTTCATGTTCCACTACAACATGCCTCCCTTCGCCACCGGCGAAGTGGGCCGCATGGGCAGCACCAAGCGCCGCGAAGTCGGCCACGGCCGGCTCGCCAAGCGCGCGCTGCTGGGCGTGCTGCCGACCAAGGAAGAATTCCCGTACACGATGCGCGTGGTCTCGGAGATCACCGAATCCAACGGTTCGTCGTCGATGGCCTCCGTCTGCGGCGGCTGCCTGTCGCTGATGGACGCCGGCGTGCCGATGAAGGCCCACGTGGCCGGCATCGCGATGGGCCTGATCAAGGACGGCAACCGCTTCGCCGTGCTGACCGACATCCTGGGCGACGAGGACCACCTGGGCGACATGGACTTCAAGGTCGCCGGCACCACCAACGGCATCACGGCGCTGCAGATGGACATCAAGATCCAGGGCATCACCAGGGAAATCATGCAGGTCGCACTGGCGCAGGCCAAGGAAGCGCGCATGCACATCCTGGGCAAGATGCAGGAGGCGATGGGCGAGGCGAAGACCGAAGTGAGCACCTTCGCGCCCAAGCTCTACACGATGAAGATCAACCCCGAGAAGATCCGCGACGTGATCGGCAAGGGCGGCGCCGTCATCCGCGCGCTGACCGAAGAGACCGGCTGCCAGATCAACATCGAGGAAGACGGCACCATCACCATCGCCGCCACCGACGCCGAGAAGGCCGATGTCGCCAAGAAGCGCATCGAGCAGATCACGGCGGAAGTCGAGATCGGCAAGGTCTACGAAGGCGCGATCACCAAGATCCTGGACTTCGGCGCGCTGGTCAACCTGCTGCCCGGCAAGGACGGCCTGCTGCACATCAGCCAGATCGCCCACGAGCGCGTCGAGAAGGTCACCGACTACCTGTCGGAAGGCCAGATCGTCAAGGTCAAGGTGCTCGAGACCGACGAGAAGGGTCGCGTCAAGCTGTCGATGAAGGCCTTGCTGGAGCGCCCGGCGGGCGCACCGCAGGACGATCGCTTCGGCGGCCAGCGCGAACAGCGCCCGCCGCGGGAAGACCGTGCGCCGCGCGAAGACCGCGGCCAGCGCGACCAGCAGTTCCGTGGCGACCAGCAGCCGCGCGGCGATCAGCCGTTCCGCGGCGAGCAGCAGAATCGCGACCAGCAGTTCCGTGGCGACCAGCAAGGCCGCGGCGACCAGCAGCCGCGCGATCCGCTGCCGCACACGCCGGTCGACGACCAGGCCTGAAGGCACTCCGTGCGAGAGTTGCCGGCGCCCTTCGAGGCGCCGGCCGGAGCAAAGAGACCATGAAAGCTGTTGAAATCACTTCCTATGGCCCGCCCGACGTCCTGCGTCTGGGCGAGCGGCCGGACCCTGTAGCCGGCGCCGGCGAACTGCTGATCCGCGTCGCGGCCAGCGGCGTCAACCGGCCCGACGTGCTGCAGCGCACCGGCAACTATCCCGTGCCGCCCGGCGCCTCCGACATCCCGGGGCTCGAGGTGGCCGGCGAGATCATCGCCGGCGATGCGGCGGCCATGGCGGCGGCCGGCTTCAAGGTCGGCGACCGCGTCTGCGCGCTGGTGGCCGGCGGCGGCTATGCCGAACTGTGCGTCGCGCCGGTCGGCCAGTGCCTGCCAGTTCCCAACGGCCTGGGCGACGTGGAGGCGGCTTCGCTGCCCGAAACCTTCTTCACGGTCTGGACCAACGTGTTCGACCGCGTCAGGCTTCAAGCCGGCGAGACCCTGCTGGTGCAGGGCGGCACCAGCGGCATCGGCGTGACGGCGATCCAGATGGCCAAGGCGCTGGGCGCAACCGTCATCGCCACGGCCGGCAGCGACGAGAAGTGCCAGGCCTGCCTGGAGCTGGGCGCGGACCACGCGATCAACTACAAGACGCAGGACTTCGCGGTGGAAGCCAAGAAGCTCACCGACGGCAAGGGCGTCGACGTCATCCTCGACATGGTTGCCGGCAGCTACGTCGCCCGCGAGGTGGAATGCCTGGCGGAAGACGGGCGGCTGGTCATCATCGCCGTGCAGGGCGGCATCAAGGCCGAATTCAACGCCGGCATGGTGCTGCGCAAGCGGCTCGTGATCACCGGCTCGACGCTGCGGCCGCGGCCGGTGGCGTTCAAGGCCGCCATCGCCCGGTCGCTGGAAAAGAACGTCTGGCCGCTGGTCGAGCGCGGCGCGATCAAGCCCGTGATCTACAAGACCTTCCCCGCGGCGCAGGCGGCGCAAGCCCACGCGCTGATGGAATCGAACCAGCACATCGGCAAGATCGTGCTGACGTGGTCATGAGCATGAGAGCAGCGCAGAACCGCTTCAAGCAAGCTCAAGCCCCCTCGGGGGGCAGTGCAGCCGCTCCGCGGCAAACGTGGGGGCTACATGCGTAAACTGATCGCCGGCAACTGGAAGATGAACGGCAGCATCGCTGCCAACGACGCGCTGGTGCGCGCCGTGATCGCCGGCATGGCCGGCGCCGATTGCAGCGTCGCAGTGTGCGTTCCCGCGCCCTACCTGGCGCAGGTGCAGATGCTTAGGCACGGCTCGGCGCTGGAGCTCGGCGCGCAGGACGTGTCGCAGCACGAGCAGGGCGCGTACACCGGCGAGGTCTCGGCTTCGATGCTCAAGGAATTCGGCGCGCGCTTCGCGATCGTCGGCCATTCCGAGCGGCGCCAGTACCACTGCGAATCGGACGCCGTCGTCGCCGACAAGGCCAAGATCGCGCTGGCGCATGGCATCACGCCGATCGTCTGCGTCGGCGAGACGCTGGCCGAGCGCGAAGCCGGCAGGACCGAAGAAGTTGTCAAGCGCCAGCTGGCCGCGGTGATCCACGCCAACGGCCACTGCATCAGCGAGATCGCGGTCGCCTACGAGCCGGTCTGGGCCATCGGCACCGGCAGGACGGCGACGCCCGAGCAGGCGCAGCAGGTGCATTCCGTGCTGCGCGCCCAGCTGAAGGCGGCGACGGGGCATTCCGAGCGGATCCACATCCTCTACGGCGGCAGCATGAACGCCGCCAACGCGGCCAGCCTGCTGGCCCAGCCCGACATCGATGGCGGCCTGATCGGCGGCGCGTCGCTCAAGGCGGCCGACTTTCTTCAAATCATCGCAGCCGCGTGCGTGGCACGCGCCTGATGGCGAACAAAAAAACTGGAGTATTCGAATGAATGTGTTTCTCACCATCGTGCTGGCCGTGCAGATGCTCACGGCCCTGGGCATGATCGGCCTGATCCTGGTCCAGCATGGCAAGGGCGCCGACATGGGCGCCGCTTTCGGCAGCGGCGGTTCGGGCAGCCTGTTCGGCGCCAGCGGCAGCGCCAACTTCCTGTCGCGCACGACCGCTGTGCTTGCGGCCGTGTTCTTCGTCTGCACGCTGGCGCTGGCTTACTTCGGCAACCTGCGTCCTGCGGACTCGGGCAGCGTGCTCGACCGCGCTGCGGTTCCGGCCGCTCCGGCGCCCGCCGCATCGGGCGCCG
>JAQGNJ010000272.1 GCA_028291885.1 Ramlibacter sp. | reverse complement strand
GTGCCGCGATGCATTGTTCGCGGGCGCCGCCGGGCTTGCGGTGCGAGCCTTCGAACAGCATGCCGTGGGTGAGCGAGCGCGCCAGCAGGTCGACCGGATCCTTGCCGTAGTCGTGGTAATAGCCGCTGCTGTCTCCGGTGAGCGCGACGAACAGCGCGTGGTGGAAATCGTCGTTCCACTGGCCGTCGTAGCGTCCGGGCTCGGGGCTGGTCGCCAGCCGCTGGTGGGCGTTGTTTTCGTTCTCGGTCACCAGGTGCACATGGCGCTCGCCCACCGCGTCGCGCACGCGTTGCGACAGTTCCTGCACCACGTCCGGCTGGCTGCTGTCGGTGATCGCATGCACGGCGTCCAGCCGCAGGCCGTCGACGCGGAATTCCTCGATCCAGTACAGGGCGTTGTGGATGAAGAAGTCGCGCACCGTGCGGCTGCCCGGCCCGTCGAAATTGATCGCCGCGCCCCAGGGGCTCTGGTGGGTCCTGGAGAAGAAATCCGGCGCATAGCGGCCCAGGTAGTTGCCTTCCGGACCGAAGTGGTTGTAGACCACGTCGAGGAACACCATCAGGTTCAGCCGGTGCGCCTGCCGGATCAGCCGCTTGAGGTCGTCGGGCGTGCCGTAGGCCGGATGCGGCGCGAACGGCAGCACGCCGTCGTAGCCCCAGCCGAAGCGCCCGCCGAAAGCCGCCAGCGGCATCAGCTCGATGGCCGTGATCCCGAGCTGCGCCAGTTGCTCCAGCTTGGCTGCCGCGGCGGCGAAAGTTCCTTCGCGGGTGAAGGTGCCGACGTGCAGCTCGTAGAGCACGACGTCGCTCCAGGGTCGGCCCTTCCAGCCGTCGTCCCATTCGAAGCGGGTCGGGTCCACGACCCGGCTGGGCTGGTGCACGCCGTCCGGGTTGTCGCGCGACGCCGGATCGGGGACCAGCAGGTCGCCGTCGATGCGCCACTGGTAGCGGCTGCCCGCGGCCGCGGTCTCGGCGGCGCAGTGCCACCAGCCGTCGGCGTCGGCTTGCGCCGGCAGCAAGGACGGTGCGCCGCCCGGGCCATCGTACAGCGCCAGTTCGCAGTTTTGCGCCGCGGGCGCCCAGAGCCGGAAGTCGACGCCGCCGCCCACGCGCGGCGTGGCCCCGAAAGGCATTCGATGCTGGCTGCGCATGTCAGGCTCCGCCCGCCTGGACCAGCACGGCCATGGCGTGGCTTTGCAATTCCAGCTGGCCGCCGGCCTCGATGCTGTCGGCCTCGTGCGGCCCGAGGTGGCCGCGCGCCGTGTCGACGCGCAGCTGCCAGGGCGGCGTGCCTTCGGGCTGGGGCGGGAGGGTGAAGGTGACGGCGTCGCGCGACGCGTTGAAGGCCAGCAGCACGGTGGGGCCGGGCTCGTCGGCGCAGCGTCCGTCCAGCAGTGCGGCGACGCAGCGCACGGCGGGATCGTCCCATTCCTCCTGCGTCATGTCCTGGCCCCAGACGCTGTACCAGCCGATGTCGCGCGCGCCGTCCTCGCTTTCCTCGCCGGTCAGCCAGCTGTTCTGGCGCAGCACCGGCAGTTCGTTGCGCAGCGCGATCAGCGCCCGCACGAACTCGATCAGCTGGTCGTTGCGCCCGGCCCGCTCCCAGTCGATCCAGCTCACGCCGTTGTCCTGGCAGTAGGCGTTGTTGTTGCCGCCCTGGGTGCGGCTCATCTCGTCGCCGCCCAGCAGCAGCGGCACGCCGCGCGACACCAGCAGCGTCGCCAGGAAGTTGCGCTTTTGCCGCTCGCGCAGCGCCAGCACTTCCGGGTCCCTGGTGTCGCCTTCCGCGCCGCAGTTCCAGCTGCGGTTGTGGCTTTCGCCGTCGCGGTTCTCCTCCGCGTTGGCTTCGTTGTGCTTGTCGTTGTAGCTGACCAGGTCGTGCAGCGTGAAGCCGTCGTGCACCGTGATGCAGTTGACGCTGGCCGTCGGATCGCGGCCCGAGTAGGCGTAGATGTCGGCCGAGCCGCACAGGCGGGAGGCGAAGTCGCGGATCGCGCCTTCGGAGCTGCGCCAGAAGTCGCGCACCGTGTCGCGGTAGCGCCCGTTCCACTCCGACCAGCCGGGCGGGAAGCCGCCGACCTGGTAGCCGTTCTCGCCGATGTCCCAGGGCTCGGCGATCAGCTTGACCTTGCACAGCACCGGGTCCTGCGCCACCGCCGCCAGGAAGGGCGCGCGGTGGTCGAATTCGCCCGCGCCGTTGCGGCCGATCGCCGGCGCCAGGTCGAAGCGGAAGCCGTCGACGTGCATCTCCTGGACCCAGTAGCGCAGGCTGTCCATGACCAGGCGCAGCGTCGCGGGATTGCTGGCGTCCACCGTGTTGCCGGTGCCGGTGAAGTCGACGTAGTAGCGCGGGTCCGGCGCCAGCCGGTAGTACGCGCCGTTGTCGATGCCCTTGAAGCACACCGTCGGCCCCAGGTGATTGCCTTCCGCCGTGTGGTTGTAGACCACGTCGAGGATCACCTCGAGGCCGGCCGCGTGCAGGGCCTTGACCATGGACTTGAACTCGTCGACGCCGGGCCGCGAGGCGTAGCGCGGCTCGGCCGCGAAGAAGCCGACCGTGTTGTAGCCCCAGTAGTTGCCCAGGCCCAGGTCGACCAGGCGGCGCTCGTCGTTGAATGCGTGGACGGGCAGCAGTTCCACGGCGGTGACGCCCATGCGCTTGAGGTGCGCGATCGCCGGTTCCGTCGCCAGGCCGGCGTAGGTTCCGCGCAGCGCCTCGGGAACGTCGTTCATCTGCTTGGTGAAACCCTTGACGTGCACTTCGTAGAAGACGCTGCGCGACATCGGCGTCGCCGGCGGCGCGTCGTCACCCCAGTCGAAACGGCTGTCGACGACGATGCACTTGGCGGCGCCGGCGGCGTTGTCGACCGGGTCCGGCTGCAGGTCCTGGTCCGGGTTGCCCAGGGTATAGGCGTACTGCCAGGCCGCGCCGCGCAGGGGCCGGTCCAGCGCCCGCGCATACGGGTCCAGCAGCAGCTTGGCCGGGTTGCAGCGCAGCCCCGACTCGGGCTCATAGGGGCCATGGACCCGCAGGCCATAGAGCGCGCCGGCCTGCAGGCCCGGCACGAAGCCGTGCCAGACGTTGTCGCTGCGACAGGGCAGGGCGATGCGCTGGGACTCGCGCGTTCCCGTGCCGTCGAACAGGCAGATCTCGACCTTCTGCGCCGCACCGGAAAACACCGCGAAGTTGACGCCGCCGTCGCGCGGCGTCGCGCCCAGCGGCCAGGGCCGGCCCGCTTCGCATCGATACGCTCCCGCGTCGCTCGCGGCCGCGGCCGTCTCGCCGGCCTGGGCGGCCAAACCGGAGTCCAGCGTCATGTGACCACCTCGATCCGGGGCACGCTGTCGGCCGCGAGCTGGGCCGGCTCTTCGACCGACAGGAAAGGCGACACGCTGGTGCGCGGCGGGAAGAAGCCGCTGGGAACGACAACGATGCCGCTCTCGGTCACCTGGAAGCGCTTGCGGTCCTGCTCCAGGTCCAAGCCGATGCGCTCCTGCGGCGGCACGTCGTTGTCCTGGTCGATGATGGCGCGCCGCACCTGGGCGCCGGTCCCGATGCGCGAGCGCTCCATCACGATGCAGTGCTCGAGCCTGGCGTTGCGCTCCACCAGCACCGAGCGCCGCAGCATCGCGTGGTCCAGCGAGGCGCCGTCGACGACGCAGCCCGAGCCGACGATCGAACGGTTGATGACGCCGTTCTCGATCTGGGCCGATTCGGCCTGGTCGGGGCTGGCGTAGATCGGCCAGCGGCTGTTGGTCATGCGGAATTTCGGCGCGGCGCCCAGCGTGTCGAAGTGCGCGTCGAAGTAGGCGTCGATGGTGCCGACGTCGCGCCAGTAGGCGTGCTCCTCGTAGGGCTCGGTACCGGGGATGCTGTTGGTGTCGAAGTCGTAGGCGACCAGCTTGTGGCTCTTCACCATGGACGGCAGGATGTGCTTGCCGAAGTCGGTGTCGCCGGTTTCGTGCATCCTGTGCAGCGCCTGCAGCAGCACGTCGGCGTTGAAGATGTAGTTGCCCATGGAGGCCAGGGCGTGGGTGTTGCTGCCCGGCATCGGAGCGGTGGTCCCGGGCTTCTCGATGAAGTCGGTGATGCGGTGCTCGTCGTCGATCTCGACGATGCCGAACTGGTCGCACTGGTCCAGCCTGACGGGGATGGTGGCGACGCTGGCCTGGGCCCCGGTCTTGACGTGGAAATCGATCATCTGCCGCACGTCCATCCGGTAGACGTGGTCGGCGCCGAAGACGGCCACGATGTCGGGCTTGAAGCTCTCGATCAGGTGGATGTTCTGGAACACCGCGTCCGCCGTGCCCTGGAACCACTCGGGCCCGTTGCGCATCTGCGGCGGCACGACGGTGACGAAATGGTGCGGGATGAAGCGCGTCATCGTCCACGACTGCCGGATGTGCTCGATCAGCGACTGCGACTTGTATTGCACCAGCAGGTAGATCGAGTAGATCTCGGAGTTGACCAGGTTGGACAGCACGAAATCGACGATGCGGTGCTTGCCGTTGAAGGGCACGGCGGGCTTGCAGCGGCTTGCGGTCAGCGGGTGCAGGCGGGAACCTTCGCCGCCGGCCATGACGAAGGCCAGGACTTTGTGGTTAGAGGACATGACGTGCTCCGGGGGTGGCAGGGGGAAAGGAATCGGGCGGCCGGTCGCACAGCACCAGCGTCGCAAGCGGCGGCAGCGTCAGCGACGCGCTGGCGGGCTGATTCCCGAGGGACCCGGCGACGGCCTCGACCTGGCCGAGATTGCCGACGCCGCTGCCGCCGTAGATCCCGGCATCGCTGTTCAGGAGTTCGTACCAGGGGCCGGCGTGCGGCAGGCCGACCTGCAGGCCGTGCCGCACCTCGGGCGTCATGTTGCACAGCACGAGCACCGCCGCATCGCCGGGCTCGCCGCGGCGGAAAAACGCCAGCACCGTCGGGTCGGCCTGGCGCAGCGGCGCCCAGGCGAAGCCGCGGTGGTCGAAGTCGTAGCGATGCAGCGCCGGCACCTTGCGGTACGCGGCGTTCAGGTCGCCGATCCAGCGCGCCACGCCGGCGTGGGCCGGCAGGTCCCAGAGCTGCCAGTCCAGCGTGCGCTCGTGGTGCCATTCGCGCGGCTGGGCGAATTCGCCGCCCATGAACAGCAGCTTCTTGCCCGGGTGCGTCCACATGTAGCCGTACAGCGTGCGCAGGCCGGCGAAGCACTGCCACTCGTCGCCCGGCTGGCGCTCCAGCAGGCTGCCCTTGCCGTAGACCACCTCGTCGTGCGACAGCGGCAGGATGAAGTTCTCGTTGAACGCGTAGACGGCGGAGAAGCGGATGTCGTCGCCGTGCCACTTGCGAAAGAAGTGCGGCCGCGCCACGTAGCGCAGCGTGTCGTTCATCCAGCCCATGTTCCACTTCATGCCGAAGCCCAGGCCGCCGTCGTGCACCGGACGGGTGACGCCGGCCCAGGCGGTGGATTCCTCGGCCATCACGTGGACGTCGGGGAATTCGGCGTACACCGAGCGGTTCAGGTCCTGCAGGAAGTGCACGGCCTCGTAGTTCTTGTTGCCGCCCTCGCGGTTGGGGAGCCACTGGCCGGGCTCGCGCGCGAAATCCAGGTACAGCATGGAGGCGACCGCGTCGACGCGGATTGCGTCGAAGTGGTAGGTCTCCAGCCAGAAGATGGCGTTGCTGATCAGAAAATCGCGGACCTCGTAGCGGCCGTAGTTGAAGATCAGGCTGTTCCACTGCGGATGGAAGCCCAGCCGCGGGTCGGCATGCTCGTAGAGCTCGGTGCCGTCGAAGCGGGCCAGGGCCCAGGCGTCCGACGGGAAATGCGACGCGACCCAGTCCAGGATCACGCCGATCCCGCGCTGGTGCAGCGTGTCGACCATCGCCATCAGGTCCTGCGGCGTGCCGTAGCGCGCCGTCGGCGCGTAGTAGCCCGTGGTCTGGTAGCCCCAGGAGCCGTAGAACGGATGCTCGGTGACGGGCATCAGCTCCACGTGGGTGAAGCCCAGCGCCTCGCAATGGGCCGCCAGCCGCTGCGCGATCTCGCGGTAGTTCAGGAAGCCGCCGTCCTCCGCGCGCTGCCAGGAGCCGAGATGGACTTCGTAGATCGACATCGCGCTGCGGTGCGACTGCGCCTGCCCGCGCCTGGCCATCCACTCGGAATCGCCCCATTCGTAGGCCAGGTCCCAGACGCGCGAGGCGGTGCCGGGCGGGTGTTCGCAGCGCCGGGCGTACGGGTCTGCCTTGTCCATCACCTCGCCATGGGCGCCGTGGATGCGGTACTTGTAGCAGTCGCCGGGCTGGACGCCATGCACCTTGGCGCTCCAGCGGCCCGTGCCGTCGTCCAGCCGCCGCAGCGCCTGTGGCTCCCAGCCGTTGAACGCGCCGACGAGGGCGACGTCCCGCGCATTGGGCGCCCAGACGGTGAAGGTCGTGGCATCGGGCGCGTAATGCGCTCCCATGACTTCGAACTGGCGGTGGTGGTGGCTGGGGACACCCTGGACAGCGGACGGCAATGGTGGCGGCGTCGAGGCGCCCTGGAGGGTTGTGCTGGGCGTCATGGCTTCTAATTGGTGAGCCAGATTCTTCCCGTGGCAGAGCCAGCCCAGTGCAGGAAGTCGCTGTTGGCTCCAGTAGGCTGCGACCTACAAGCAAGCCGCCTTGCGGACTACCGTAGCGTTTCTCAGCAAGGGTTCTATATGCGCCAGCAGAGATAAATTAACAACCAGATAGTCGTTTGAGTTTGAAGGGGACATCCCCACAATTCCGCTCTGGCTTATACAAACGGGATTCCCATGGCGACCTTGAGACTCGGCGACACCGCCCCGGACTTCCTGCAGGACTCCACCGCCGGGCCGATCCAGTTCCACCAGTGGGCCGGCGGTTCATGGGTCGTGCTGTTTTCGCATCCCGCGGACTTCACCCCCGTCTGCACGACCGAACTGGGCAAGACGGCGGCTCTTTCGGGCGAATTCGCCAGGCGCGGCGTGAAGCCCATCGCGGTGAGCGTCGACCCGCTGGAATCCCACGGCAACTGGATCAAGGACATCAACGAGACCCAGAACACGACCGTCGACTTCCCGATCCTGGCCGACGCCGACCGGAAAGTCTCGGTGCTCTACGACATGATCCACCCGAATTCGCTGGCCAATGCCACAGTGCGCAGCGTGTTCATCATCGACCCCAAACACGCCATCCGCGCGACGCTGACCTATCCGGCCAGCACCGGCCGCAACTTCGACGAGATCCTGCGCGTGATCGACTCGCTGCAACTGACGGACAATTACAAGGTCGCGACGCCTGTCAACTGGAAGGACGGCGACGACGTCGTGATCATCCCGGCGATCCAGGACCCCGCGGAAATCGCCCAGCGCTTTCCCAAGGGCTACAGGGCCGTCAAACCCTATCTGCGGCTCACCCCGCAACCGAACAAGTAAGAAGCAGTACCGACCATGAAGCCCAGGACCAGGACTTTCCTCGCCGCCATCGCGCTCGCCGCCAGCGGCATCGCCTCCGCCCAGCAGACCCTGCTGAACGCCTCGTACGACGTCGCGCGCGAGTTCTACAAGGACATCAACGCCGCCTTCATCCCGGCCTACAAGAAGGCCACGGGCAAGGACGTGAAGATCGACCAGGCCCACGGCGGCTCCAGCGCACAGGCGCGCGCCGTGGCCGACGGCCTGGACGCCGACGTCGTGACGATGAACACCACGACCGACATCGAGTTCCTCGCCGAAAAGGGCGTGGTCGCCAAGGACTGGGCCAAGCGCTTCCCGGACAACGCGTCGCCGACGTCGTCGACCATGCTGTTCCTGACCCGCAACGGCAATCCCAAGGGCATCAAGGACTGGGACGACCTGGTCAAGCCCGGTGTCCAGGTCGTGGTCGTCAATCCGAAGACCGGCGGCAACGGCCGCTATGCGTACCTCGCGGCCTGGGGCTACGTGAAGAAGAAGGGCGGCACCGACGCGCAGGCCCACGAGTTCCTCACCAAGCTGTACAAGAACGTGCCGGTGCTGGCGCGCGGCGGCCGCGACGCGACCACCGCCTTCCTGCAGCGCAACACCGGCGACGTGCTGATCACCTTCGAATCCGAGGTCGAGTCGGTCAACAAGGAATTCGGCGCCAACAAGGTCGACGTGGTTTATCCGTCGATGAGCATCGTGGCCGAGAATCCGGTCGCCGTCGTCGAGCGCACGGTCGCCAAGAAGGGCACGGCGGACCTCGCCAGGGCCTACCTGAACTTCCTTTACTCGGAAGAAGGCCAGGAGATCGCCGCCAGGCATTCCATCCGTCCGCATTCGCCGGCGGTGCTCAAGAAATACTCGAACACCTTCAAGCCGATCAAGCTGTTCACCGTGCAGGAACTGTTCGGCTCGCTGTCCGAAGCGCAGAAGGTCCACTTCAACGACGGCGGCCAGTTCGACAAGATCTACACGGTGAAATAACCCAATGACGGCTGCCAGTATCGGGGTGCCGCTGCCCGCAGCGGCGGCCCCCGCACGGGGCGGAAGCAGGAAGGTCCTGCCCGGCTTCAATCTCACGCTCGGGTACACGCTGCTGTACCTGAGCCTCATCGTCCTCATCCCGCTCTCGGCGCTGGTCTTCAAGACCTTCACCATGAGCTGGGAGCAGTTCTGGGCGGCGGTCAGCTCGCCGCGCGTCGTCGCTTCCTACAAGCTGACGTTCGGCGCTTCGCTGATCGCGGCGCTGGTCAACCTGGTGTTCGGCCTGCTGGTGGCCTGGGTGCTGGTGCGCTACAAGTTTCCCGGCAAGAAGATCGTGGACGCCCTGGTCGACCTGCCTTTCGCGCTGCCCACGGCGGTCGCCGGTATTTCGCTGACCGCGCTGCTGGCCGGCAACGGCTGGATCGGCCAGTACACCGAGCCGCTGGGCATCAAGCTCGCGTTCAATCCCAACGGCATCGTGATCGCGCTGATCTTCATCGGCCTGCCGTTCGTGGTGCGCACGGTGCAGCCGGTGCTCGAAGACACGGAAAAGGAGCTGGAAGAAGCGGCGATGTGCCTGGGCGCGACCCGGCTGCAGACCTTCGTGAAGGTGATCCTGCCGTCGATCGCGCCGGCGCTGCTGACCGGCTTCGCGATGGCGTTCGCCCGCGCCATCGGCGAATACGGCTCGGTGATCTTCATCGCCGGCAACATGCCGATGGTGTCCGAGATCACGCCGCTGATCATCATCGGCAAGCTGGAGCAATACGACTACGCCGGCGCCACCGCGGTGGCCACCGTGATGCTGCTGATGTCCTTCGTGCTGCTGCTCGTGATCAACGCGCTGCAGGCGTGGCAACGGAAAAGGTCGGGTGCCTGAATGAGTGCAGCTGGCAATCTTTCGGTCAAGCGCGTCACGACCACCGAGGCGCCGTGGGTGCGCCGGACCCTGACGGGGATCGCGCTCGCGTTCCTGCTGCTGTTCCTGGTGCTGCCGCTGGCGGCGGTGTTCACCGAGGCGCTGCGCAAGGGCCTGGGCGCCTACCTGGAAGCCTTCAGGGAGCCGGACGCGTGGTCGGCCATCTGGCTGACCCTGATCACGGCCGCCATCGCCGTGCCGCTGAACCTGGTGTTCGGCGTCGCGGCGGCCTGGTGCATCGCCAAGTACGAGTTCCGGGGCAAGGCCTTCCTCACCACGCTGGTGGACCTGCCGTTCTCGGTCTCGCCCGTGGTCGCGGGCCTGATCTACGTGCTGATGTTCGGCGCCCAGGGCTGGTTCGGCCCCTGGCTGGCCGCGCACGACATCAAGATCATCTTCGCCGTGCCCGGCATCGTGCTGGCGACGATCTTCGTCACCTTTCCCTTCATCGCGCGCGAGCTGATCCCGCTGATGCAGTCGCAGGGCAACGACGAGGAACAGGCCGCGATCGTGCTGGGCGCCAATGGCTGGCAGACCTTCTGGCACGTCACGCTGCCCAACATCAAGTGGGGACTGATCTACGGCGTGATCCTGTGCAATGCCCGCGCGATGGGCGAATTCGGCGCGGTGTCGGTGGTGTCGGGCCACATCCGCGGCCAGACCAACACCATGCCGCTGCACGTGGAGATCCTCTACAACGAATACCAGTCGGTCGCCGCCTTCGCCGTCGCCTCGCTGCTCGCGCTGCTGGCGCTGGTGACGCTGGCGATCAAGTCCATCGTCGAGTGGCGGCACGAGCGCGAGATGAAGCTGGCGGCCCAAGCGCCGCCGGAAGCCCCATCCGTCCGGACCGAGCCTTTCCAACAGGCTCGGGGCGAACGGGTCTTGAAAGTGAGCCAGGAATGAGCATCGAAATCCGCAACGTCAGCAAGAAGTTCGGCGACTTTCACGCGCTGCGAGACGTCTCTCTCGACATCAACTCGGGCGAGCTGATCGCCTTGCTCGGGCCTTCGGGCTGCGGCAAGACCACGCTGCTGCGCATCATCGCCGGCCTGGAAACGGGCGACGCGGGCAGCATCCTGTTCGCCGGCGAGGACACGACCGACGTGCATGTGCGCGATCGCCAGGTCGGCTTCGTGTTCCAGCACTACGCGCTGTTCCGCCACATGACGGTGTTCGAGAACGTGGCTTTCGGGCTGCGCGTCAAGCCGCGCAGCCAGCGGCCCGACGAAGCGCAGATCAGGAAGAAGGTCCACGAGCTGCTGGGACTGGTGCAGCTGGACTGGCTGGCCGACCGCTTCCCCTCGCAGCTGTCCGGCGGCCAGCGCCAGCGCATCGCGCTGGCCCGCGCGCGGGCCGTGGAGCCCAAGGTGCTGCTGCTCGACGAGCCCTTCGGCGCGCTGGACGCCAAGGTGAGAAAGGAATTGAGAAGGTGGCTGCGGCGGCTGCACGACGAACTGCACGTCACCAGCATCTTCGTCACCCACGACCAGGAAGAAGCGCTGGAAGTGGCGGATCGCGTCGTGCTGATGAACGCCGGCTCCGTGGAGCAGGTCGGCTCGCCGCAGGAGGTCTGGGACCATCCTGCGAGTCCGTTCGTCTACGGTTTCCTGGGCGACGTGAACCTGTTCCACGGCCGCGCGCACGAGGGCGAGGTCCATCTGCAGGGCATGCAGTTCGAATCGCCGGAACACGCGGGCGCGCAGAACGCGAAGGCGTCCGCCTATGTGCGGCCGCACGATCTGGAGGTGCAGCGCCACGTTCCGGGCGAGGGCCTGGACGCGAACGGCCGGCCGCGCGGCATCGTGGCCAGGCTGGACCGGGCCATCGTCGTCGGCCCGATCGCCCGCCTGGAACTTATTCCCGCCGAGGGCAACCAACAACCGGGGCAGGATCCCATCATCGAAGCGCAGATTCCTGCGCAACAATTCAGGGAGATGGGGTTGCGCGAGGGCGAGACGCTGGTGGTGACGCCGCGCCGCGCCCGTGTGTTCTTGGAGGGAGCGGCCTGGACGCCGCGGACGGGAGATGAATTTGATCCAGTGGTTTGACACCGCGCCCCGGCGCGTCCTGGCGCTGGTCTGCGCCGCATGCATCGCCATGCTGGCCTTCGGCCTGTACCTGCAGCACGTCGTGGGCCTCGAGCCCTGCCCGATGTGCATCGTCCAGCGCTATTGCCTGGTGCTGGTCGCCCTGGTCGCCGGCATCGCGAGCGCGTTTCGCGGACGCGCCGCCCACGTCGGCGCTTCGCTCCTGGTCCTGCTGTTTTCCGGCTTCGGCGCCTTCACCGCGGCCCGCCAGAGCTGGCTGCAATGGAATCCGCCGGAGATCGCCTCCTGCGGCCGCGACTTCTACGGGATGATCGAGACCTTTCCGCTCAAGCGCGCGATCCCCATGATCTTCAAGGGCGGCGGCGATTGCACCAAGATCGACTGGACCTTCCTGGGCCTGTCGATCGCAAACTGGTCCTTCCTGGTCTTCTGTTTGTTCGGACTGGTCGCGATCGTGCTGCTGCTCAGGCAGTTGCGCCGGCCCCGCCGCGGCATGCAGTTCGCCTGAACGCCGTCCGCCGTCCACGCTGCGAAGGCAGCTTCGGGGCGTCCCCTCAAAGCCCGTCGACGGCCTGCAGCACGCGGCCGAAGAATTCGTCGGCGTGGGCGGGGTCGATCCAGCGCACCACCACCACCATGGCTAGCCCGGGCTCGACCCAGGTGAAGGAGCTGCCGGCGCCGAAGGCGAAGTAGCTGGAGTCCGGGACGCTGGGGAAGACCTGGCGGTCCGTGTTCAGCCACAGCAGGTAGCCGTAGTAGGGCGCCAGCGCACAGGGCGTTCGCATGCGGCGGATCCAGTCGGACGACAGCACCCGCTGGCCGTCGTTCGCCAGGCCCTCGTTCAGCATCAGCTGCCCGACCAGCGCCTGGTCGTCGCTGCCGATCGAGACTCCGCCGCCCCAGTGGGTCCCGCCCGGCACCGATTGCATCCGGTTTCCGGCGATCGTCACCCAGGCGTCGTCGTAGCCCAGCCATCTCCAGTCCTCGCTGGCGCCGATCGGCCGCATGATGGCCTCCCGGAACACCTCCGGCAGCGGGCGCTGGAACAGGTGCAGCAGGGCCAGCGAGAGCTGGTTGATCCGCACGTCGTTGTATTCCCAGTAGCTGCCCGGCTCGCGCAGCGGCCGGCGGTCGCCCTTCCTGCCGTCCGGAGGCGGGACCAGGCTGATCGCCCGGTAGTGGTCCACCTGGTCCGGCAGGCCGAACACGTCGCCGGTCCATTCGCTGGTCTGCTGCAGCATCTGCTCCCAGCTGACCCTGGCGTTGTTGCCGCTGTCGAAGCCGATGCCCTTCAGGCGTGCGCCGACCGGTTCCCGCACGTCCGGCAGCAGGCCGCGGTCATGGGCCACGCCGGCCAGCAGCGCGAGATAGGTCTTGGCGACGCTGAAGGTCAGGTCGGCCCGCCTGGGCTCGCCCCAGGATGCGAGGCTCCGTCCCCGGACGACGACGGTGCCGGAAACCGGTCCGCGGTCATGCACGGGCCCGAGCAAGCGGTTCCAGGGCGCCGGGTCCTGCTGGTGCACACCCCATGTGCCGGTGGTTTCGCGGTCCCACGTCGTCTCGTGGTCGACGGCGAACTTCACCGCCTGCTCGAGGGTCTGGCCTGCCATTCGATTGCTCCTGAAGTCGGCGACATCTTCGCCGATCTCCGGCAGCGGCCCGCGGCGGCGGCTCAGACGCCGGAAGGGTAGGTTTCCGGCGGCTCGCCGGCCTGCCAGACCGGGCCCTGGTCCAGCGGCTCCAGCGCGCTGGTTTCGTCGATGTGGATCAGCGCATCGAACTGCCGCGACAGGCGCGTCATGAAGTAATGGCTCTGGCGCTCGGTTTCCGGCCGGTAGATGACGCCGATCGCGCGCTGCAGGCGCTGCGGCGCGACCAGCCGCTGCAGCGCCGAGTTGTCGCGCAGCGGCAGCATGAAGCGGGGAGTGGAGGCCTGGTGCAGCATGTCTTCCCAGCTGCCGGCCAGGCCGGGGCGAACCCGCTTGCGGCGCGCCGGCTGGTCCCAGTCCGACGCGGCCGTCACCGTGCCGTGGTGGGTGCTGAAGCCGACCAGCACGGCCTGCTCGCGGTAGCGCTCGCGCATCAGCTGGCCGACGTTCCATTCGCCGGCCTCGCCCATCTCGGTCGCCGACGCATCGCCCAGGTGCGAGTTGTGGGCCCACACCGCGATCCGCGGCAAGCCCTGCTCGGAGCCCAGGTAGCGGTCGAGCGCCTGCAGCGTCTCCACCATGTGGCTGTCGCGCAGGTTCCATGACGACACCCGGCCGCGGAACATGGTCCGGTAGTACTCCTCGGCGTTGAGCACCAGGCGCGCGTTCTGCTGCGCGTAGAAGGCCTCGTCGCGCTCCATGCCGGCGGTCGACGGCATCTCGGCGAAGCGCCGGTTCATCTCGCGCAGCTGCTGCACCACTTCGTCCTCGCAGTTGTTGGAGAGCCCGAAGCTGGCCGCGTAGCCATAGGCCTGGCTGTCCTCGTGCGCGTGGTCGAAACACGCATAGCGCTGGCGCGCGCGCTTGGCGCCCTCGGGGTCGATGCGATCCAGGTAGCCCAGCACCGCCTGCATCGAGCTGAAGAGGCTGTACAGATCGATGCCGTAGAAGCCGACCTGCTGCGCCGCGGGCCGGCCCTCGTTGTGGCCGCGCAGCCATTCGACGAAGTCGCGCACCTCGGTGTTGCGCCACATCCAGGAGGGGAAGCGCTCGAAGCCGCAGAGCGCCGCCGTCGCGTCGGGATCGTCCGACAGGCCGCGCACGTAGCGGTTGACGCGCCAGGCGTCGGGCCAGTCGGCCTCGATGGCGATGGCGCGAAAGCCCTTTTCGGTGATCAGCCGGCGGGTGATGGCGACGCGCTCGCGGTAGAACTCGCGCGTGCCGTGCGATGCCTCGCCGAGAAGGGCGAAGCGGGCGGGGCCGATCAGCTGCAGCAGCGCGTCGTGGTCCTGCGCGCTGCCGGTCATGGGGACGAGGTGGCGGCTGATGCCTGCGAGCAGCTCGGCGCTGCCGGGTGGGTTGCTGGTCTGCGGGACTGCCATGGTTGCTCTCCGGATGGATATCAGTGGGCCACGCGATCGAGGCGCGCCTCTTCGAGCAGCGTGCGCACCTCGGCGTCGCTGGCCTGCTGGAAATCGTCGTAGGCCAGGCCGACCGCCCGGAATGGAACCGGCATCGCGGCGCAGACCACTTCGTCGGCCTGGGCCCGCAGCCGCTTGCAGGTCTCGCGGGCGCCGACCGGCACGGCCACGCACAGATGGGCGGGCTGCTGCTTGCGGATCGCGCGGACCGCCGCCTCCATGGTCGACCCCGTCGCCAGGCCGTCATCGACGACGACCACCGTCATGCCGGCGAGCCGGAGCGGCGGCCGGTCGCCGCGGTACAGCCGCTCGCGCCGCTCCAGTTCGGCCTGCTCGCGCGCCACGACCGCGGCCATCGCCTCCGGTGGCACCTGGGGCGCCGAGTCCGGGTTGAGCACGGTGACGCCGCCGCTGGCGATCGCGCCCATCGCGTATTCCTCCTGGCCGGGGAAGCCGAGCTTGCGGACCACGAACACGTCCAGCGGCGCGTGCAGCGCCTGGGCGACCTCGAAGCCGACTGCGACGCCGCCGCGGGGCAGCGCCAGCACCAGCAGGTCCGGCGCGCCGCGCAGGTGCTCCAGCTTGTGCGCCAGCACCCGGCCGGCGTGGTGGCGGTCGTGGAAGGGGTACTCGCGTTCGCTCATGGCTCGCCTCCGGCGTTCACGATGCGTGCTCCACCCGCGACAGGTGGGACGCGAACCAGTGGCTGGCCAGCTCGGACACCTTGTCGAGGGCACCGGGCTCCTCGAACAGGTGGGTCGCGCGGGGCACGACGGCCAGGTCCTTTTCGCATTGCATGAGCCGCAGCGCCTGCTCGTTCAGGTCGAACACGCCATGGTCGGCGCCGCCCACGATCAGCAGCGTCGGCGCGGTGACGGCGGCCAGCGCCACCGGGCCGGCCAGGTCCGGGCGGCCGCCGCGCGACACCACGGCGCCGATGCGGTCGCCCAGCCGCGCCGCGGCGATCAGGG
>JAQGNJ010000191.1 GCA_028291885.1 Ramlibacter sp. | reverse complement strand
GTGCACCGGCACGCGCCGCGGCGCGGGTGGCGCGTCCCGCGCCGCCGCCAGACGTGCCGAAAGATCCGGCTTTCGTCGCCGCGGACGCCGCATACAAGGCCTACGACAGCCGCGACTACGCCGCCGCCGTGACGCAGGCGCAGGAGGCGACGCGGCTGGCGCCGCGCAACCGCGCCTACTGGCTGCTGCTGGTCAATTCGCTCATCGCCGCCAACCGTCTGCAGGAGGCGGACGAGGCGCTGAACCAGGGCCTGCAGGCCGCCGGGGATGACCCGGCGATGCGGGCGCAGCGCGAGCCGATCCGGCGGGCAATGGCGCAGGCCGCGGGCACGGCGATGTACCGCGCGCTCGAGGCAGGCAATCTTGCGGCGGCCACGACGTCGGCGCGCGCGGCGGTCCAGCTCGCTCCCGAGAACGCGGCCTACCGGCTGATCCTGATCAACGTGCTGCTGCTGGGCGACCAGCTGGCGGAGGCCGAGAGCCTGGCGAGTGAATCGATCGCCCTGCTGCCCGATAGCGCCGTGCCTCTGGCCCTGCGCGGCTACGCGCGCCAGCGCCTGGGCCGCTGGCCCGAAGCCAGCGCCGATTTCGACCGCGCGCTTGCTCAACGCGGCCTGGCGCCGGCCGTCCATCGCAACCTGCGGCTGGTCGCCGCCGATTCGGCGCTGGCCGCCAGGGAGCCGCGGCGCGCCATCGAGATCCTGCAGGGGATGCCGGAAGCGGATGCCGAGGTGGCGCAGCGGCGGGCCGCCGCCAGCCGCATCCGCACGTCGGAGCAGGCCCGCCCGCTCACCGGCGCCAGCTTCCCGCCACCCGCGCTCGATTGCGGCGCGGCGGAATCGGCGGCCACCTGCGTCCTGCTGCCCGGCCAGCCGGCGCGCGATCCGGCCTTCGACCTGGCGGCCGCCGCATACCGGGCGCTGGAGAGCCGGGACTATGCGCAGGCCGCCGACAAGGCCGCGCAAGCCGTGGCGATCTCGCCCGGCAACCGCGACTACCAGCTGCTGCTGCTGGAGGCCCAGCTCGGGGCCGGCCGGCTGGCGGACGCCGAACAGGCCGCGACCGCGGCGCTTGCGCTCGATCCCGCCGATGCCGCCTTGCTGTCGCAACGCGGTTCCATCCGCAAGCGCCTGGGCAACGACGTCGGGGCGGCCGAGGATTTCCGGGCCGCACTGGCGACCGGGCAATTGGCTCCGGCGGCGGAAATCGGCGCGCTTGCCGACCTGGGCCGCAGGAGCGAAGCGCGAAGCCGCTACGCACAGCTGCAGTCGGCGGGCCAGCTGGGCAACGCCAGCGACCTGGACATGGCCTACCTGGCCGCGCGCATCGGCGACGACGAGGCGGCGCGAGCCGCCTTCGCCCGGGCCGATGCCGCGGGCAAGCTGCCCGAGAGCGCGTTCCAGGACTCCGCCTATGCCGCGCTGCGCGCCGGCAAGGAGAGCGAAGCCGTCAACTACTTCAAGCGCACCATCGACGCCGCCGACTCGCTCAAGCTCAAGCTCGAGCCGCAGATGCTGTTCGACACCCGCCGTGCGGTCGCCGACATCACCCGCGAAGGCGGCATCATCGCTTCGCTGACCTACCGCGGCACGGGCGGCGGTGTCGTTTCCGGCTTCGGCGCGACGCCGGGCGTGGTCGGCAACAAGACGGCCCAGCTCGGGGTGGAGGCGTATTGGCGCCCCTTCGGCTACCGCAACGGCCGCTATGTCGAACTGTTCGCCCGCGGCTTCGAGACGCTCTACAGCCAGGCCGGCGGCGCCACCGGCTTCGACAGCCTGCAGACGGCGCTGGGCATCCGCTGGAAACCGCTGAGCGAGCACAACGCCGTCGTTTCGCTCAGCCGCGTCTTCTCCAAGGGCGCGCCGGACGACTGGCTCGCGCAAGCGGCGTATTCGCTGGACCTGGGCACGGACCTGCGGGTCGACGTCAACAACTGGTGGACCACCCGGGTCGCCGCCGAGGTCGGTCGCTACATCGAGAACCCGCAGACCTACGGGCTGGCGAGCGTGCAGGTCGGCAAGAGCTACCGGCTGGCCGGCGAGGGCAAGACGGTCGTGTTCCCGCACGCGGTCGCGGCTGCCGAATACAACTCGCTGCTGGTCGACAAGCTTTCGGTCGGCGCCGGTCCCGGGGTCAGCCTGCGTTACTGGTTCCGGGAAGACAAGTACGCCGCTCCGCGCTCGTACGTGGACTTTTCGCTGCAATACCGCTTCCGGGTTTCCGGCGACGAGCGCGCGAAAGGCCTGTTCCTGACCTCGCTGATCTCGTATTGAGCCGGGACTGGAAGTCATGATCCGATGCAGGGCCGTGGCGGCCACGCTTGCGATGGCGCTGCTGGGCGCCGTCGGCGGCTGCGCGGTCAAGGTGCCGCCGATCGAGGGCATGGTCTGGCAGGTCTACAACGAGAATGCCGCACCGACGGGGAACTGGGACCGGCTCGGCGCCACCCGGCTGCTGATCCAGTGGACGGTGGTGGACGGCATCGCCTTCCGCGAAGACACGGGGCTGCCCAGCGGCACCATGCCGGACTGGAAGCGCATCGCCGCCGAGCCCTGGGCGCGCGAAGTCATCCTCGGCCTGGCGGGCCGCTTCGACGAAGGCAGCGCCCGCGCGCAGATCGCCGAGCTGGCCGAAACCTCGCGCCGGCTGGCCAGCCTGCCGACGCCCCTCAACGTCGTCGGCTATTACTTCCCGGTGGAGATCGACCCGACCTGGACGGATGCGCCGCAGCTTGCAGCCCTGCTCAACCAGCTGCCGCGGCCGCTGTGGATCAGCGTGTACGACAGCGCCAACGTCGGCCCGCAGGAGCTGGCCGACGGACTGCTGAAGTGGCTGCCGCCCGACGTCGGCGTGTTCTTCCAGGACGGCGTCGGCGTCCATGCGCGGGAGGCCTGGGTTGCCCGCCATTACGTGACCGTGCTGGAACGCAGCCTGGGCAAGGGCAGGGTGCGCATCATCGCGGAGGCGTTCCGGCCCAAGCCCGGCGGCGGCTTTCGTCCGGCCACCATCGAGGAATTGCGGCCGCAACTGGCAACCTATGCCGGCCTGCCGATCTATCTGTTCGAAGGCCCGCTCTATGTGTCCCCCGGCCTGGTGGACCAGCTCGTGAAGGCCGGCGCCGGCAGGTAGGAACCCGCCAAGCTCGAGGTGGACGGACGGAGTAGTTCCCGTCCTACATGAGCTTGCCTGTGTATCCGACAGGAAACAACCGCAACGTTCATAAAGTGGCGTTGCGACATGAATACAAAACTTACGAAGCGTTCCATTTCGGTCCTCCTGCTTGGATGGGCCGGGGCTGCCGCCGCGCTTTCGCTCGGGCCCGTGAGTGGCACGACCGTGATCGGGCGGCCGCTGGAGCTGAGCGCGCCCATCCAGTTCGACGAACTGACGGGGGGCGATTCCGGCTGCGTCAGGGCGGAAGTCCTGTACGGCGACAAGCAGGTCGACGGCGACAGCGTCGACGTCGAGTTGTCCCGGGACGCGGCCCGGCAGGTCTCCGTTGCCAGGATCTCGTCGCCTGTCCGGGTGAACGAGCCTTTCGTCACCGTCGTGCTGCATGCCGGCTGCCAGCGGCCGTACACGCGCCGCTACCTCCTGCTCGCCGACGCGCCCAAGGATGAGCCGATCCTGCTCGGGGCGACGTCGGCCCTGGCTCTGGCGAGTCCCGGACCGGCGCCGGGATCTGCGGTTGCGGCCGTGCCGCCGCGCGCCGGCAACGCCGCGCCGGCGCGACCCGCAAGCCCCGGCGGCGCGACGTCGCCGGTCCGGTCTTCCGTCGTGCACCGATCGCCTGCGGCGACGCAGGCGGCAGCATCGCGGCGCGCAGGCCGTCTCGAGCTGGCGCTGTGGGACCCGAACTCCGAACCGCGGATGCCGTGGCTGCGCGCATCGGCGGAACTGAGGTCGATGCCGTCGGCCGATGCGGCCCACCGCGCAGCCGCGATCGCCCTGTGGCGGGCGCTGAACGCCCAGCCGCAGGACCTGCTGCGCACCGCGGAGCGCCTGCGCGGCCTGGAGGCCGACGTCACTTCCCTGCGCGGTCTCGCGGCCAGCCACCGGTCCGAAATCTCCTCAGCGCGCGAATCGCTCCAGGCCTCGCGGACCCGGCAGCACACGAGCCTGGCCATGACCGTGCTGCTCGCCATGCTGCTTGGCGGCGGCGGAGCCTTCTTCTGGCACCGGCGCCGCGCCGGCGCATTCGCCGCGGCCCCGAGCTGGTACGAGTCGGTCGATCCGCGCGAGGACGAGGACGTGGTGGTCGACGACACGGCGCAAGAGCCGGTCATCCCCCCGCGCAAGGAGGCCGACATCGCCAGGCCGGTGGTCGTCCAGCCGCCACCGCCCGCGCCCCGCAAGCAGGTCTCGCCCGAGCCCGCGATGCTTGGCGCGCTCGAATTCAGCTTGCCCGACGCCCCCGCGCCCGGGCCCGCGGCGACCCAGGCGCCTGTGTCGGCATACAAGGTGGACGCCCTGCACGGAGCGCAGCAGCAATCGGAGTTCTTCGCCTCGCTCGGCCAGGTCGACGAAGCCGTCGCCGTCCTGACCTCCTACCTGGACGAGACCCGCGAAAGGCCGCCGCTCGTCTACCTGGAGCTGTTCAACATCTATCGCGTGGTCGGCATGCGCGTGGAGTACGAGGAGCTCCAGTCGGTGTTCCGGCAGACATTCGGGATGGACGTCCCCAGTTTCGGCGAATACAAGCAGGACCATCGCGAACTCGAGGCGCACCCGGTGGCGATCACGCGCATCGCGTCGGCCTGGCCGTCCCGGGCCAGCCAGGAGATCATCGAGGAGCTGCTGTTTCGCAAGCCGGCCACGCCACGCGACCTGCTTTCGCTGGAGGCGTATCGCGAGCTGCTCTGGCTCTATTTGCTGGGACACGAGATCGTCTGCAGCACGGGCCTGCCGGCCGGATTGCAACTGCTCGGCGACAGGGGGCTGCCGAACAACCACTTCATCCTGCCGTGGGCGGTGGGCGAGCAGGACGGCCCGCCGGAGATCTCGCTGGACCGCCTCAGCTTCATTGACGTGGCGCCGGAATTGAACGCGTTCGCGGTCGACATCGACCTGACGACAGTGCGTGCGGAGCTGCCGCCGCTGTCCGCGCAGGCCGGTCCCGGGGCCGGTGCGCAATCGCATGACCCGGATGCGTTCAGCGCATTCGACGCGGCGATGGAGTCCGAGAGCCGACGCTCTCCCCGTTAGCCGGCACGCCCCGATGGACACGGCGCATTCGAGCGGGGCGGCGCATGAATCTGCGATGATGCATGTTCAGCGAATCGCATCCCGCCGCGACAACGAGCCTTCCGCCCGACCGCCCATGATCTTCACCGCGCCAACGATCCCGCTCGACGAGCGGCAGCGCCTCCTGGAGTTGCGAGACTTCGGCATCCTGGACACGGAACCCGACGAAGACTACGACCGGCTGGTCCAGCTGGCCACGGTGCTGTGCGGCACGCCCATGGGAACGCTGACCTTCGTCGACGCCGGCCGCCAGTGGTACAAGTCGCGCGTCGGCGTCGAGGCCGTCGAGATGCCGCGCGACCGCGCCTTCTGCGCGCACGCCATCCTCGATTCCGACCGGCTGCTCGAAGTGCAGGACGTGACGCAGGTGCCCTGGTTCAACCCCAAGCTGTACGGCCCCGAGGGACCGACGATCCGGTTCTACGCCGGCGCTCCGCTCAAGACCCGCGAAGGCAGCTCCATCGGCACGCTCTGCGTGATGGACGAAGTTCCCCGGGCGCTGACGGAGGCGCAGAGGGACGCGCTGAGCAAGCTGGCCAAGGCGGTGGCCACGCAGCTCAATCTGCGCCGGCAGCTGCGCATCGCTACCCAGACCGACCGCCTGACGGGGTTGCCGAACTGGTTCCATTTCGAAGCGGAGTTCGACGCCTCGCGGCCCGAGAAGGGCATCGTTTCCTTCATCAGGCTCAAGACCGTGAGCCAGATCAATTCCGCGCACGGGTTCCGCGTCGCCGACGCGCTGATCAAGCAGACGGCCGACCGCCTGCGCTCCTTCACCGAAGGCCGCGCCTTCATCGGGCGCATCAAGCGCGGCCTGTTCATCCTGTTTTTCCCGGACGCGGACCCCGACGAGTTTTCCAGGCGCACGGCGCCGCAGCTCACCGCGGTGCTGCAGGCGCCCTACAACGTCAACAACCTGGCGCTGGTCTGCCCGATCAACCTCGGCTTCGCGGCGTTTCCCGGCGACGGCAAATCGCTCGACGAAGTGGTCAACGCCGCGGACGCGGCGCTGCAGATGGCGATCGAGCGCGACGAACCCGTGGCCTTCTTCGACAAGTCGGTCGACAACGTGCTGAGCATGCATTACCGGCTCGAGCCGCAGCTGCGGGAGGCCCTGCGCGCCGGGCAGTTCGTCAACTTCTACCAGCCGAAGATCGACATGGCCACCGGCAGGATCGCCGGCGTCGAGGCCCTGATCCGCTGGATGCATCCGCAGCGCGGGCTGGTGCCGCCGATGGAATTCGTGCCGGCGCTGGAATCGACAGGCCTGATCAGCGAGGTCGGCAGCCATATCATCCGGCGCGCGCTGTCCGACTGGAAAGAGTGGCGCGCCGCCGGACTGCCGGCGCCGCGCATCGCGGTCAACGTGGCGGCCGCCCAGCTGCGCGGCGAGAACTTCGTCAAGGAATTGCGCGAAGCGCTGCAGGCCAGCGGCGCGGACGCGTCGGCCCTGGGCATCGAGGTCACGGAGAGCATCCTGATCGGCAACATGGAGCAGGCGATCGAGGTGCTGACGGAAGTCCGCAAGCTCGGCATCCCGGTGGCGATCGACGACTTCGGGACCGGCTATTCCTCGCTCGCCTACATCGTCACGCTGCCGATCGACGAGGTGAAGATCGACCGCGCCTTCGTCAAGAAGATCACGGCGGACCCGGCGTACAAGGGCATCGTCAACACCTGCATCTCGCTGGCCCACAGCCTGAACCTGAAGGTGGTGGCGGAGGGCGTCGAGATCGAAGGCCAGGCGGTGATGCTCAAGCAGCTTGGCTGCGACCAGGCCCAGGGGTTCCTGTACAGCCCGCCGATCCCGGCCGACCAGCTCGCCCGCATGCTGCGGCAGCCGGGCTGAGCGGCTGGCGAACCGGGCCGGCCGGCCCGGCCCTTGCGCTCGTTGCTAGAAGGCGGCTTTCGCCAGCTCGAACAGGACCGTCGGACCGAGGTCCTTCTTGATCTGTTCGCGGCCGACCTTGGCAACCTCGAAGCCCTGGAACCCCGAGTTGTTGAAGGAGGGCGCACGCTCGGTGATCTCCACGACCGGGCAGCTGCCGCCCTGGCCCATCACCTCGTGCTTGAACGCGGCGAAGTCCGCCTCGGTGCAATCGGAGGTGACCACCAGCGCATTGGGCTTGCCGGACGCCACGAGCGCCCGTGCCTCGGCGAGCGACGCGACGGCCTTGGCGCCGATGCCCGCATGCCTGAGCGTGTCCAGCGCCGTGATGCGCAGCTTGTCCTCGCCGGCGATGATCAGCACCCAGGCGTTCAGGAGCGACGTTGCTCCCGGGGAATCTTCCTCGAACAGTTCGACGCTGGACAGGCCGTCGGAGCTGAGGAAGGTCTTGGGGAACTCGATCGTGAGGATGGCCGCGCCTTCCGCGCCGGAGCGCGTGACCGACAGGTTCGCCGATGCGGCCATCTGCCGCAGCAGCATCCAGTGCAGGCCGTCGTTGAGGCGGCGGCCGCGCTCCTTCGTGCCCCATGTGCCCGTGTGCTGGCCCGGCGCGGGCTGCTGGCGCGGCGGCGTCGCCACCCGCACCAGCAGGCGCGCCGGCGCCGGCCAGACCGGCGTTTCCAGCGTGAGCGTCACCTGCTTGCTGAAGCTCAGGCCCCAGTCGACGACGTTGTTGACGAGGCTCACGGCCACGGGCGGGTCCAGCAGCACGTCGACCGGGCTGAGGACGGCCTGCACGTCCGCGCTGGACGCGGCGAACTCCTCGCGCCGGCTTTCCAGCAGGTCGCGGATCAGTTCGCCCAGCTCCACCCGGTCGCGGGCCTGGCGGATCCGGCCGCTGGCCAGGCGCGTGATCTGCTGCGCGCGCAGGCTGGTGTCGCGCATCCGGTAGAGCGCGTCGCTCAGCGCCTTGGCTTCGGCCCTGCGCATGCGGCCGGCGCCGACCAGGAAGTCGAGCGCGCGCAGGATCAGGTTGCTGCTTTCGACAGCCTGCTCCGAGAGCGTCGCGACCAGGGTCGGCCAGTGCTGCGCCATCGACCATGCGGCCGATGTATCGGCGCCCTGGGGGGCGGGGGCCACCCCGTCCGACCAGCGGCGCTGCAGGTTGGCCTTGGGTGCGGCTCCAGCTTGCGCCGGGGCGTTGTCGGTTTCCGTGATGTTCATTCCGTCCTCGCTGTCGTGGGGTGAAAAATCGGGTGGATGGCGGCCGCTAGGTCCCGGCTTCCTGGGCGACGTAGGAACACTGGCGCGCGCAGTAGTCCACCAGGAAATCGATCTCGGTGGATTTGTCGAACACCGCGTCGACGCCGAGCTGCGCGCAGCGCTTGCGGACACTCGCGTTCACGTAGTTGCTGAACACGATGATCTTCTGGCTCGTGCTCGAACGGTTGATGCGCTGCACCAGGCGGATGCCGCTGCCTCGCTGCAGGAAAAGATCGACGACCACGAGGTCCCAGTCCTGTGTGTTGCGTTCGAGCCATTCGAGTCCTTCGTCCTCCGTCGCGCTGTTGCCGATGACCCGCACGCAGGTCAGTTCTTCCAGCGCGCTGATCAGGTTTTCGCGGATGGTGGCGTTGTCTTCGACGACATAGGCTTTCAGCTCTTGCACGGTGATTCCTGTTGCTGCGCGCGGTGCCGATACTGCTTCAGGTAAGTATTGGTATCAAGGCGTTACTCACTCTAATGTTGGCAGCTTCGGTTCATCTCGGACGGCCCCGCTTTCCTCTGTAGGACGGTGCCTACTGATGACGAACAGCTCGCAGCGTGCAATTAACATCGGGTTTCGATTCGTGCGCACCGACTGTTACCTCTGATCTGCCGACCCACATGGAATCAGCCCAGCTCCAGCAAGCCAATACCTTCCTGAAACTCGTGGAGCGGACCGCCTTCGTCGGCGTCTGGATGATCGATCTTGCGAAGGAGCGGCTGGTGTGGTCCGACCAGCTGGCCGTGCTGCACGAGGTCGAGCCCGGTTTTTCGCCATCGCTCGAAAAGGCCTTCAGCTTCTACGCGCCCGAGTGGCGCGAGAAGATCGAAGCGCGGTTCAGCGCCTGCGCCAGGCAGGGCGTCGCCTTCGACGAGGAGATGCAGATCATCACCCAGCAGGGGCGCCGGGCATGGGTCCGCACGCTGGCGCATCCGGGCCGCGACGAGAGCGGCAAGATCGTGCGGGTGGAGGGCGCGCTGCAGGAGATCGCGCCGCACGGCTACTCGCACGGAACCCTGCTGCGACACACAGTGAGCATGGGCGGGGCGATGGGGAGCGGAGAAGCGTTCGCGACCGTCGACCGCGACGGCCAGTTCAGCTACGTCAACGAGGAAGCGGAGCGGCTGCTGGGGCGCAGCGCGGACGAGCTTCTCGGCAAGAAGCTCTGGAGCTCGTTCCAGAAGACGGTGCGGTTCCGGCTGGAGGAAACCTTCCACACCGCCGTCGCGCGCAACGAGAGCATCGAATTCGAGGAGCTCGACGCCCGCGTGAGCACCTGGCTGGAAGTGCGCGGCTACCCGTTCGGCGGCGGGCTCGCGGTCCACCTGCGCGACGTGACGGCCCGCCACAAATCGGAGGAACAGCTGCGGCTGCTCGAAAGCAGCATCGCCAGGCTGAACGACATCGTCATCATCACGGAAGCCGGCCCGTTCAGCGCGCCCGGCCCGCGCATCGTGTTCGTCAACGAGGCCTTCGAGCGGCGCACCGGTTACAGCCGCGAAGAGGTGCTGGGCAGCACGCCGCGGCTGCTGCAGGGTCCCGACACCCAGCGCGGCGAGCTCGATCACATCCGCGCGGCGCTCGAGCAATGGGAGCCGGTGCGGGTCGACCTGATCAACTACAAGAAGAACGGCGAGCCCTTCTGGGTGGACCTGGACGTGTCGCCGGTGTGGGACAGCTCGCGCAAGCTCACGCACTGGGTCGCCGTCGGCCGGGACATCAGCGAGCGCAAGAGCGCCGAAGAGAAGATCCAGTACCTGGCCTTCTACGACCCGTTGACCAAATTGCCGAACCGGCAGCTGTTGCTGGACCGGCTCCACGTGGCCCTGTCCGACCAGGAGCGGCCGCGCGAGGGCGCCCTGATGTTCATTGACCTGGACAACTTCAAGATCCTGAACGACACGCTGGGCCACCAGAAGGGCGACATGCTGCTGCAGCAGGTCGCGGAGCGGCTGCGTTCCTGCGTGGCCAAGGGCGACACGGTGGCGCGACTTGGCGGCGACGAGTTCGTGATCCTGATCGAGAACTCCAACGCCAAGCCGCTGGAGCCGGCCGCGGCGGCCCGCATCGTCAGCGACCGCATCCTGACGACGCTCGGCGAGCCCTATGTGCTGCCGGGATACCTGCATCACAGCACCTGCAGCATCGGCGTGACGCTGTTCGGCAAGGCGCCGTGCAGCGTGAGCGAACTGCTCAAGCAAGCCGACCTGGCGATGTACCAGGCCAAGAGCGCCGGCCGCAACACGGTCTGCTTCTTCGACCCGGAGATGCAGGCGCTGGTGACGGCGAACGCGGCGCTGGCCGCGGACCTGCGCCAGGCCTGGCGCGAGAACCAGTTCCTGATCGACTACCAGCCGCAGGTCGGCGCCGACGGCCGCATGACCGGCGTCGAGGCGCTGCTGCGCTGGGACCATCCGGAGCGCGGGCGCGTCGGTCCCGACGAGTTCATCCCGACGGCGGAAGAAACCTCGCTGATCATCCCGATCGGCCGCTGGGTGCTCGAGGCTGCATGCAGCCAGCTCGCGGAATGGGCCAAGCGGCCGGAGCGGCGCCACCTGAACATCGCGGTCAACGTCAGCGTGCGGCAGTTCCGGCACCCGGACTTCGTCGACGAGGTGATGCAGGCCATCGCGCATGCCGGCATCGAACCGCAGAAGCTCAAGCTGGAACTGACCGAGAGCCTGCTGGCCGACGGCATCGAGGTGACCGTCGCCAAGATGGGCAGCCTCAAGGAGATGGGCGTGACCCTGTCGCTGGACGACTTCGGCATGGGCTACTCGTCGCTGTCCTATCTCAAGCGCCTGCCGCTGGACCAGCTGAAGATCGATCGCGAGTTCGTCAAGGAAGTGCTCACCGACGCCAACGACGCCGCCATCGCCAGGACCATCATCGGCCTGGCGCAGAGCCTGGGGCTGGGCGTGATCGCCGAAGGCGTGGAAACCGAGGAGCAGCGCGCATTTCTCGCGGAGCAGGGCTGCCCCGCTTACCAAGGCTACTTGTTCTGCAAGCCGCTCGCCGTCGCGGAACTGGAGCGGTTCATGGCCTCGCTGGAGCAGTGAGGCCGGAGGCGGCGGCCGGTTAGACCGGGACGATCTGCAGTGGCGTGGTTGCGACCGCGCGCGGCATGCGCATGACGATCTGGTCGGCGGTGCGGAACAGCTCGACCGATTCCGCCACGGCCAGCGCCTGCACGTCCGACCAGTCCAGCTGGCGGTAGCTGACAGCGAAGGGCATCGCTTCGGGGTCGCTCTCGCGGGCTTCGCAGCGCGCTGTCAGCACGGCGAAGCCTGCGGAAACTTCTGCCTTGACCAGCACGTCGGCCGGCGCGGACGAGGCATCGGTGAGCGTGATCAGCGATGCGCTCAGCAGGTTGCGAAGCGCCTCGCGCGAGACCTCGAACTCGACGTCCGGCACCTCGTTGCTGATGCTGAAACCGCGGAAGTTGAAGTTGCCGGCCAGCAGGCCGACGCATTCGTCGACGCCTTCGCGCAGCCGGATGCCCTCGTCCTCGCCGGGCTCGATCCAGGCGGCGACGTCCAGGCAGGTCATCACTGCCTCGCGCGCGAGCCGGTTGATCTTGGAAACGCTCTTCTGGAATTCGGCGGGATTGGTCAGGCCGCGCTCGAGGCGGGCGTTGAGAACCTCGGCCATCATTGCGACGGCCTGCAGGTTGACGACCATGTCGTGCTTGAGAGCCGGGGCGAGCCGGCGCAGTACGCTGTAGCGCGCCGCCTCGGCGCCCGAGCGCGGACGCCTTGCGGCCGGGGCGCTGCTGGACGTGGAAACCTGGGCGGCTAATGCCATGTGGGACCTGCCTCGTACTGCTGGGGTATTGTCATTCACGGAATGTAGCAACGCGGCCGTTTTCACGCCGTCAGGGGGCGGCCGTGCACTCTGTAGGACGAAGACTTCATCGCCTGAGTTCGGGGTCAGCACGGATGCTCCTTGCGGGACACGCGGTCCCACGCCGCCCGAGTCGCCTGGCGCGCCTCGGACCAGGTCAGGCGCGAGCGTCCCTTGACCTGCTTCCAGTCCTGCTGGAGTTGCTCTTCGAGCGCGGCGAAACTGCCTTCGCGGCGCAGCGGCGCGGTGTAGCCGACACGGTACGCGGGACTGTAATCGTCGTAGCTCAACTCGGGCCGGTAATACGGCTGCTTGCTGAATTCGCGCTGCCAGTAAGCGTCTTCCCGCGTGGGGTTGATGACGGGGGATGAGGCTTGTGTCATGCGGTCGCGACTCCGGTGTTGCGCGATTATTCCGGCGCGCCCGGAGTCCGCCGCATAGGACACCCCTGAAGCGACTGTAGGACAAGCCCGCGAACAACACGCCGCGCGCTGTCGCTATGCTGCTGGCATGAGCAAGGCTTTCACCAGGGAAACCGACAGCGACGAGGACGACGACGAAGTGTCGTTGCCCGCGCTGCCCGCGGGCAGCAAGAACTACATCACGCCGCAAGGCTACGCGCGCCTGCGCGGCGAATTGCTGCAGCTGATGGACGAAGAGCGGCCCAAGGTGGTGGAGGTCGTGCACTGGGCCGCGAGCAACGGCGACCGCTCGGAGAACGGCGACTACCTGTACGGAAAGAAGCGGCTGCGCGAGATCGACCGGCGCATCCGCTTCCTGACCAAGCGGCTGGAGGTGGCCGAAGTCACCGATCCGTCCCTGCACCACGGCCACGACCAGGTGTTTTTCGGCGCCACCGTGACCTACGCGGACGAAACGGGCCAGGAGCGCACCATCACCATCATGGGCGTCGACGAAGCCGATAGTTCGCTCGGGCAGGTCAGCTGGGTCTCGCCGGTGGCGCGCGCGCTGCTGAAGGCGCGCAAGGGCGACGAGGTCAAGCTGGTGACGCCTAGCGGCGTGCACGACATCGAGGTTCTCGACGTCGGCTATCCGGCGCCTGCCGGCGGCTAGCCCGAACCGCTGCCCGGGCGCACGCGCTGGGCCCGCATCACGGACGGCGTGCGCTTGAGGTTGCGCAGCACAGAATCCAGGTGCGCCTTGTCGCGCACCGCGATGACGAAGCGCAGGTCGGTCGCGTCCTGCGCCTCCTCGACGCCCATGTCCACGTGCGTGATGTCCGCTTCCGCGCCGGCGAGCGCCGCGGCGATGCGCGCCAGCACGCCCTTGCCGTTGGACACCGTCACCAGCACGCTGGTCTCGAACGGCCGCACCGGCTCGTCGGCCCATTCGACGCTGATGAAGCGCTCGCTGTCCTTGTGCTGCAGCCGCTTGGCGACACCGCACTCTTCCGTATGCACGACCAGGCCTTCGCCGCGTCCGAGATAGCCGACGATGGACTCGCCCGGGACGGGCCGGCAACAGGTCGCGAACTTCACGGAAGCGTTCTCGCTGCCATCGAGCACCACCTCGCCCTGCGAGACGTTCTCGTGCGCGGTGAAGCGCTCGCGCGTGAGCAGCAGCGCGTCGGGCCTTTCGCCCCTCTCTGCGAGCAGCGTCATCAGGCGCTTGCCGACGATGCTGGCGATGCGCTTGCCCAGGCCGATGTCGGTGAGCAGTTCGGCGCGGTTGCGGTTGCCGGTGAAGCGCAGCAGCTTCTCCCAGATCGGCTGGTGCGCCTCGTCTTCGGCGGGCAGCTTCTCCATCCCTTCGGCGCGCAGTGCCTGCGTCAGCAGTTTCTCCCCCAGCGCCTGCGACTCCACCTGGGCCAGCGTCTTGAGGTGGTGCCTGATCTTGGAGCGGGCGCGGCCAGTGCGAACGAACCCGAGCCAGGCCGGGTTGGGTGTCGAGACCGGCGCCGTCACGACTTCGACGATATCGCCGTTCTTGAGCTCCGTGCGCAGCGGGACCTGCACGCCGTTGATCTTGGCGGCCACCGTGCGGTCGCCGATGTTGCTGTGGATCGAGTAGGCGAAATCGACGACGGTGGCGCCGCGCGGCAAGGCCATGATCTGGCTCTTGGGCGTGAAGACGTAGACGGCGTCCGGGAACAGGTCGATCTTGACGTGGTCCCAGAACTCGGCGGCGTCGCGCGTTTCGTGCTGGATATCCAGCAGCGACTGCAGCCACTTGGTGCCGAGCCGGTCGGCTCCGTCGCCATCGGGCTGGCTGGCCTTGTACAGCCAGTGCGCGGCGACGCCCGATTCGGCCACGACGTGCATCGCTTCGGTCCGCACCTGGAACTCCACGTTCACGCCGGCCGGCCCGACCAGGGTGGTGTGAAGCGACTGGTAGCCGTTGACCTTGGGGATGGCGATGTGGTCCTTGAAGCGTCCCGGCACCGGCTTGTAGATCTGGTGCAGCAGGCCCATCGCCGTGTAGCAGTCGATCACCGTGGGGACGATCACCCGGAAGCCGTAGATGTCGGTGACCTGGGCGAAGCTCAGGTGCTTTTCGTCCATCTTGCGGTAGACCGAATAGAGCGTCTTCTCGCGCCCGGCGATGCGCACGGTCATGCCGGCTTCGGGGAAGGCCGATTCGACTTCGCGCTGCACCTTCTGGATCAGGTCGCGCCGGCGGTTGCGCGACTTGGTCACCGCCTTGTTCAGGATGGCGTAGCGCCAGGGCCGCAGGTGCTTGAACGCCAGCTCCTGCAACTCGCGATAGGTCTGGTTCAGGCCCAGCCGATGCGCGATGGGCGCGTAGATCTCCAGCGTTTCGGAGGAGATGCGGGTCCACTTTTCGCGCGCCACGTCGTCCAGCGTGCGCATGTTGTGGGTGCGGTCCGCCAGCTTGATCAGGATGACCCGCACGTCGCGCGCCATCGCCAGCAGCATCTTGCGGAAGGATTCGGCCTGGTTCTCTTCGCGCGTGTTGAACTGCAGCTTGTCCAGCTTGGTCAGGCCGTCCACCAGTTCCGCGACCGGTGCGCCGAAGCGCTCGATCAGGTCGGGCTTGGTGACGCCGCAATCCTCGATCGCGTCGTGCAGCAGGGCGGCCATCAGCGCCTGGGCGTCGAGCTTCCATTCGGCGCACTGCGCCGCGACGGCGATCGGATGGGTGATGTAGGGTTCGCCGCTGGCCCGGATCTGGCCCAGGTGGGCTTCGTCGGCGAAGCGGTAGGCCCGCCGGACCTGCTCCACGTCCGCAGGCTCGAGGTAGTCCAGCTTGGCCGTCAGCGCCGCAAAACTGGCGGCCGCGGCGTTGGCCGCTGCCGGACTGGGCTTGGCCGGGGGCCTGCCCTTTTGGCCTTGGGGTGTTTGGACGACCGCGCTCATGCCTTTAATGTAGCAAGCCCCTCCGCCAGCGTGGCGCGCCAACAAAAAAGCACCGCGTCGCGGTGCTTTTATTGGTGACGAGACGTGTGGGCCGGTCAGCCGGGGACCTTCTTGAGCATCTCCAGGCCGATCTTGCCCTCGGCGATCTCGCGCAGCGCGGTGACGCCGGGCTTGTTCTTGCTCTCGATCTTGGGTGCGTGGCCCTGGCTGAGCATGCGCGCGCGGTAGGTTGCCGCCAGCACGAGCTGGAAGCGGTTCGGGATTTTTTCCAGGCAGTCTTCGACGGTGATGCGGGCCATGAATTTCTCCGGTGGGATCAAGGATCGGCTCCGGCGGAGCGATCAGGTGATGTTGAGGGCCTTGAAGGTGTCGGCACGGGCGCGGCGTTGGGCCGAGAACTTCAGGCGCTGGGCGTGAACAATGGCCTTGAGGTCGAACAGGGCCCGTTCAAATAACTCGTTGATTATAACGAAGTCGAATTCCCTTGCTTGCGCCATTTCCGTCGCGGCGTTCTTGAGCCGCAGCTCGATCACCTCGGGCGAATCCTCGCCGCGCCGCTCCAGCCGAGACCGCAGCTCTTCCCAGCTCGGAGGCAGGATGAAGATCAGGACCGCGTTGGCGAAGATGCGCTTGATCTGCAGCGCGCCCTGGAAGTCGATCTCCAGGATGACGTCGGCGCCCTGGGCGATCCGCTCCTCGATCGCCTTGCGCGAGGTTCCGTAGCGCTGGCCGTGCACGTGCGCCCACTCCACGAAGGCGCCGGCCAACACCATCGTGTCGAATTCCTCGGCAGGAACGAAAAAGTATTCGCGGCCGTGCTTTTCCTGGCCGCGAGGCGGGCGCGTGGTGTGCGAGACGGAAGGCTGGACCCGCGAGTCCAGCTCCAGCAGGGCCTTGACCAGGCTGGACTTGCCCGCCCCGCTGGGGGCGGCGACGACGAAGAGGTTGCCGGGGTAATCCATCAGACCGCCGCCGGGCCGCCCCTAGGCGGGCTGGGCCCCCTCGGGGGGCAGAGAACGAAGTGAACGTGGGGGCTCATATTTTCATTCGATGTTCTGGACCTGCTCGCGCATCTGTTCGACCAGCACCTTCATGTCGACCGAGATCCGGGTCAGTTCCAGCGCCGCGGACTTGGAGCCCAGGGTGTTGGCTTCGCGGTGCAGTTCCTGGATCAGGAAGTCCAGCCGCTTGCCGATCTCGCCGCCCTTTCTGATCAGGCGCTCGATCTCCTCGATGTGCGAGGCGAGCCGGGTCAGCTCCTCGGCGACGTCGATGCGGATCGCGAACGAGGTCGCCTCCGTCATTGCGCGGTCCTGCGCGGCTTCGGGCGGGGTGCTGCCTTCCGCGAGCGCCATCGCCTCTTTCCAGCGCTCCAGGAAGCGGGTGCGTTGCTGCTCCACCAGCTGCGGCACCATCGGCACGGCCTGCTGCGCCAGTTCGCGCAGCTGCTGCAGGTGGCCCAGGAGCATCGTCGCCAGCCGCGCGCCTTCGCGTTCGCGGGCCGCGAGCAGCTCCTTGAGGGTCTTGCCTGCGAGCGTGTTCATGGCTTCGGACCAGTCGGTGTCGCCGCCTTGCTCGCTCGCGCCAAGCCGCAGGACGTCGGCGACGCTCAGCGCCCCGGCGTCGGGCAGCCAGGACCGCACCGTGTCCTGCAGCGCGTTCAGGCGCTGCAGCGTCCGCGGGTTGGGCTCGCGCAGGGTGTCGGCGCCGGCGGTTTCGACGGCGGCGCGCACTTCGACCTTGCCTCGCTTCAGTTTGGCCGTGAGCAGCTCGCGCAGCGCCGGCTCGTGCTGGCGCAGGTCCTCCGACAGGCGAAAACTCAGGTCGAGGAAGCGGCTGTTGACCGAGCGGATCTCCAGGCCCAGGCGGCCGGTGGCGGCCGCTTTCGCCTCGCTGCCGGCGGTGGCCGGCCCGGGACTTTGCTGGGCGCTGGCATAACCGGTCATGCTGTAAACTGGCATCGAGACTTTTCTATCAGGTACGTTACGGGAATGCCCAGAGAATAACCGGGTCAGCCTGCCAGACCCCGAATTCTTAAATTATGTCAAAGGTCAAACCAGCGCCGCTTCCGCCCGACACCGTCATCGGTGGCTATCGCGTGGTGCGGAAGCTCTCGGCAGGCGGGTTTGGCGTGGTCTACCTCGCGGTGGACAACGAGGGCCAGCAGGTCGCCGTCAAGGAATACCTGCCGTCCTCGCTGGCCAGCCGGGCCCCCGGCGAATTGCTGCCCCAGGTGCAGGCCGAAAAGCTCTCGCTGTATCGCCTGGGCCTCAAGAGCTTCTTCGAGGAAGGCCGCTCGCTCGCCCAGATCTCGCATGCCTCCGTCGTGAGCGTGCTGAATTTCTTCCGCGAGAACGAGACCGTCTACATGGTGATGAACTACCTGGAGGGCGCGACCCTGCAGGACTTCATCATCACCGCCCGCGAGCTCAAGAAGCAGAAGGTGTTCCGCGAGTCGACCATCCGCTCGCTGTTCGACGAGATCCTGCGCGGCCTGCGCATCGTGCACCAGCACAAGATGCTGCACCTGGACATCAAGCCGGCGAACATCTTCATCACCGACGACAACAAGGCCGTGATGATCGACTTCGGCGCCGCGCGCGAAGTTCTGTCCACGGACGGCAACTTCATCCGTCCGATGTACACGCCCGGCTTCGCGGCGCCCGAGATGTACCGGCGCGATTCGTCGATGGGCCCGTGGACGGACATCTACGCGATCGGCGCCTGCATCTATGCCTGCATGCAGGGCTATCCGCCCAACGACGCGCCGCAGCGGCTCGAGAAGGACCGCCTGGCGCTGGCCCTGTCGCGGCTGCGCGGCGTTTATTCGGACAACCTCATCGAGGTCGTGGAATGGTGCATGTCGCTGGATCCGCTGTCCCGGCCGCAATCGGTGTTCGCGCTGCAGAAGGAGCTCAGCCGCGAAGGCGAGCGCCGCTACACCAAGCTGTCGGTCGGCGAGAAGATGCGGCTGCAATTCGACAACATGGTCTCCGAGACCAAGAAGAACGTCCGGCGCGCGAGCGGCTTCGGCGGCGGTGTGAAAGCAAAATGAAATTCTCCGTCTTCCAGATCAGCCGCAAGGGCGGGCGCGAAAAGAACGAAGACCGCATGGGCTACTGCTACACGCGCGAATCGGGACTGTTCGTCCTCGCCGACGGCATGGGCGGCCATCCCGAAGGCGAGGTCGCGGCCCAGCTCGCGCTGCAGACCATCTCCGCGCTGTACCAGAAGGAGGCCAGGCCGGTGGTCGGCGACGTCACCGAATTCCTCGCCACCTCGCTGACGGCGGCGCACCACCAGATCATCCGTTACGCCAGCGAAAAGGGCATGCTGGACACGCCGCGAACCACGCTGGTGGCGGCCGTGGTCCAGAGCGGCTCGGCGACCTGGGTCCATTGCGGCGACTCGCGCCTGTACGTCGTTCGCGACGGCGAGCTGCTGACCCGCACGCGCGACCACTCGTACCTCGAGCAGCAGAGCGCCGGCGTGATCCGCATGGACCGGATCAACCGCAACATCCTGTTCACCTGCCTGGGCTCGCCGACCAAGCCGGTGTTCGACGTCACCGGCCCCATCGTGCTGCAGCAGGGCGACAAGATCCTGCTGTGCTCGGACGGCCTGTGGGGCAGCCTCAACGACGTGGACATCGTCCGCCACCTGAGCACCCAGTCGGTCTCGGACGCCGTGCCCGACCTGGTGGAACTGGCGCTGCGCAACGGCGGCGACCACTCCGACAACGTGACGGTGATCGCCTTCGAATGGGAGACGCCGGACAGCTTCGAGTCGACGCGCGGCATCTCCACCGACAGCATCAGCGACGGCGTGTTCGCCTCGACCATCCAGGCGGGCGTGCTCGACACGTCCATGGAAGACCTCGACGACGCCGCCATCGAGCGCTCGATCGCCGAGATCAACGAGGCGATCCGCCGCTCGGCAGCGCGGAAGACCTAAACTCTCCGGATGACAGAATTTGCACGTAGCGGCGGTCGAGCCGCCGACCAGCTGCGCCCGGTGCGCATCACCCGCGGCTTCACCATCCACGCCGAGGGTTCGGTGCTGATCGAGTTCGGCGACACCAAGGTGCTGTGCACGGCGTCGGTCGAAGACCGCGTTCCGCCGCACAAGCGGGGCAGCGGCGAGGGCTGGGTCACGGCGGAATACGGCATGCTGCCGCGCGCCACCCACACCCGCGGCGACCGCGAAGCGGCAAGGGGCAAGCAGAGCGGCCGCACCCAGGAGATCCAGCGGCTGATCGGCCGCTCCATGCGCGCCGTCTTCGACCTCAAGGCGCTGGGCGAACGCACCATCCAGCTCGATTGCGACGTGTTGCAGGCCGACGGCGGCACGCGCACGGCGGCCATTACCGGCGCCTACGTCGCGGCCATGGATGCGGTGACCAGGCTCATGGCGCAGGGCAAGCTGGCGGCGACGCCGATCATCGGCGAGGTCGCGGCGGTGTCGGTCGGCATCGTCGAGGGCGCGCCGCTGCTGGACCTGGAATACATCGAGGACGTGGCCTGCGACACCGACATGAACGTGGTCATGACGGGCCAGGGCCACTACATCGAGGTGCAGGGCACGGCCGAGGGCGCGGCGTTCACCCGCAAGGAGATGGACGAGCTCCTGCGCCTGGCCGAAAAGGGCATCGCCGAGCTGGTCCGGCTGCAGCGCGCAGCCCTCATGGCTTGACGGGCGGCGCGAGCCGCCGCACGCGGACTCCATCATGACTTCCAGGCTGGTGCTGGCGTCGAACAACCGGGGCAAGCTGGCCGAACTGCAGGCGATGCTGGCGCCGCTCGGCGTCGAGCTGGTGCGCCAGTCGGAGCTGGGCGTGCCCGAGGCGCAGGAGCCGCACCGCACCTTCGTCGAGAACGCGCTCGCCAAGGCCCGCAACGCCTCCCAGCACACGGGGCTGCCCGCTCTGGCCGACGACGCGGGACTGTGCGTCGATGCGTTCGGCGGCCTGCCGGGCGTCGACACCGCCTTCTACGCGACGCAGTTCGGCTACGAAAAGGGCGACGACAACAACGTGCGCGCGCTGCTGGAGCAGATGCGCGACGTCGCCAACCGCAGGGCGGCGCTGGTCAGCACGCTGGTCGCGGTCCGCTCGCCGGAGGATCCGGAGCCGCTGATCGCCGTGGGCCGGGTCGCCGGCGAGATCGCGCGCGAGCCGGTGGGCGGCAACGGCTTCGGCTTCGATCCCGTCATGTTCATTCCTCGCTTCGGCCAGACCTTCGCACAGCTGCCGGTGGAGGTGAAGAACGCCAGCAGCCACCGCGGCATGGCGGCGCGCCAGATGCTGGAGCTGATGCGCGAGAGGTGGGCGCCGTGATCCCCATCGTTCCCGCCTCAAACGGCGCCGCGGCGCCGCGCGACGTCGTGCACTCGATGCGTCCGGGGACGCTGCAACTGCCGTCGCTGCCGCCGCTGTCGCTGTACATCCACCTGCCCTGGTGCATCCGCAAGTGCCCTTACTGCGACTTCAACTCGCACGAGGCGAAGGGCGAGGTGCCCGAGCAGCGCTACATCGATGCCATCGTCGCCGACCTCGAGCAGTCGCTGCCGCTGGTGTGGGGACGGCCCATCCACAGCATCTTCATCGGCGGCGGCACGCCCAGCCTGTTCTCGCCGCAGGCCATCGACCGCCTGCTCGGCGACGTCCGGGCCCGGCTCAAGCTCGATCCGGATTGCGAGATCACGCTGGAGGCGAATCCCGGCACCTTCGAGAAGGACCGCTTCCGCGCATACCGCGGCGCGGGCGTCACCCGGCTTTCCATCGGCGTGCAGAGCTTCGACGACGAGCACCTGAAGGCGCTGGGCCGGGTGCATGACCGCGCGCAGGCGATCGCGGCGGTGGAGGAGGCTGCGCTCTCCTTCGACACCTTCAACCTGGACATCATGTATGCGCTGCCCGGCCAGTCGCTCGGGCAGATGGAGCAGGACATGTCGACGGCGCTGTCCATGATGCCGCCGCACATCTCGATCTACCACCTGACGATCGAGCCCAACACCATGTTCGCGAAGTTCCCGCCGCAGGTGCCCGAGGACGACGCGGCCTACGCGATGCTCGACCGCATCACCGAGATGACGGCCGGCGCCGGCATGGAGCGCTACGAGGTTTCCGCCTATGCCAAGCCCGGCCACCGCTGCTGGCACAACCTCAACTACTGGCAGTTCGGCGACTACCTGGGGCTGGGCGCCGGCGCCCACAGCAAGCTCAGTTTCGCCCACCGGGTCGTGCGCCAGGTCCGTTTCCGCGAGCCGCGGCTCTACATGGACAAGGCGCTGGCCGGCAACGCGGTGACGCAGGACGACGAGGTCGGCCGCGCCGAGTTGCCATTCGAATTCATGCTCAACGCGCTGCGGCTCAAGGACGGCTTCGCGCTGCAGGATTTTTCGGACCGCACCGGCCTGCCGCTCACCGTCATCCGCAAACCGCTGGATGAGGCGCAAGCCAAGGGCCTCATCGAACGCGACCTGCACCGGGTCAGGCCGACCGAGCGGGGCTTCGACTTCCTCAGCGACCTGCAGGCGCTTTTCCTGCCGGGCTGAGCGGGCACCCTGTCAGTTTTCGCAAACTCTGGCTCTGCGGTTATCCACAGCGCAAGGGCTTGCGCTTGCCCGGATGGCGCCTGCGTTGCGGCGCGAACAAGTCCAGTTTCTTATCCACAGTTCCAGCGAACCCGCCCTGTCAGGACTGACAGCATACGAAGGGTTTAGCGCAGCACCAGCACCGGGATCTGCGAATGCGTCAGGACGTGCTGGGTCTCGCTGCCGAGCAGCACCCGCGCCAGGCCGCGGCGGCCGTGCGATGCCATCACGATCAGGTCGCAGGCATTCTTCTGTGCGGTGTCGATCACGGCGTCGGCGACTGAGGCCGCCTTGACGGTCAGCGGCGTGACCTGGACGGCGGCCGCGGCGCCGGCGGTCCGCACCGCTTCGACGACGGCCCTCGCCGCTTCCGTCTGCTCCGCTTCCCGCCTGGCGTGGGCCGAGCGCTCGTGGATCAACTCGCCGTCCCAGTGCGCTTCCATCTGCAGGTGGACCACCTTGAGCGCGAACAGCCCGGCCCCGAGGGCGCGAGCCAGGCCGATCGCCTGGTCCACGGCCTTCCCGGACAGCGCGCTGCCGTCGGTGGCCACGAGGATGCGTTTGAACATGCGGGCTCTCCTGGGGTGTCGTTCACTCCCAGCCTAGCCGCCTTCGCGCCGAAATCAAACGATCCCGACGGACGCCGCCTCAGTGAGCGCCGGCCGTCACTTCCTCGGTCGTGGCGCGCCGCAGCTCGCGGCGCTCGGAGAAGTCGAAATAGCGGCCGCGGTGCACCGTGGCGGTGTTGTCCCACATCACGAGGTCGCCCACCTGCCACTTGTGGCGATAGACGAACTCGCGCTGGGTCGCGTGTTCCAGCAGATCCATGATCAGCATGCGGCCCTCGGCCACGGTCATTGCCTCGATCTCGCAGGCATGGATGCCGACGAACAGGATCTTGCGGCCCGAGCGGGGGTCGGTCTGCACCAGCGGCCAGAGCGCGGGCGGGATCGACTGCTTCTGCTCGTCGGTGTAGCTGGTGTCGCCGAGCATGAAGCGCGAATGCAGGGCGTAGTGCACGGCCTTGAGGTTCTCGATCTGCTTCTTCTGCCAGTCCGGCAGCGCGTCGTAGGCCATGCGCAGGTCGGCGAATTCCGTGTCGCCGCCAAAGCCCGGCACGACGACCGCCGAGAGCATCGAGTACTTGGCGCGCGGATGCTGGAAAGAACTGTCGCTGTGCCACAGCTGGTTGGCGACGTTGCCGACGATCTTGGCGTGGGTGCGGTCGGCGACCTCGCCGTCGGCTTTGACGTTGGAAATGTCGGCCAGTTCGGCGTACTCGAAGCGGTGCGGCCCGCCCTTGAGCTTGCGCAGCCCCAGGTCCAGCGGTCCGAGCGACTTGGCGAACGCGATCTGCTGGTCCTGCGTCAGCGGCTGGTTGCGAAACACGAGGACGGCGTGCTTGTCCATCGCGTCCTCGATGGCCTTGACGCCGGCTGCGTCCAGCGGCTTCGAGATATCCAGGCCGCTGGCTTCGGCGGCGAAGGGATGCAGGGGCTTGAGATTGAGGGTCGTCATTGCGGTTTCCTGTTCTTCGGATCAGTCGAGTTTGATGCCCGAGGTCTTGATGACGCGGCTCCACTTGTCGATCTCCGAGCGGATCGCCGCGTTGTACTGTTCGGACGTCGAGCCGACCGGCTCCATCCCGAGCTGCGCCATGCGCGAGGTCACTTCCTGGCTGCGAACGGCCTGGCCGATGTCGGCGCTGATCTTGCGCAGCAGGGCCGGCGGCATGCCGGCGGGAGCGACCACGCCGATGAAGCTCATCGCATTGAAGCCGGGCACCGTGTCCTGGATCAGCGGGATCTCCGGATTCGACGCGGCGCGGTTCGGGCTCGAGATCGCGATCACCTTCATGCGGCCGTCCTTGACGAAGGGCATGGAGGAGAACAGCACGTCGAACAGCAGCGGCACGCGGCCGCCGATCACGTCCTGCTGCGCCGGTGCGCTGCCCTTGTACGGCACGTGGACCATCTTGATGTTGGCCATGTGGCTGAGCATCTCGCCCGCCAGGTGCGTGCCGGTGCCCGCGCCCGGCGTCGCATAACTGAGCTTGTCGGGGTTCTGCCTGGCGTAGGCGATCAGCTCGGGCATCGTGTTGGCCGGCAGCGAGGGATGGGCGAACAGGCCGAAGTGCGCCTGCGCCACCTGGGAGACGCCGACGATGTCCTTGAGCGTGTCGTAAGGCATGTTGGGCATCAGGCTGGGATTGATCGTGAAGGCGCTGATCGCCATCCCCAGCGTGTAGCCGTCGGCCGGCGACTTGGCAACGGCATTGATGCCGACCGTCGTTCCGGCGCCCGGCTTGTAGTCGACGATCACCGGCTGCTTCCAGATGGCCTGCAGCTGCAGCGCGATCAGCCGCGCCACGGTGTCGGTGGGGCCGCCGGCCGTGAACGGCACGATCAGCTTGACGGGCTTGGTCGGCCACGCGTCGGGCGCCTGGGCCTGGGCCAGCAGCGGGAAGGCCGCGGCCGCGGCGGTGGCGAGCGTCGCCAGGGCGGCGCGCCGGCGCGAAAAGGAGTTGGGGTTCATCGAATCTGTCCGGTTTGTTTTTGTGGAATCACTGCGGCCTGGGGCCGGCGATCGTCGTGCGCGTCATGAAGCGGGCGCGCCCCGGATAGTCGGGGATGGCCTTGTGCATGGCGGCGCGATTGTCCCAGATCAACACCTGGTCCCTGGCCCAGCGGACACGGCAGGTCAGCTCGAAGCGAGAGCAGTGGTCGTACAGGAACTGCAGGAGCGGTTTGCTCTCCGCTTCGGTCATGCCGTCGATCCGCTGCACGTAGACCTGGTTGACGTAGAGGAAGCGGCGGCCCGAGCCCGGGTGGGTGCAGACCAGCGGATGGATCATCTCGCGGTCGCCCGCGGCGATGTCCAGGTCGGTCTTCGCATTGGAGGAAGCGAACTTGCGGTTCTGCGCGTGGTACGCCGAGCCGTAGATGCGCGTCGCGCTGTGGACGGCGCTCAGGCCGTCCAGCACGGACCGCAGCTTGGGCGAGAGCGCCTCGTACGCGGCCACCATGTTGAGAAAACCGGTGTCGCCGCCGAATTCCGGCACCGTCACCGCCCGCATGATCACCGCCAGCGGCGGGCACTCGTAATAGGTGCTGTCGGCGTGCCAGTTCTCGCCGACGACGCGGCCCGTGTCCTCGGCGTCGCGCCGGATGATCTGCACCTCGGGCAAGCCTTCGACGCTGTGCAGCTGCGGCAGCCGCAGCAGTTCGCCGAAGCGGCGGCTGAACGCGGCGTGCTGCTCGTGCGAGATCGGCTGGTCCGGGAAGTACACGACCAGGTAGTCGTGGAACGCCTGCCGCACCTCGCCCCAGGTCTCCTCATCGAGAGGCCGCGACAGGTCGACGCCGCGGATCTCCGCGCCGATCGCCCCGGTGAGCGGCCGCACCTCGATGCGGCTGAACTTCAGCGGGTTGTCGTACTGCGCGCTCATGGCTGTCAGTCGGCGGTCGCGCCCGAGGCCTTCACGACCTTGGCCCACTTGGGGATTTCGGCCTTGATGAAGGCGTCGAATTCCTCGGGTTTGTTGCCCACCGGCGTCAGGCCGATCTCGGCCATGCGCCTGCGGGTTTCTTCCGACTGCACGACCTTGTTCATGTCGGCGCTGATCTTGTTGATCACGTCACGCGGCGTGCCGCTGGCGACGACAGCGCCGAACACGCTTTCCACGCTGAAGCCGGGGAGCGTTTCCGAGAAGGTCGGCAGGTTGGGCGCGATCGGCGAGCGCTTGGGGCTCATGATCGCGATCGGCTTGAGCAGGCCGGCCTTGATGTGCGGCAGCGAGGAGAACAGCGGGTCGACGAGCAGGTCGACCCGGCCGGCGATCACGTCGGGATAGGCGCCGCCCGCGCCCTTGTACGGCGTGTGCAGCATGTCGATGTCGGCCGTGGTCTTGAGCAGTTCTGCTCCCAGGTGCATGGAGCTGCCGCTGCCGGGCGATGCATAGCTCAGCTTGCCCGGCTTTTCCCTGGCCAGCGCGATCAGTTCCCTGAGGTTGTTCGCGGGCAGCTTGTTGGAGGCGGTGAGCACGATCGGCGAAGTCGCCAGCATCGTGACGCCGGCGAGGTCCTTCTGCGTGTCGAAGGGCATGGTCTTGCGCAGGCTGGGATTGATCACGTGCGAGGTGACGACCAGGCCGATGGTGTGGCCGTCGGCGGGCGCCTTGGCGACGAAGTCGGTTCCGATCACGGTGCCGGCGCCGGCCTTGTAGACCACGATGACGGGCTGCTTCCACAGGTCGCCCAGCTGCTTTTCCATCAGGCGCGCCAGGATGTCGATGGCGCCGCCGGGTGCGTTGGGCACGATGATGGTGACGGGCTTGGAAGGGAAGGGGGCCTGGGCCAGCGCCGCCAGGGGCAGCAATGCGCACGCGCTGATGGCGAGCAGGCGGTTGAGAATTTTCATCGGTTGTCTCCGGTGATGGGTTGGCAAAAAACGGTGGGATCTGGTCCCGGCCCAGGCCGCGGGACCGGTGGCGCCGCGGCCTGGGGGTGGGACGCTTAGAACGTGTGGCGGACGCCGAACTCGATGCCGCTCGAGGTCTGGCCGGCCAGCGGCGCCCGCCCGCCGCTGACCAGGTAGGCCGCCTGGCCGCGGTTCTTCAGCCGCGCGTAGTTGGTGTACAGCGCCGTGCGCTTGGACAGGTCGTGCACGTAGCCCAGGCCGATCTGGCGCGCGTCGTTGTCGCTGCGGGCCGAGCCGTTCGCGTTGCGCAGGCCGGCGTCGCTGCGGTCGTTCAGCACGGCGTAGCTCACGCGGATGCGGCCGACACCGCCGACCGGGATGTGGGCGCCGACCTCGGCCGTGTTCTTGCGAACCTGGCCGCCGGTCAGGTCCACCTTCACCACGTTGTAGAGCGCGAAGAACTTGGCGAAGCCGGCGTTCCAGCTGCCGCCGACGTTGGCGTGCGTGTAATTGCCGATCGTCGCGGTCGACACGTTCTTGGTGCGCGTCAGCGCGGCGGCGACGTCGAACGGGCCGGCCGCGTAGCCCACGCGGAAGCCGGCGAAGTTGCCGTCATGCGAATTGGCCGTGCCGCTGTTGTTTTCGCCCGTGCCGACCATCGCCATGCCGTACACGCCGCCCAGGAGCTTGGGCGGCAGCCAGTAGCTGACCGTGTTGCTGCCGGTGATGGCGCTCGGCAGGGGCGCTGCGCCGACGCCGGCGAAGGTCAGGTTGCCGGCACGTGCCACGCCGTTCGCGTTGAACGGGTCGAAGTAGATGCTGCTCCAGTGGGTCGGGATGAAGTCGTGTCCCAGGCGCACTTCGCCCCACTTGCCGCCGAGGCTGACGTAGGAGACGCGGTCGAACTTCAGGCCGGTGGTGCCGGCCGGTCCCGCGACGCCGCCGCTGGGCTGGTTGTTGGTGTTGGTGTTGCGGCCTTCGCCGTTGTCCGGGTTGATGCTGCCTTCCAGCCAGAAGCCGGCATACAGGCCGCCGCCCAGGTCTTCCTGGCCGCGAAAGCCGATGCGGCTGGTCGACAGGCCGCCGTTGCCGACCATCGTGCTCTTGCCGACGCCGCCGGCGTCGAAGCGCTGGACGTTGACGTCGACCACGCCGAACAGCGTGACGCTCGACTGGGCGTGCGCGCTTGCGCAGGCCAGGGCGATCGCCGACACCAAAAACATCTTTCTCATCTCACTGTCTCCTCGGGTTGAAAAAATTCTTTGTTCTCAGGTGGCGTCGGTGCGCACCAGCACCGCGCCCTGCGACAGGCTGCCGACGTTGCGCCGGTATTGCTGCAGCCAGCCGACGTCGTGCGACGGCACAGGCGCACGCCAGCCGGCGCGGCGCTGCTGCCACTGTTCGTCGGTGAGATCGGCGTCGACGCGGCGCGTGTCCAGGTCGATCGTGATGGTGTCGCCGTCCTGCACCAGCGCCAGCGGGCCGCCGGTCGCGGCTTCGGGCGAGAGCTCCGCCACGACCAGGCCCTTGCAGACCAGGCCCGAAAGGTGGCCGTCGGTGAGGATGGCGATCTGGTCGCCCAGACCCGCGCCGTCGACCGCGAACACCACGCGCGATGCGCCGCCGCCCATCGCCGGTCCGCCGCGGACGCCCGCGCCGCGCATCACGAGCACATGGCCCGGCTTGATCGTGCCGTTCTTGAGCGCCGCGATGGCTTCGTCGGTGGTCCAGAAGCAGATCGCCGGGCCGGTGAAGCTGCGCTGCTTGCGCTCCACGATGCCGGTCTTGGTCAGGCCCGATTCCGGCGCCAGGTTGCCGCGCAGCAGCACGATGGCGGGTTGTTGCGCAACCGGTTTCCCGATCGGGCGGATCACTTCGTCGTTCGCGACGGCGACGCTCTTGAGGTTGTCCGCGACGCTGCCGCCGCTGACCGTGGCTACACCGGTGTCCAGCAGGCTCTCGAGCTGCTTCATCAGCGCACGGGCGCCGCCGGCCGCCTCGAATTCCTCGATCGTGTGGTCGCCGATCGGGCGCACGCCGGCCAGCACAGGAGTCTGCGGCCCGAGCGTCTCGAACAGGCTGTAGACGTCGACGTTGCACTTGCCTTCCGTCGCGACGGCCTGCAGGTGCTTGACCGTGTTGAGCGAGCCGCCGATCGCCAGGATGCAGCGCACCGCGTTGGCGAAGGCGCCCGGCTGCAGGATGTCGCGCGGCTTCACGTCGTCCCAGACCATCTGCACGATGCGTTCGCCGGCCGCGCGCAGGTCGGCAAACATCTTGGCGCTGTTGGCGGCGACCGGCGCGCTGCCGGGCAAGGCCATGCCGAGCGCCTCGCAGACGATGTGCATCGAGTTGGCCGTGCCCAGGCCGGAGCACACGCCGGGGCCGCGGATCGCTTCGCGGCTCATGCCGACCAGCTCGTCGACCGGCATGTTGCCGGTGATCGCGTGCATGGCGCCGATGAACACCTCTTCGATGTCCACGTGCTTGCCCTTGTATTCGCCGCTGGCCTGGTAGCCGCAGGGCACCATGATGGTCGGGATGTTCAGGCGGGCCGCGGCCATCAGCTGGCCGGGCACGGTCTTGTCGCAGGAGGTCAGGCAGATCATGCCGTCCAGCTGCGCGCCTTCGACAGCGACCTCGATGTCGTTGGTGACCAGGTCGCGCGCGCCCAGCATGTAGGCGCCACGGGCGCCGGCGCCGGTGATGAAGTCGCTCGGCGCGGCGGTGCGGATCTCGAAGGGCACGGCGCCGGCCGCGCGGATCGTTTCCTTCAGCGCCTTCGCGATGCCGTCCAGGTGGCTGAAGCAGGCGGCGAGCTCCGACGAGCTGTTGACGATGGCGATCTTGGGCTTCTCGCAATCCTCTTCCGGGATGCCGAGCGCGCGCCAGTGCGCGTTGCGCACCGACCAGAGATAGGAGCCGCGGGGGAAATTGCTGCGCAGTTGACGCTTCATGCCGGACGCCTGTCCTTTTTCTTGGTGATCTCGACGACGCCCCGATCGGCGTCGACGCGGACCCAGTCGCCGGTCTCGATGACCGTCATCGGGTCGCGGTCGAAATCGGTCATCGACGGCGCGTGGGTGACGACGGCGCCGAGCGCCATCTTGGTCGTCATCTCGTTGAACAGGAAGGCCGCGGGCGCGGCGCCCGACAGGCGCGCCATGTGGAAGGCGGCCGACCAGCCGGACGAGCCTTTGGCGCCGGGAAACACCAGCACCTTGCCGGCGAAGCTCTGGCCGCGCAATTCGTGGCGCGTTTCGATGACCGTGCCGGTGCGCGAGTCGATGCCGCCCCAGCCGGAGATGCGGTCCTTCGTGACCAGGGCCTCGCCCTCGGCCACGCCGGGGACGACCTTGCGGCCGCGGATGGTGATGACGCCGGCGGCTTGCGCCGGCTGCAGTGCGACGGTTTCGCTCATTGGTAGCCCCCGTTCCAGCGGCCGGTGCAGGCCGCGTCGATGCATTGCGCCGTCGTGCCGAACCAGGCGTCGACGCCGAGGATGGCGGGCAGGTAATGCGCCTGCTTGGCGGAATCGAGGGCGACGGTCTTCGTGCCCTTGGGGACGGCGCGGCTCATCGCCGAACAGCTGTCCGACATGATGATCCCGCCGGCCTTCTCGATGATCTCGGTGTAGCCGTTGCGGTCGGCCAGCGACTTGATCGCGCGCGGCGTGAAGATCCACAGCTCGCAGTTCTCGTGCACCTTGCGGCCTTCGATCAGCTGCGCCGCTTCCCAGATCTGCTCGATCGTGTAGTGCGGGCAGCCCAGCATCACGTACTGGATCTCGGCGTCCTTGCCGGTGGCGTTGATCTTCTCGTAGGTGGCGCGGCGCTCGGACTCGCCGTAGCGGAAGGTCTCGACCGGCTTGTTGCCGCCCAGCGCCTGCTCCAGCGTCAGAGCCTCGGGCGTGATGCCGGCGATGTGGTACATCTCCACGCCGCCGGAAGACGACGCCGCGGCGCCGAAGTGCTTCAGGCGCGGCAGGTTGGGGATCTTGCGGATGCCGTTGCGGCTGTGGACGACCGGCACGCGCTCCTGCACCAGGTCGCCCATGAAGTAGCCCAGCAGGCCCCAGTCCTGCACCGACTCCACCTCGATGTCGAGCTCGATGACGTGCGTGGCGCGCCGCGGTTCGTCGCGGTGGTAGCCCCAGTCGGGGATGCGGCCGGTCAGCATCGCGGCGCCGCAGCTCTCGCGGCCTTCGGTGTTGGTGCGCGCGCCGAGCACCGAGTTGCAGTACACGACGGCCGACGACTCCATCCACGCGCAGTGCTCGCCGCGGGTCGGGATGTTGCCGACCTGGTAGGGCGTGCAGGTGTTCATGATCTGCGCGCCCAGCTTGGCCGTGTGCTTCTCGGCCTTGTTGTAGAACTGGACGATCTCTTCGCTCAGGCCGAATTTCTCCGGCTGGTTCGGGTCGAACCCCAGCTGCAGGTGGCTGGTGAAGGTCTTGAACTTCGGGATCTGCACCACTTCCCGGCTGTCCAGGCTGAACTCGGAAAACACCGCGTCCATGCCGCCGCCCTTGAGCGCGAGGTCGCGCTGGAAAGGCGTGGTCGCGGTGATGGTGGCGCACACGTTGTTGGTCTCGACCAGGCGTTCGGCGCCTAGCGCTTCGCCGTAGCGCACGAGCAGGTCCATCGCCTTTTGCATGGCCGGGCCGTCGCGGCCGTCGAGCATGGCCTTTTCGTGGTCTGTGAGTTGCATGTCTGTGGGTCCTGTTTGTCTCAAGCGACGCTTGGCTGCGAGCGGGTCGCCGGCACGCGGCCGCCGATGTCGCTGGCGATCTCCTGCGCGATCGCCAGCAGGCGCGGCGCGAACTCCTTGCGCAGCCGCTCCTCGGTGAACATGAAGGCGGCGCCGCCGCAATTGAGCGCCATGACTTCGTCGCCGGGGCCGACCAGCGGAACCGACACGGAGTTGATCTCGTGGTGGAACTCGCCCAGCGACAGGCAGTAGCCCAGGCGCTGCGCCTCGGCGATGGAGCGCTGCATGCCGGGACCGATGTGGTCCCACTCGGGGCCGCGCAGCAGCCGCAGCGAGTCGACCAGCTGGTTGCGCTGGCTGTCGTCCAGCGCCGAGAGGTAGGCGCGGCCGAGGGCCGAGGTCGGGATCGGCGCGCGCGATCCGACGTCCAGGCGCGGCGAGAGGATGGACGACCGCGGCCTGCAGGCCTCGATCAGCACCATCTCCATGCCGTCGCGGACGGCGAGATAGACCGAGCAGCCGAGCTCTTCGGCCATCGCCAGCATCCGGGGCCGGGCGACGGCGCGCACGTCGAGGCTGACCAGGAACACGCGCGCCAGCGAGATCACGCCCGGGCCGAGGGTGAAGCGGTCGGGCGCGAGCGCCGGCTTGAGCATGCCCGTGGCGTTCAGCGTCGCGACCAGGCGGTTGACGGTGGGCCGCGGGATGCCCGTCATCTTCGCGATGTCGGCGTAGCCCAGGACGGGGTGCTCCTGGCTGAAGCAGCGCAGCACCGAGATGCCGCGTTCCAGCGCGCTGACCGTGTCGGAGCGCGACTCGGCAGCTTCGGCCGGCGCTTCAGGCTGCGACGGCCGCATTTGCGGACTCCGCGCCCGTGGCCGCTTGCGCCGGCGCGCCGGGCCGCAGGTAGACGCCTTGCGCCTGCAGGGCGGCTTGCAGTTGCGCGATGTCGACGTCGCGCGCCTGGACGCCGCCTTGCGCCGCGAGCGCGGCAGCGACGCCGGCTGCCTGGCCGGTGATCCAGCACTGCGGGATCTCGCGCATGAAGCCGTGCGAATTGCGGTCGCAGGAGATGTGGCGGCCGCAGGCCACGAGGCCGTCGAGCTTTTCCGGCACCAAGGCGCCGTAGGGGATGGAGATGTTCGGGAATTTCGGCGACACGGCCGGCGTCACGCCGACTTCGTCGGGCAGCGGCAGGCCGACCGGCCACTGGCTGCGCAGCACCGAGCCGACGC
>JAQGNJ010000188.1 GCA_028291885.1 Ramlibacter sp. | reverse complement strand
GGATCGCGGGCGTGCGTGTGCCCGCAGCGCTGCGGCCCCGGGCCGCGCGCTGGTTGCAAAAAGGAAAGAGGTCCGGTTTAGCCGGGTGCGGGTTCGGCGAGCTGCAGCACGTACGCCCGCACGTCTTGCGGCCAAGCGGCCATCTGCGCCACCAGCCGGTCGTGGTCGCCGGCGAACAGCGCCCGCGATGCTTCCTCGAAGCCGGCGAGGTCGCCGGCCAGCGTGGACATGGCGTGATACGCGCGCTCGCGCGCATGGCGGGTCCGGTCGCGGTCGCCGCCGCTGCGCCGCGCTTCATGCACGAGCTTGCGCAAGGCCACGGAGGCGCCGCCGGGTTGCGCCGCGAGCCAGTCCCAGTGTTCCGGCAGCAGCGTCACTTCCCGCGCAACCACGCCGAGCTTGGGACGACCACGCCCCTTGGGCGCTTGGGTGGGCGCAGCCACCGTGTAGCGCGCGGCAACGGCTTCCTCGCCGCCGCGCAAGTCCAGGTCGGCAGACTGGCCGCTGGCATTGCTGAAGACCAGCGCCTGCCCCTCGGGTTGCGCCTGCTGCGCCCGCAGCACCGCCACGGCGACCTCATGCAAGGGACCGGTGGTGAGGCGGCGCCCCTCCAGGAAAGCGGTGTACGTGAGTGGCATGGTTTCGTCCATGGCGCGAATTCTACCCGGGTTAAATTACTTGGGTCAATAACATCCGGGTAAAAATTCGACTTGCGGGACGACGCTGTGCAGCGCCAGCACAGTCTCGCAGCGTCAGCGCGAACGAATGCGGTGGCCACGATGGACAGCACTGAGTTTTCGAGCGCTGTCCGTATTGAGGCAGCGAAGGTGCGGGTCGACGGAAGGCGCCAAGGGCCGCTTCGCCCCGCAGCAATGGCGAGGACGGCATTGGTCGTTGAAGCGAGACCAACAGCGCTGCGCCGGCCATCGTCCGTCGCAAGACGCGCAGCCGATGCACGGCACTCATGATGAGCAGGGCTCACCGACCGGCGCGGCCCTGGCGATGCTCTCGGCACTGGCGACGTTCTGGAGCAGTCGCCCTATTCGATCACCACCCGCGGAAAGTAGTAGGAAACCACCCAGTTGGGCACATCGACGATCGAGCTGATGCGCAGGTCGGCGCAGACGCTGCACAGCATGTACGCGTCGATCGGCTCATAGCCGTAGCGCTTGCTGAGCAGCTCGATCATCTCGGACACCGCCATGCGGGCGCCCTGCATCAGGTCCGGGCCGATGCCGGTCGTCACCTCGTAGCCCTTGCGGTCGAAGTGGTTCGTCACCGGCCCCGGCACCACGTAGCGCGGCATGCGCAGCCGCGCGCCCTTGACCAGGTCGAATTTCAGCACGACGTCGATGGGGCTTTCGATGGCGGTGCCGCAGACCTCGCCGTCGCCCTGCGCCGCATGCGTGTCGCCGACCGAGAAGAGCGCGCCCGGCACCTCGATCGGCAAGTACAGCTCGGCGCCGGCGGCGATGTCGCGTGCATCCATGTTGCCGCCGACGTTGCGCGGCGGAATGATGCTGTGCAGCCCCGGCGCCGCAGGCGCGACGCCGATCGTTCCGGTGAACGGTCGCAGCGGCACGCGGCCGCCCGGCCCGTACATCGCCGGCGCCAGGCCAGGGTCGTAGTTCCAGTGGTGCAGGCGGGCGTTCGGGAACTGGTCGGTGAGCAGTCCGAAGCCGGGAATGTTGCCGGTCCAGCCCCAGCCGGACGGCCGCAGCGACAGCACGGTCACCTTCAGCGCATCGCCCGGCTCGGCGCCATCGATGTAGACCGGGCCGGTGACGGGATTGACCCGCGCGAGGTCGAGCCGCTCGAGATCGGTGTGCGTCGACTCGCGCGTCAGCTGCCCGGACGACGCATCGACTGTCTCGAACTCGATGGTCTCGCCCGGCGCGATATGCAGGCATGGCGTGAGCGCGTTGTCCCACCCGTGATGGATGTGCTCCTTGTGGATCGTGTGGCCGGCCAGTGTCGCCATGGCTTGCTCCTTCAGACGGCGACGGTGAGCGCGCCGTCGATCACCAGGTTGGCCCCGGAGATGCGGCTGGCCGCGGGGCTGGCGATGAACACCACGCCATTGGCCACCTCCTGCGGCGTGCCGAACTTGTGGGTGGGATTGACCTGCACCGTCGAAGCGAACAACTCGGGCATGCCCTTCTCGATGTTCTGCCAGACGCCGCCTTCGAAGTAGGTGTTGCCCGGCGACACGCAGTTGACGCGGATGCCCTGGCCGGCGAGCTTGCGGCTCAGGCCCTTGGCGTAGTGGATCAGCGCCGCCTTGGTGGCGCCATAGGAGCCGGCGGCGAAGTCGACTTCGAAGCCCGAGACGCTGGAGATGAGCACGATAGCGCCGCTGCCGGACTTCTCGAGGAAGGGCACCGCGGCGGCCACCGCATGCACCGTGTGCATCATGTCCGTGGCGAACGACTTGGCCCAGGTGTCGGGCGAATCGCCTACGGCCAGTGCGCTGACGTTGCACACCAGCACGTCGATGCCGCCCAGCGCCTCGGCGCTGGCCGTCACCCAACCGTTCAATGCAACGGGCTCGGCGACGTCGATCGCGCGGCCAAAGGCCGGCACGCCCTTCTTCTTCAGGGCGGCCACCGCCGCTTCGACGTCACCGTGATTGCGCGCGCAGATCGAGACGCCGGCGCCTTCATCGGCGAAGGTTTCGGCGATGGCCCGGCCGATGCCCTTGGTGCCGCCCGTGACGAGTGCCCGCTTGCCCTTGAGTCCGAGGTCCATGGCGTGTCTCCTTGCTGGTGGCTGCCGGGGGAGTGACCAGCCGAGGAACATCTTGCCATCGGAGCACCGCGCAGACAATTGCCCCTTGTCGCGGCGTGGCGGACTCACCGGCCCGGGATGCGAGGCCGGACGGCACCTTTCGAGCAAGTCGAAGAACCGCTGCCGTGGGCGAGCGGTCCAACCCGGTGGCAGCAGCCGCGGACCTGCGTACCCTGCTGTACGCGCGTACTTGCTCGGGATCACCCTTGCGCGGGGCGCGTTGCAGTAGCGCGAGCTCAAGCCTTGGAAGTCAGGCCGCCTCGGAGCAGACTGAAGCAACCCCGAGACGCCGAGCACCGCGACTTTGCGACAAGTGCAGGTTCAGATCGCGCCGCTCAGCTCCGGGATCGCCGTGAACAGGTCCGCTTCCAGGCCGTAGTCGGCGACCGAGAAGATCGGCGCTTCCGGGTCCTTGTTGATCGCGACGATCACCTTGGAGTCCTTCATGCCTGCCAGGTGCTGGATCGCTCCCGAGATGCCGGCCGCGATGTACAGCTGCGGCGCGACGATCTTGCCGGTCTGGCCGACCTGCAGGTCGTTGGCCGCGTAGCCGGCGTCCACCGCGGCGCGGCTGGCGC
>JAQGNJ010000154.1 GCA_028291885.1 Ramlibacter sp. | reverse complement strand
CTCGCGCACCTGGCCCGGCGCATTGCGGGAAGGTGAGGACGGGAGTCCCTGCGGCGTGATCAGCGTCCGCTGCGGGCAGGGGGCTTGCGCGCAGATACCGGCAGCTCACCCGCGCCAACCCATGGCTGGGTGGCCTCCAGCTCTTTGACCAGCCGCTTGGGCGCCTGGGCGCGGTAGCTTTCCAGGATCCAGCGCTTCACGGTGTCGAGCGGGAATTCGATGTCAGGCCCGAAAGTCACCGTCACCCACCCGCTCTTTCCCAGTCCGTACGCCATGCGCGTCGCCTGCGGCAGGCGCAGGACTTCGACTCCGCTCACCGGTAGCTTGACGCCGACGGACATGCGTCCTTCATCGACGCCGAGATAAAGAAAGGTCTTGTCGTTGACCGCCACGTCGTCGTGCCCAGGCCAGGGAGCCTTGGGCTGCGTCCCCGGCAGGGACAAGGCAAAGTTCTTGATCGGCTTCAGAAAGCGAGCGGCATGAGTGGCCATCACAGCTCCTGCGAGGCAAGGCAAGGCAGGAGCGTAGCACCGCTTCTCAGGTCTGCTTGCGGCCAGACGCAGACAAGGCCCCAAGAGCCTTCGGAGCGAGATCAGAAGAGGCGCTCACCATTCCCAAGCAGGGGAGTTGGAAATGGGGGAAGCTTCAGATGAGGGGCGACTATGAGAGCGATGCCTGAGCCAAGTCGATTGGCTTGCACGGGCTTGCAGCTTCTCAGGCCGTGCGCGGCACCGGTGCGCGGCGTAACCGGCGGCTGGCAAGACGCCGCAGAAGCATGTGCACGCCTGCGGCGCCGACCAGGAGCACGAGCATCCCCAACGCCCACGCGATCCAGATAGCGGGCACGAGCCAGCTGGTCGCTGCTCGTGCAAGGGGCAGGGAGGCCGCCGCTCCATCTATCGCCCCATGCAAGGCGGACTGGAGCCACTGAATCCATGCCGGCTCAATCCAGAACTTCAGCCATTCAGGGACAGGCAGGGTGGCCAGGCCACGTGCGGCCTCAGCTCCAGCGCCAGAAGCGAGCGCCTGTAGCGCCCATTCAGTGCCGGCGGCGGTGACCCATGCCGCGCCCGTCCAGAACAGGGCGAGCAGCGCGAAGAGAGTCCAGCTCAGGACGATCATGCGAATTCTTCTTGCAAGTGGACCAGTCCCTCACGATAAAGCGGTTGGCGCCCCCGAAAAAGCAGGAATATACGAACTCTCATTCAGCTTGAAGCGAAGCTGAGCGATACGGGGAGGGCGGCTCCGGGTCGATTGTGTTGAAAAAATCGTTCGCAACCAGCGCCGGGCGGATGGTCACGGTGTGATCGGGCGCGAGTTCGGCAGATCTCGCGAGCATCAGCCGCTCTCGCCCTCCTTCATACAGCTGCTGGGGTTAGCCACCGGGCCATTCTTCGCAGGTTTGAACCGCAATGGGACCTGGGGATCTTCGGCGGCAGCGGCACCTCGGGTGGGATCGCCGCTGTGGGGCTGGAAGGGAAGGCCGCGAAGGACGGCTGAGCCATGGGTGGAAGAGAGCCGCCACGTCCAGTGTCCGCTGCGGATGTCCGCTTCGGGACCCGAAGCAGCCGCATAAACCAACTCGCCGGCCTTCCTCGCAGCGCCTCACGTGCGAATTACCGTCGCCAGCTCGAATGACGGATGAATCATGAGCGCTCGTGGTTGCTCGTCCTGACGGCGCCCGTGAACCAGTTGCCAGTGCTGCCCCCATGCGAGTGCCAGGGTGACGAGTCCGCTGCGGGCCGGACACTGCGCTCACCCGGACCGCAAAGCTCTGCGTCACCCCTCGCCCGGTCACTCCGGGAAAGTGATCGCAGTGAGCTCGCACACGAGTGCGCTGGGGTAGTCATGCAGAACACCGACTGCTCAATGACTTCGACCTGGTGGTCTCGCTCGCGCAGTAGACCACCAACGGATCATTCCCGAGCTTGCCTCGCCAACGACCGCCAGGAGCGACGGTGCGGCGGCTATGATCGATCGAGCGCCAACCTACTGCTGCGCCGACGACGTCGACCGCGACACAAGAAGCATGACAGCCCCTCAGCATTTTTCCCGCGACTTTTGCGAATCCGAGTACGACACTGCCAGAACCGCGCCAGATGCGGCGCAGGTGATGAAACAAAGGCAGGAGCTGTCGACGCGCGCACTGCAGACGCTGCGCGCCACAGTGGACGTCGCCTACGGTCCCGGTGAAAAACAGAAGCTGGATGTGTTTCGACCCGAGCAGCAGAGTCGGGGCGTGATGGTCTACTTCCACGGCGGCTACTGGCAGCGCATGGACAAGAGGGACCTGTCCTTCCTTGCCCTGCCCTTCGTCGAGGCCGGCTTCACCTTCGTCAACGTGAACTACACGCTCGCACCCGCGGCCACCCTGGACGCCATCGTCGCAGAAGCGCGTGCCGCCTGCGCCTGGACCTGGGAGAACATCGCCGACTTCGGCGGCGAGCGCTCCAATCTGCACGTGTCCGGTTCTTCCGCAGGCGGCCACCTGGCCTTGATGATGTCCGCGACCTGCTGGCCGGATGTCACTGAGTGCCTGCCGGCAGATCTGGTCAAGGGCACCTGCGGGATCAGCGGCCTCTATGAGCTGGAGCCGCTGCTGTACACGCGCATCAACGACGCGCTCGGCCTGGACCTTGAGGCGGCGGCCCGCAACAGCCCCGTGCTGCTGAAGCCCACCAGCGTGGGTCCCGTGCTGCTCGCCGTCGGCGGCCGCGAAAGCAGCGAGTTCCACCGCCAGACCGCGGACTTGGCGCAGGCGTGGGCCGGCCGTGCCGGCGGCATCGAGATCCTGCAGGTGCCCGAGCGGCACCACTTCGACATCCTGCTCGATCTCGCCGACACCTCCAGCGCCCTGTGCCGAGCGGTGCTGCAGCGCATGACCGCCACGGCATCCTGACGAAAGCGCAGGCCGAGGCAGGCCGCGCCCGCCGACGCTCAGTCGATCTTGGCGCCCACGCGCTGGACCAGCTCGGAGTAAGTGCCGAACTCGCGGCGGATCAGTCGCGCGAAGTCGTCCGGGCCGCTCAGGGCGATGTCGATGCCCTGGTTGCGGAAGTAGGCGACGAACTCGGGGTCCTGCACCGCCGCGGCCATGGCCGCGTGCAGCGCGGTGACTGCCGCCCCGGGAGTCAGCGCCGGGGCCATCAGCCCGTACCAGAACTCGACGTTGACCTGCGGCAGGCCTTGCTCGCGGAAGGTGGGGACGCGCGGCAGCGACTCCATGCGCGCCTCGCCCGTGACGGCCAGCGGGCGTACCCTGCCGGCTTGAAGGGCGGGGGTCGAATTGGTCATGCTGTCGCAGGTGAGGTCCACCTCCCCGGTGCTCATCGCCTGCCAGTTGGCGGTGCTGCCCTTGTAGGGGATGTGGCGCACGTCGATCCCGGTGGCGGTCTTGAGCATCTCCATGCACAGGTGGTGCAGGCTGCCGTTGCCCGAGGAACCGTAAGCCAGCTGCCCCGGATTCTTCTTGGCGTACGCGAGGAGGCCCTTCAAGTCGGAGACCGGCAGGTCCGAGCGCGCCGAAAGAATGAAGGCGCCGCGCACCATCTGCCCGATCGGGGCGAACGAGGTGTTCGGGTCGAAGCGCACGTTCTTGTAGAGGGCGGGTCCCAACGTGTTGGCGCTCGCCAGTGCCAGCAGCAGGGTGTGGCCATCGGGCTCCGCGCGCGCCACGCCGGCCGCGGCGATCGTGCCGGCAGCGCCGGGCTTGTTGTCTACCACCACCGACTGGCCCAGACGCTGGGAGAGCTTGCGCGCGAGCAGGCGGGCCGCGATGTCCGGCGCACTTCCCGCGGGAAAGCCCACCACCAGGGTGATGGGGCGCGTCGGAAAGGACCAGGCGCTGAACAGGACGGATACCAGCAGGGCGAAGATGACGAGACGGCGCATCAGGACTCCAGAATTCGGCGGCCACGGGGACCGCCATTGGGCGGGCACTAGGGCTTGACGAGAATTTCGTCGCCCTGTTCCTTGACTTGGTACACCTTCAGGTCGACGGTGCACGGTGCTCCCGTGGCCTTGCCGGTGGGAATGTGGAACAGGCCCTGGTGGAACGGACATTCGATCTGGTCGCCGTCCACATAGCCCTCCGACAGGCTCGCTGCGCCGTGGGTGCAGGTGTCCTGCGTCGCATAGACCCGCCCCTGCAGGCGGTAGAGGCACAGGACCTCCTGCTCGCAGAAGGTCTGCAGCGTCCCGCCTTCAGGCACTTCGTCGACGCGCGCGACGGGAATCCATTCGTCACTCATGTGCGGTCTCCGCGCCTGCTACAAGGGTGCGGCGAGCAGGGTCGGCACCGAGAAGGTGTCGACGATCACCCGCTGCTCGATCAACAGCAGGGTGGCCCCGGCCAGGCGGGCCCGTGACTGGTAGCGTCCGACGCTGAACAGCCGGGACTGACCTTCCAGGTTGGTCTGGTAGACCGCGTAGTTGGCGCCGATCTCCACGCTGCCGTCGGGCCCCGGCTTCGCCCGGACCGAGCTGATCAGGTGACGCGGATAGTGCAGGTTGTACTCGTTGGCCTCGCGCAGCGCCGTGATCCGGTCGCGCAGCTGTGCCTTGTTGCTGCACAGGATGAGGGACACCGGCAGCCCCTGCTCCACATTCTCCCTGGGGACCACGTCGTAGCGTGCCTCCTCGGCGAACAACTCCAGCCAGGCGTCGTAGCGGCCCTCGTCGATGCGTTCGGCGTAGTCGGCCAGCAGCTCGTTGGCCAGTTGGATGAGGTCGGCACCGGTCACTGTGCAGCCCCCTCGGGAGCGAATCCCATCATGCGCGCGTATCCCGACCAGAAACCACGCACGGCAATGTCGTTGACGCGGTGCTCCAGATTGACGATCGGTCCCGCCCCACCCATTTCCACCACCGAGCAGGCGCTGCGCGGCTCCGTTTTGGTGGCGCGGTGCGTGATCTCGATCGCCTCGCCGTCTTCCATGGAAATCAGCCCTGCCGGGCCCACCATGTTGGCCTGGGCCAAGCGATGCTGCGTCATCTCCGGCGTGTCGTCTGCGTACCCAAACAAGGTCCAGAACAGCTCGAACTCGTCCGGCCCGAAGGTGCGCAGCTGGCGCGTGGCCAGGCTGTTGCTGATTTGATGGATGGTGGCGTTCGGGAACAGGCCGCAGATGGCCAGGCTGATGTCGTCGTCGAACTCGCGCACGCTGCGCACCAGTGACGGGTCCTCCAGACGAAGCTTGCTTTCATGCACCTTGTTGTCCTTGTAGAGGGCCTTGAACTCCTCGTCGTTGTCGGTGCCCGCGCGCGCATAGGTCAGATTGTGGCGCCGGCTGTCGTCCATGGTGACACCGCCCGACTGCGTGGCGCGGCTGGTGCCGAAGGTGGACTGGAACTCGTGCAGCAGGCTGCCGTGATAGGTGTCGCGCTGGTTTTCCAGGTACAGCTTCCAGTTGCCCGCGATGCGCTGGCGCTGGTATCCCAGGATGCGGACCGGCCGGTTGAAGATGCGCGAGAGATGGCCTGTGAAGACGGGTCCCAGATACTGCTCCAGCGGCTCCGTTTCGTCGCTGAAGGTGGCGAAGATCACGCCCGCGTGCGAGGCCACGCGCAGCTTCTGCAGCCCGTGGTCGGCCGTCTGGAAGTCCGGACCCATGCCGCCTTGCCGCCGGATGCCGCGCAGGAAGGGCACACCGGTGAGGTCGCCCTGGTCGTTGTAGCACCAGCGGTGGTAGATGCAGATGTGCTCACTGGCGTTGCCGCGGGTCTCGCGCCGCACGATCGCGCCGCGGTGGGCGCAGCGGTTCACCATCGCACGCAGGCCGCCGTCCTTCCCCCGCTGCACGATCACAGGGGTCTCGCCGATGAAGGTGGTGCGGAAGTCTCCCGGTTGCGGCAACTCCGCCTCGAGCGCCAGGTAAGACCAGGCCTTGCCCTTGAAGATGCGTTCCTGCTCCTGCCGGTAGACCTCCGGGTCGTGATAGAGCCAATAGGGAATGCGCGAGAAATCCTGGCGCGGCCAGTCCACCTGCACGGGAGCCGACATGAAGTCTCCGTTTGTTCGCTATGCGACCATTTGGTCGCGATTCATCTATTATGCTCAAGGGCAAAACGGCCTGTCAACGAACGGGCGAGGAGGCTGCGATGGGCGATGAACCGAGGCCCCGGCAAGCGCCGGCGCCGCACCAAGAACCGCCGGACCGCGAATACATCGCGGGGCTGGAAAAAGGCCTGGCCGTGTTGGAGCTGTTCGGCCACCGATGCCCGCAGATGACTCCCATGCAGGCGGCCAAGCTCACCGGGCTGCCCCGTGCGACCGCCCGACGCTGCCTGCGCACGCTGGAGAAGCTCGGCTATCTCACCTTCGACGGCAAGCACTACGGCCTGACCTCGCGCGTGCTTCGCCTGGGCCATGCCTACTTTGAATCTACGCCCCTGGCCAAGGTCGTCCAGCCGGTGCTCGAGTCGCTGGCGCAGCGCACCGGCGAGTCCGCCGCCTTGGCGATCCTGGACGGGGCCGACGCGGTCTTTCTGGCGCGGGCCTCGCTCAACACCAGCTTTTCGGGATCCATCGGTGTCGGGGTGCGGGCCTCGGCGTACAACACCGCCACCGGCCGCGCCCTGCTGGCTGCGCTCGACAAGGCGCAAGTCGAACAGCTGATGCAAAACTCACCGCCGCGCCGGCTGACGCCCCACAGCGTGGTCGATCCCAAGGCTTTGCTGCGCGCCATCGCCGAGGCGCGCAGGCGCGGCTACGCGATCTGCGACGAGGAGGTCCAGCTGGGATCGCGTTCCATCGCCGTGGCCATCGTGGACGCCTCCGGGAACGCGATCGCGGCCATGAGTCTGGCCGTCCATGCCGGGCGCATCGGCGCCGAGGACATGCCCGCAGCCCTGCTGCCGCACCTGGAATCCGCCCGCAGGATGCTGGCCTCGGCGCTCTGAGACGATCTCGCGCGCATGCCGTCACCCGTCAGCCATGTCGGACACCGAAAAGACAGGTGCCCAGGCAGACCTCCGGTGACGCCAATGCAGCCAGACCGTGGGAGCTTGCCAGCCGCCCTGCGCCGCCCCCCGGAGCCGCGGCATCGCCTGCCGGCTCAGTCGATCTTCGCGCCCGCCTTGTTGACGATGGGCGGCCACACCTTGACCTCGGCGGCCAGCAGCTTGCCGAACTCCTCGGGCGTGCCGGGAACGATCTCGATGCCCTGCGCCTTGTAGCGCCCGACAATCTCCGGATCCCGCAGGACCGCCGTGATCTCCGCATTGAGCTTGCCGACGACGTCGGGCGGGGTGCCCGCTGGCGCCAGGAAGCCGTACCAGAACTCGATGTCGACCGCGGGATAGCCCTGTTCCTTGAAGGTGAGCGCCCTGGGGAGCGAGCCGCCCTTGGCGTCCCCGGTGACGGCCACCGCCCGGCCCTTGCCCGACTGGAGTGTCGGGATGGGATTCGGCATGCTGTCACAGATCATGTCCACCTCGCCGGCGTTGAGCGCCAGCCAGTTCGGGGGGCTACCGCGGAACGGGATATGCGTGATGAAGCTGCCCGACGCCGACTTGAACATCTCCATGCACAGATGGTGCAGGCTGCCGTTGCCGGACGAGCCATAGGTGAGTCGACCAGGATGCGCCTTGGCATAAGCCACCAGCCCCTTGAGGTCCTGGACAGGCAGGTCGGCGCGCACCGTCAGGATGAAGGCGCCGCGCAGCATCTGGACCACCGGTGCAAAAGACTTGACCGTGTCGTAGCCCAGGTTCTTGTAAACCGCTGGCCCCACGGTCAGCGAGCTGGCGCTGCCAAGCAGCAGGGTGTAGCCATCGGCCGGAGCGCGCGCGACAGCGGCTGCGCCGATGGTGCCGGCCGCACCGGAGCGGTTCTCCACCACGACCGGCTGTCCTATCCTCGCGGCAAGCTTCTGGCTGACAGCCCGGGCGGCGACATCGGGAGCGCTCCCCGGAGGGAACCCGACGACGACCGTGATCGGTTTTTCCGGGTACGCGGCCACCGCGGCGCAGCAAGCGAACGTGGCGGCAAGGGCAAGAATCAAGCGCTTCATCGCGGCACTCCCAAAGCAGTCCAGAACTGCCCTCGCGGACCCCCGCTGCAGAGCGGCTGGCAGTATACCCGGCGGTAGTTGCGCATCGCAATCATCTGGTTGCGTTCCGCAAGGAATCGCGTCTATCCCGCGCCGAGACTCGCAGCGGCACGTCATCTACGAAGCAGTCGGAGCAAAGAAGCGCTGGAGCGTTGTCTTCCGTTGTCATAACCAGCACGGACTCGATATGCGCCCGACGCGTGCGCGGACGTTCGGTTCTAATGCGAGCCATGAGCACGACCTACCGCATGCCCGGCGCGGTCTTGACCGAGCGCGAGCACTCGGTTCCCCTGGTTCACGGCGATCCGTCGCGTGGCACGATCGGCGTGTTCACGCGCGAACTTGCTGCACCGGACGGCCTGGATCGCCCCTACCTCGTGTTCCTGCAGGGCGGCCCAGGTTTCGAGGCCGCCCGCCCGACGAGCCCGCCCTCAGGGTGGATGGCGCGTGCCCTTGTCGACTTCCGGGTCCTGCTGCTTGACCAGCGGGGCACAGGGCGCTCCACGCCGGTGGGGCCAGTCATTCCAGGAGCAGCCGCCGCCGACCAGGCGGAGTACCTCACGCACTTTCGCGCCGACGCTATCGTGCGCGACCTCGAGCTGATTCGCGGCGAACTCGGTGTCGCCCGCTGGAGTCTGCTCGGTCAGAGTTTCGGCGGATTCACCTCGCTCACCTATCTGTCGCTGGCGCCCGAGGGTCTGCGGGAGGTCCTGATCACCGGCGGGCTCGCGCCGATCGACAACCGGCCAGTCGACGAGGTCTACGCGGCGACATGGGTGCGCGTGCGCGAAGCGAATCAGCGCTATCACGACCGCTACCCGGGAGACCTCGATCGTTTGCGGGCCATTCTGCGCCGGCTCGACGAGGAAGACGTTCGCCTGCCCAACGGCGACCGCCTCACGTCACGCCGGTTCCGGCAGACCGGGATGTGGCTCGGCGACAGCGCCGGGTTCGAACGGCTGCACCACCTGCTCGAACTGCCCTTCGGATCGGCGGCGTTCATGGTCGACGCGCAGATGGCGTCTGCCTGGGAGCGCAACCCGATCTACGCAACGCTCCATGAATCCTCGTATGCAGACGGCGGTGCTACCCGCTGGTCGGCACACCGGCTCGCGCCCGAGGAGGCAGTGACCGGCGACCTCCTCGGTGCAGAGCACGTCTTTCCCTGGATGTGGGATGACTATGCGGGCTTGCGTGCGCACCGCGAGGCTGCGCAGCTCCTGGCCCAGCATGCGTGGCCGCGCCTTTACGACGCAGACCGCCTTGCCCGCAATGAGGTCCCGGTGGCAGCGACCGTGTACGTCGACGACGTCTACGTGGAGCGGTCATTTGCCGAGGAGACGGCCCGCGGCGTTCGTGGCCTGCGGGCCTGGGTCACCAACGAGTACGCCCACAACGGCTTGCGGGCCGATGGCGAGCGGATCCTGGGTCGGCTGCTAGACATGGTCCGCGGCAGGGCATGAACCGACGGCCGATAGCTGTGCGTGCACCTTCTGCATCCCTCCGAGCCAGCGGTCGTAGTCCTGCGCCTTGTTCCGGAAGTCGTTCGCGACTTCGGGATGCGGCAGGGCCAGGAAGTTTTCGCCTGCCATGGTCTGCACCACCACGTCCGCCACCTGCTCCGGCGGTAGGGCGGCGCATTGAAGATCGTGCTAGTGAGCGCCTCCACCACGGTCGCGGGCGCGATGCCCGCCTCCTCGGCCACGGCCCCCGTCTCAGCCAGGGTCTCGACCATGGACATGAGGCATGAAGTTGCCGAGCAGCTTCCAGGTTCGCCAAGGGCGGCAACACGGCGCTCGCGGATGCGGCTGAAGTCCGCCGTCGACTCCATGGTGTCGCAGGGGCGCCGAGGCGTTGCCGACGGCGGCTCAGGCGCGCTCAGCCGCCGCCTCGCGCAGCCATTGCGCGAAGAGATCCGCCGCCGGGTGCGGCCCGAGCGCGCGGCGCCGGCACAGGTAGTAGCCGCGCCCCGTCGATGCCGTGCCCGGCACGGGCATCACGAGCCGGCCCGACGCGAGGTCCGGCTCCACCATGCACTGCTGCACCACCGCCACGCCCATGCCGGCGCGGGCCGCCTCGATCAGGTTCATCACGAGGTCGAAGCCGGTGCCCCGACGTTTCGCGGGGAGCGCCGCGCCCACCGCGCGCGCCCAGAGCGACCAGTTGTCCTGGTAGTTGCTGTGGTACAGGGCGGGCAGCGCAACCAGGTCCGCGGCGGTGCGCACGCCGCCGGCCAGCGCAGGCGCGCACACGGCCACGATCTCGCGGCCCACGAGGTAGCTGGCGGCCACCTGCCGCGGCCACGCGGCGCGCTTGAGCGCGATCCAGACGTCGACGTCCTCGCGCAGGAAATTCGGCCAGCAGATCCGCGCCGCCATCGACCGCTACCAGCGCGTCGCGCAGATGGCCAGCATCAAGGCGGAGTGACGCGCGTGAGACCCTTCGAGCTGTACGCGCCGACTGCGCCCGCGCTGCCGCTGGTGTGCGACTCGCCGCACAGCGGCACCTGGTACCCGGACGACTACCGCCATGCCGTGCCGCGCGCCGAGCTGCGCCGCGGCGAGGACACGGAAGTGGACGCGCTGTGGGCGGCCGTGCCTGCGGTCGGCGGCACGCTGGTGGCCGCGAACTTTCCGCGCACCTACATCGACGCCAACCGCACCCTGGAAGACCTCGACTCCGAGCTGCTGGACGCGCCCTGGCCGGAGCCGCTGGCGCCTAGCGAGAAAAGCCGCCTGGGCTTCGGCCTGGTGTGGCGCAACCTGCGCGCGGGGGTGCCCATCTACGACCGGCGCCTGACGGTGGCGGAGGTGCGGCGACGCATCGACGAGTTCTACAGCCCGTATCACGCGGCGCTGCACGCCAGCATCGCGGACGCGGTGGCGCAGTTCGGCAAGGTGTGGCATTTGAACCTGCACTCCATGCCCAACGACGCGTACGAGCGCCTGCAGATCAAGAGCGCGCATCCGCTGGCGGACTTCGTTCTGGGCGACCGGGATGGCGTCACCTGCGAGCCGGCATTCGTGGAACTGGTGGAGCGCACGCTGCGCGGCTTCCGCTACACCGTGGCGCGCAACGACCCTTACAAGGGCGTGCAGCTGATCGAGCGCATCGGCAATCCCGCGCAGGGCCGCCACAGCCTGCAGGTCGAGATCCGTCGCCCGCTCCATATGGACGAGGCCACGCGTGAGCGCAATGCGTGATTTGCGACACTGCAGCAGCGCCTGACGCAGTTGCTGCATGTGCTGGCGGGGTATGTGCGGGCGCAACGCCCGGCGGCGGCAGCCCCCGCGCGCTGACTTCAGGCCTGCGCATCGCGCAGCACCCGCAGCCGCTGCCAATGCGCGCATTCCCAGAACACGCGGCCACACAGCGCCCAGGTTTTGAACTGGTCGTATCGCGCGAGCACGGTTTCCGCTTCAGCTGAAACAGCGGCCTTGATGGTCACTTCATCCGCCGGCCCCTACAGCATGCCGGCCATGTCGAGATGGACCTGGTCTTGGAGCGGCCGATGATGGTGCTTTCATGCGGGCCGGCGGGTCGAGTTGCCACGTGAGCATCCGGACCGACTTGCGCCGGGTGATGTCGTGTTTGTCAGCGCAGGCGGTTCCTGCGGCCGGCGCCAGGATCCGCAAACGTGAGGCGAGGACATGAAGTCGAACGTGTCTGAAAACACAATTCCACAGCGGCACTTCGCGGTCGCGCGCCGAATCGATGCGCCCGGCTCGCGCACTAATCGGTCTTGTTCAGACTTTCCCTAGAACTCGAAGTGGACCAAAGTATTGGCCGGGCCAAAAGATTCGGTATACGTATGGGGACGAATTTGTCAACGAGGAGCGCCCTTCTGCACGAGCCACTGGCCCCATGTTTACGTACACCGCATGCACGGAGAAACCAGTGTCAACTAAACCGGAGCAAGTTCCCGCCCACGGGCATCCGCTCCCTGCGGTCGCACTTCTCCGCGGTCGCCAGTTACGTTCACGTTAGGTCTCATAGGAGCCCACAGTGCCCCTCGTCTGGTCCCACTCCATCGACAGTCTCGACTGGAACGAACTCTCTGCGCTCTACCATGCTGCGCCGCTTGGCAACAAGAATCCAGAGGGTCTGCGCACAGCGTTCGCGAACAGTATGTTCAAGTGCTTCGTTCGAGAAGACGGCAAGCTTGTCGGAGTCGGCAGAGCACTTGCGGATGGAACCGATTGTTCCTACATCTGCGATGTCGCGCTTCTTCCCACTCATCAAGGTCTCGGTCTGGGCAAGCAGATCGTCTCTAAACTCGTAGCCATGTCCGCCGGTCACAAGAAGATCATCCTTTACTCGGTGCCTGGCAAAGAGGCGTTCTACCGGAAGTTCGGGTTCAAACGCATGAGCACTGCGATGGCAATCTTTGAGAACCAAGCTCTGGCGCTTGAGCGAGGCTACGTGAATGAGACCTAACCCTTCCATCGAACGGACAGTCACAAACGGGCTTCGCCCGCTTGTGACTGCCGCTCATGTCAAACGTTCGACGTCACGGTTTTGCGCCGCGGCGATCCCGGTGTAGCATCTGATCATGCAGCTCGCTACTGGCACCGTGATCGACGGAAAGATCGTCCTTGAGGGCGCGACCCTGCCCGAGGGTACGGTTGTCACTGTGCTTGTCCGCGACACAGACGAGACATTCGAGCTACCGCCGGAACTCGAGGCGGAACTGGCGGCTTCCATCGCTGAGGCTGACCGTGGCGAGATCGTTTCCGCCGCGGTGCTCTTCGAGCGGCTTCGCCGTATCTCCTGAGTCGACTGTGCTCGCGGTTGGGATCACACCCCGAACGCTGGCGCAAATCGAACGAGCCGCTCTGTGGTGGGCGGATAACCGCCCTGCGGCCCCAGACGCGATTCGCCTGGATCTCGCGGAAGCCCTTGAAGTTCTCGCGCAGCAACCCGGCATCGGCGTGCGCTGCAGTTCGCGCCACTACTCCGAGGTGCGGCGGCTTTATCTGGCGCGCACCAGGTACCACGTCTACTATCGCGTCACCGGCGAGGAACTCATTGTCCTTGCCTTCTGGCATGCGAGTCGCGGCCGCGGCCCGACGCTCTGAGCCGTGATGTCGAACAGGTCGATCGACACGGACGTCCTATCGGCGGGCTTTGCCCGCCTACTGTCCGCCGGTCATCTCCAACGTTCGTTCGACCGCAATGACACTCCGTTGGCGTCTTGAGGTGCCTCGTCCCCTCGTCATACCAGCCTTCCTGCTCCTGGCCGGCTTCTGGCTGGTCTTGTTCATGTCAGATGCGGGAAACTTCTGGCACGGTGGCACCGCGGCGGGCCTGATCCTGAGCGAGGCCGTGGCAGCACTCGGAATCCTCGCCTTCCTGGATGTTCTGCGTTCTGACGCATCGAAGCCAGTGAAGGTGGCACTTGCCTTGCCAGCCGCGCCGTTGATACTCTTCACCGCGTTTGGTTTGTTCTATGCAGTCCAAGGAGCAATTGCGGCCTGACAGGTCGTTCGACACCGTCACGCAACGGCATTGCGGACTCGTTCGGCGCGGACACCGGCGAGGGGCCGCTTCCTGTTAGCCGAGTTCACCTGCTGCCGGTCTGACCTGTGAGATGCATCGTTGCTGCGCGTGCTGCTGGGAACAAGTGAAGTTACCGGCTGGGTCCTCTTCTGGTCATGCTGGCGCCACGGGCTTGGCGGCCAGATGAAGCGGGTCGTAGTCGCGTCCCTTGGCCAGGACGACCCAAAAGATGCGTGCGTTCTTGTTGGCAACAGCCACGAGCGTCCTTTGCCAGCCGGTTCTTTGCTGCAGTTGCACGATCCAGCGTGAGACTGGTTCGCCGCCCGCCCCACGGCGGCCTCGCCTCATTCGACGGCCATTTCGTCAAACACGCCGAACACCCGATGGAACTCCTCGATCGAGGTTTCGCCATCGAGCACCCGGCGGGCGCACACGTCGAGAATTGCGATGTGGTTGCTGGCGCTGAGCACGCCCCTGAGCGCATGGCGACCGGCGCCGGCGGCGATCCATGTCGACACGGCGGCGTCGACCAGCAGGATCTCGTAGACGGGCAACCGGCCCCGGTAGCCAGTGTCGCCGCAGGCCGCGCACCCAACCGCGCGAAAAATTTCCTGCTGGCCGAGGCGGGCCCGCAGCGACAACGGCCGCTCGCCGTCGGCGCGCTCGTCCGGCACCCGGCACGCATGACAGAGGCGGCGCACCAGGCGCTGCGTCACCACGCCGATCAAAGCTTCCGCGATGCTCAGGGTGCTCACGCCCAGCGACTGCAGCCGCGCCGGCACGCTGAACACGTTGTTGACGTGCAGCGTCGAGAGCACCAGATGGCCGGTCTCCGACGCGCGCATCGCCGCGTCGGCGGTTTCGCTGTCTCGGATCTCCCCGACCAGCATGATGTCCGGGTCGTGCCGCAGGAAGTGCCGGATCGCGGTGTCGAAGGTGTAGCCCGCCTTGCGGTTGACCTGCGTCTGCACTGCCGACGGCAGGTCATACTCCACCGGGTCCTCCACGGTGAGGATGCTCTTGCCTGACATGCCATGTGGCTTGAGCCCGGCATACAAGGTCGTTGTCTTGCCCGACCCCGTCGGGCCGGTCATCAGCGCGATGCCGTAAGGCTGGGTGAACAGGTGATGCAGCAGCGGCACGTGTTCCGGGTAGAAGCCCAGGCTCTCCAGCCCGCTGATGAAATTGCCCTTGGACAGCAGGCGCAGCACCACGCTTTCACCATGCGGTGTCACCGCGGTGGAAACCCGGATGTCGAGCGTGACGCCGCCGCCGTCGAAGGAGAAGCGGCCGTCCTGCGGCCGCAGCGAATCGGCGATGTCCATCGCCGCCGCCACCTTGATCGCCGACACCACGCGTGCCAGCGAGCGGCGCATCGCCACCATCGGCGTCAGCACGCCATCGATGCGGAACGCCAGCAGCAGCGACTGCGCATCCGGCACGATATGAATGTCGGTCGCGCGCTCGCGGCTGGCCAGCAGGATCAGCGCATGCATCAGGGGCTCCGTGCCGAGGCTGCCCTGCGAGTCCTGCTCCAGCCGCCGCAGTTCGCGCTCGAAGTTCTCGCGCGAGTTGTCGCGTTGCGGCGCGTAAGCGGCCTCGATCGCCCCGGTCACGGCGCGAAACGGCCCCTGCCAGCACACCGCCGTGAGGCCCAGCCGGCGCCGTACCCAGTCGACCACCTTTTCCGCATTGCCTTCGCCCAGCCACACGGTGAGCTGGCCGCCCTCCAGGTTCAGGGGCAGGAAGGTGAGGGTCTGGCAGATCTCGCGCCGGAACAGCGACAGCGCCTGCGCCGTGGGCCAGCCTTCGGGCAGCGCCGGGTGATAGGCCAGCGCGCGCGAATGCGCCACCACCTCGCCCATGTCCTGGTCGCCGACCAGCCCCAGCCGCACCAGCTGCCCGGCAAACGAACTCTCCGAGACCTCGTGCCAGCGCTGGGCGTACAGCAGCTGCGAGCGGTTCAGCCGGCCCTGGCGCACCAGAGCCTGGCCCAGTCCAAGCTCGGCCGCGGTCAAGCCCGGCATGCTCAGTTGTCCATCACGTAGTAGAGGGTCATGGTGGCCACCTGAGCTTCATCGAGCGCCGTGCCGCAGCCGCCGGGGCCGCCGCCCTGCACGCAGGTGTTGTCCATACCGTAGTTCGCGGGGGCAGTTCCGGCGATGCTCCCCAGACTCGGGTACTGGCGCACCTTGCCGAAGCGCGCGTCGCGCGCGGTGTCGACCAGCGAATCGATCAGCCGCGCCACGTCGGGCGTCGCCTGCTTGATCACCATCACGTTGCGGACCTGGTCGACCCAGGTCCCGGACGTGGTCTCGGTCAGCCAGGGGATGGCACGGAAGCAGACCTGCAGCTCCTGCGGGTTGCCGTTGCTGTCCAGATAAGCGTAGGCCGACTCCTTGCCCTGGGTCCGGCCCTGCGGTATGTCGACGCCGGCCGCCAGCATGGCCGTGCGCAGGGGAACGTCGCACGATTCGTTGTTGTCCGCGCCCGTCGTGTTCTGTTTCACAAAACCGGTGGGGCTGGTCTGGCTGTCGCCGACCACCACGCCCGATTTGGTCTTGTGCGAAAGATAGGCCAGCTGCCAGCCGCGCACGAACGACGAACCCATGCGCTGGTAGGAGGCGTTGCGCTGGACGTCCGCCCCCACGGCCACGGCGCCGGCGATCACGGCGATGACGATCAACACCATCGACAGCTCCACCAGCGAGAAGCCGGCCTGGAAGCGACGCACGGAAAGGCGGGTGTGTTTTGTGTTCATGGCTTATTTGTCCGAATAGACCAGGTCTCCGCTGCGGGCGACGTCGGCTTTGACGCTTTCGTACAGCGGGTTGAGCCTGGTCGAAACCAGGGTTTCGAAATCAGCGCGGCGATCTTTCAGCTTTTCGTAGTTGTCGACCGTCAGCCCCAGATTCACCGCGGCCAGCCCCACGGTCACGGCGCTCAGGCCCACGCCGACGCCGGCGGCGACGGCCGATCCTGAGGTGGCGCCGAAGGTTTCCATGGCGGAACCGATCCCGACCAGCAGGACACCGGCCGCCTTGACGACGCCGGCGGCCGCCGACAGGACGGCCGCTGCTGCCGCGAAGTTGTCGGCGAAGCCCATGTCGACGGCAATATCGAGCTGGTCGTGATAGTCCGCCGCCGACTGTTTGAACAGCGCCAGGGTGGTCTCCAGGTCCGGGCTGGCACGGCCGGCGGTCGCCATGGTGGCCGAGCAGCCGAGCGCGTCCCACATCTCGTCGAAATAGGTGACGACCACGCGATCGTCGTACGTCATCGACTGGGAACGGCTGGGATGCTCGAACTCCGGCAGGGCCGCCGAGGCCGTTCCGTTCAAGCCATCGAAGAGGTCTCCCGCCAGGTCCATGTTGCCGATACCGGGGTCGACCAGCACATAGGCCACGTGAGTGCGCTTGCCGCTTTCCACCACATGCAGGTAGCTCTGGTCGTAGGGCAGGTCCATTCCGGCCCGCAGGCCCTGGCAGAAGTCCAGCCGCCGGTTGGTCGAGCCATAGGACTTGTTGGTCAACTGCACCGTCAGGTCGGTCGCGCTGACCGGCGTTCCGGTGCTGGGCCGATAACGCTCCACTGCGCTGCCCAGGCTGGCCTTCAGCCGCAGGTCGGCGCTGTCGCGCTGGTAGATCGCGTACTTGAAGGGATAGTTGTCGGCATTGACCAGGGGCCCGGGATAGCCGAGCGTCACATGGGGCACGGTGCCGATGGTCTGGCACGAGGGGGCGAGGTTTTCGACGCCGTCCCCGTCGGTGTCGGCGCAAGGCAGCCGGCTGTGGGTGGCGGCGAACGACTCCAGGCTGAACTGGACGCTGACGATGTTGCGGACGGTCTCGGCGGTGCTCGAAGAGCGGCGCATCGCCGGCACCACCTGCGCGATGACGGCCGCGACCATGCCGAAGACGATGATGACGAAGCTCAGTTCGATGAACGTGAATCCCCGCTGGGTGCCAGGCGAAACCAAAGCTGACTTCATTGAAACCATCCACGTTGGTCGAGCGAGAGCAGGGCGGTGCGCCGGGCCGACAGGAACGCCTCAGCCGAAGCCAGGGCGCTGCGCGCCTGAGCCAGGCGCGTATCAGCTTCCACTTTTTCTTCATTCGCCGTCACCAGGGACAGGGCCGAGGTGATCACCGCGGCGACCGCGGCGGCGATGGCCGCGACCTGCGGCACCACCACCAGGGCCGTCGAACCGGCACCCGTCGCCGTGCTCAGCGAAATGGCCAGCGTGATGGAAGCCGAAGCCAGGCCGACAGCCGAACCCAAAGCGGCCATTCCCACCCGGATTTCAGCCTGGCTCACCTGCTGCTTGCGAACCTGCAGCTCGTAGTCACGCAGATCCACCAGGTAGCGGCGGATGCGCAGCTGGTCGTTGGCGTAGTCGGCCTCGCGCGCCGCCGCACTGACGCCGGCCAGCAGGCTGGCGCAATGCAGTTCACCGAAAACCTGCGGCAGGGTCCCGACCCGGACGCTGTCGTCATAGGTCGCCGATTTCGGGCGGGACGGGGACTCGAACCAGCCGCCGACGGCAGGATTGTTGCCCCCGTCGAACACGGCGGTGGAGCCCGGGTCGGCCAGGACCCAGGCGACGTTGACACCACCGGGCCCGCTGGCGCTCTTGACCCCGGTCAGGCCAGCCTGGGCGGGCCTTGTCGCAGCGTCGCGCAGCTTCGCGCAAAAGTCCAGGCCATTGACCTGCTGGCTGGTCAGGGTTTCCGGCCTGAGCCAGTAACTTGCACTCGAATCGAGATATTCAGGGGTGAATTTGGCGGCCATCAGGCCCAGCCGGTTGCCAGTGGCCTGATCGTCGAAGATCGCGTATTCCAGCGGGAAGCCGCCCCCTCCAGTGGCCGGACGGGCCAGGCCCATGGCCTTGTAGGGAACGAAGCCACGCGTGCGGCTGCAATCCTCGCTACCGGAGCTGGCCGTCGCCGCGGGGCAGGGCATCCGGTTGTGGGCCAGGATGAAGCCATTGAGCGCCAGCGCCGTGGCGTCGGTGACCGTGGTCCCCGGCGCCGCCAACATCGCCTGCCGCGTCTGGTCCAGGACCCGCGGCACCGCGGCCAGAATGAAGCCGATGGTGAACAGCGCGAGCGCCATTTCAAGGAATGTGAAACCCCGGTTGCGGGTCGCGCGGGTTCTCATCTTGCGATGCCTTTCTCGATCAGCGTAGTGACAATGGGCTCCACGCCGCGGACGCCGGTAGGCACGACGGGCAGATTCAGCGCGGCACACAGGGCGGGGTTGTAATCCGCGCCGCCGACGGTGCAGTACCTGGCGCGACGGTCGGCCAGTGTCACGCTGTTGGCGCCCGCCACCGACGCCGGTAGCGCGGGCTCGCTCAGCCCGATGCAGTTGAGGTTGGTCGGCGTCGGCGTGCCGGAGCCGTCGGTCGCCAGCACGTTCTCGGTGAGGTCCCAGCTTCCCGGGTCGTCGCTGGAGCGGCCGCCGCCGATGAAGCTGGCAGGCGGCGCCTTGGCCGCGCACAGAAGCATCTTGAGCTCGTTGCGGTTGATCCATGCCGCGTCCGCCCGGGCCGCTGCGTTGTCCTTGACCCTCTTCCACGCCAGCGCGTTCTGGTAGCTCGCTTCCGAACTCAGGAAGTTGTTGACCACGGCCGCTCCGGTGGTGGCCACGGTGCTTCCCCCGCCGCCGGGCGTCGCGTTGGTCATCCAGCCGCAGCTGCTCGAAGTCGTGCTGCCGCCGCCGCAAAGCGTCTGGGTCCCGGTGTAGTCCCAGCCCGGATTGCCCATGCGGCTGCGCAGGGTGTTGCGCGCGTTGTCGCGCGTCACAAGCGCGCTGTCGCGCGTCACGCCCGCGCTGTCACGCGCCGCGAGCGCGTTGTCGCGGGTGGTCTTCAGGACGGCAGCCGTGGCAAGATTTGCAGCCACTGCCGTGTCGTACGCGTTCTGGGCCGCAAGGTACGCGTTCTGTGCCGCGTTGTAGGCATTGAGCGCCGCCTGGTAGGCCAGGTTCTTGTCGTCGAAGTCCTTGGTCGCAGCCAGCAGGTTGCTGTAGCTGCCAAGCACCGCGTTGCTGCTTGCCAGCGCAGCGGCCGGATCAACCGCGGCGGCCGCGGCTGCGGCCAGCCTGGCATTGGCCGCGTTGATGGCATCCCGGGTGGCCTGGTCTGCGTCGGCCGGAATCGGGGCCGGCGCCTGCACGGTGCCCACCTGCGCCAGGGCCTGGTAGTAACCCGTCAGCGACGGAGTGACGCCCGGCGAATAGGGGGCGGGCACCAGGTCCTTGGTGTAGATCGTGTCGTAGATCTCGCTGCCGTCCGCATTCTTCACCAGGTTTCCGCTTCCATCGGTGCGCGGGACCTGTCGCGCCGTGAAGCCGGCGCAGGTGTTCGAGGCGGTCGGAACGCAAGTGGCCGTGCTGCCATTGAGATTGACATTGAGCACCGTGAGCAGGGGTGCATCCACCACGCTGCCGATGTTCGCGTTGGCGGCCGCGAGCTTGCTGTTGCGGTCGGCCCTGGCCGCATCGATCATCGCCTGCGTCACCACGGGCGGAACATAGGCGGTCAGCACGCCGTAGGCCGTGCTTGCCGTGGTCTTGGCCGCCACATAGCGCGCCAGCGCCGTCATCTGGTCCGCGACCGACGGCGGCGCGGGTGGGGTGGGAGGTGAAGGGTTGGGATCGGTGGTCCGGCTCACGAGGTCCGCGTACAGGCCGACAGCGGTCAGCCGCAAGGCCAGCGCCGCGGTCGTGGTGATGAGCGATGCCGCGGCAAGGCTGGTTCCGGAAACGCCGCTGGCCAGCGCCGCCGAGTAGATCGGGATCAGCGCGCAGGTGACCCAGGGCGGCAGCGGGCAGGTTGCCGCGGCGGTCGCCAGCAGGCTGGAGGACACACCGATCACCTCGCCCCCCGAGGCCACCGCCCGCCCGGCATTGATGACGGCGACGGTGGCCAGGAGCGCGCCCACGGCGTTGACGGCCAGTCCGACCTTGGCCTGCGACGCGACGGCCGCCGCGAAATCCCGGGTCTGCTTTTCGACCGTCACGGCGGTGCTGAGGATGTCGATCGCATTGAGCATCGACTCGCAGCGGTACAGGTTGTGCAGGGCATCGGCCGACCGGTAGAGCGTGATGTCGTCATAGTGCGTGACGACCGGTTGCTGCGGCAGCTCGAAGCGGGTGGCGCTGCTGGCGTTGCGCCTGTCGTACTGGGGGCTGATCCCGGTTGCTCCGGCCCAGCCCGCTGCAGCGGCATCGCGATCGGCCAACCCGGGCAGGGCCAGCGCGTACACCGCGTTGTAGGTGTTGGTGCCGTCCGTGACCGCCAGGCCGGCACTGGCGGCGCCCGGCGGTGCCTGGGCCTTGAGCAGGCCCAGGCTGGCGCAAAAGTCGAAGGTGTTCGGCGCCGCCGGCAGGGTCAGGCGGGTCGCGACCGCCGACTCGTCCTCGTAGGTCGGGAAGAAGGTATGGGCATCCGAGGTGAACGAGATCGGGCTCGTGTTGTAGACGCCGTACAGGATCGGCACCTCGCCGAACCCGTAGTGCCGATCGGTCAGGCCCAGGGTCTTGTAGGGCAGGTGGCCCTTCTGCATGCCGCCGCAGTCGTTGGCGGTGCCGCCATTGGACAAGCCGTCGCCGTCGGTGTCCGGGCAGGGCAGGCGGCCGCTGACCAGGACGTACTGGCGCAGCTGGTGGTCGGCGACCCGCATCAACGCTTCGGAATCGAGTGCCTGGCGCTGGTTGAAATAGTCGGACGTCTTGTAGCCCAGCGCCACGATCAGTGCGCTCAGGAGCGCCAGGATCGAAGCCAGCGCGATCAGGCTGATTCCGCGCTGGCGCTTCGGGGCGCAGCCGCGCGCGCAGGCGCAGCCAACGTGCATCCTGGAGCGACCCGCGGTGAAAGACGGGCTTTTCATTTCTTCATGACCTGGGAGATGAGCTGGTACACGGGCAGCAGGAAGACCACCACCACCAGCACGAAGAAGGCGCCGGCGACGATGATCAGCACCGGCTTGAGGATTTCGCTGAGCGAGCCGATGACGTGCTCGAGGCGCTGGCGGTAGTCGTCGGCCAGGATCTGCAGCTGGCTGTCCAGCGTGCCGGTCTGCTCGCCGACCGATACCAGCCGCACCACCATCGCCGGAAAGACGCCGCTGCGGTTCATCTCCACGCTCAGCCCATTGCCGCGGTTGACGCCGTCGCGGATCTGCTCCAGCTTGCGGGCATAGAACGGGTTCTTGACGTTGGCCGTCAGGATCTTGAGCGACTCGGTCAGCGGCAGGCCGGCCCGGATCAGCAAGGCCAGGTACTCGGTGATGAAGGCCAGCGCCGACGACTTGATCAGCAGCCCGCTGATCGGCAACCGGTACAGCAGCTGGAAGATGCGAAAGCGCACCGCGTCGCTGCGCAGAAGCAGCGCCAGCGCCACCACGGTCAGCGCGGCGGCGAACCAGAAGCCGGTGTGCATGAAGTCCTGCATCGCCCGGATCAGCCGGATCGCCGCCACCGTGTACGACGGCAGCTTTGCGCCCATCTGCTGGAACATGCGGGCCAGCTCGGGCAGCACGTAATAGATCCAGAAGATCACCGCGGCGGCGATGGTGCCGAGCGCGAACAGCGGGTAGATCAGGGCCTTGCCGATGTCCTGGCGGATGCGCTGCATGCGCTTGATGTGCTGGCCGCTCTCGATCAGGGTCCGGTCCAGATCGCCCGATTGCTCGCCGATGCCGACCAGCGCCCGCACCGCCACCGGAATCTGGTGCTCATATTGCGCCAGCGACACGGACAGCGCGTTGCCGGCGGCGACGCTCAGGTGCATCTCGTGGGCAAAACGCCGGATGCCGGGATGCTCGATGTCGTGGGCCAGGTCCTTGAGCGCCGTGTCCACCGGCAGGCCGCTCTTGAGCATGACGCCCAGGTTGTGGAAGAACTCGGCGAGCTGGTCGCTGGGCCAGCGTCCGCGCAGCAGCGGCATCAGGAAGCGCCACCACGCGGCCAGCAGCGCCGGCGCCTGCCACAGCCCCATCACCACGGCGCCGGTCTGGCGCTCGATCAACAGCCGGGCGGTGCAAGGGTCGCTGGCCTGGAGCAGCGCCACCCGCTGGCGCACCGAACCGGTGGGCAGCAGGAAGCGAAACCAGAAGATGCGCGAGGCGTCCATGACGTCAGGCCCCCGCCGCCATGGTGCCGGCCGCCGGGGCTGCCAGCACCTGCGGCGGCAGCCGGCAGGAGAGGCGGTGCGCGGTCGCCGGATCGAACTGGCCGGTGCCGGTCAGCCCCTCTTCGGCCTGGAAGCGCCCGAGCGCCGCCATGGTCAGCGGCCCCATCACTCCGTCGATCGAGCCGGCCACCAGCCAGCCCCGTCCATGGAGGTACTGCTGCATCCCGCGCAGGATTGGCCTTTGCTCGCCGAGGACCACCGCCGCCGTGGGCAGGCCCGACTCGACGAAGACCAGTTGCCAGCGCTCGCCGCCCGGGTCCTGCAAGGTGACTGCGGGCTTGCCGGCGCAGGCCTGGGCCCCGTCGCCGCGGGCCAGCACCGTTTGCCAGCGGCTGCTGGCCGGACCGGACGCGAGTTGCCGCTCCAGCAGTTGCTGCACGCCCTCGCCCGTGGAAGCGGCCGGCCAGGTCAGCGCCGCCAGGCCGGCGTAGCTGCCACGCACCGTTTCCCAGTTCGCGGGCTGTGCCAGGGCCCGCTCCGGCGTGGCGGCGGCGGGCTTCGTGTCGCGCTGGACCCAAGCCCCCAGCAGGACCAGCCCCAGCACGAGGCCGGCCAGGCCGGGCAGCAGCAGCGCCGCGGGGCGCCGCGGCGGCTTTGCCAGGACCGGCAGGGCGGCCTGAGCCGGGGCCGGCACCGGCTCCCAGCCCAGGTCGGCCCAGGCCCGATCCACCGTCGCCGCATCGAGCGCACGGGCGTCACTGGCCATCAGCGCGTAGAGGCAACGGTCCATCAGGTGATGAATCCGGCGCGGAAAGCCGCCCGTCAGGGCATGCAGCCGCACCAGGGCCGCCGCATCCATCGGCAACGGCGCACCGCCGGCTGCGGTCAGCCGATGCTGGATGTACTGCCTGACCTGGATCGCATCCAGCGGATGCAGTTCGCGCGCCAGGGCGATCCGGCTCTTGACCTGGCGCAGCCCGTGCTGATCGAGCGATTCCCGCAGCTCGGTCTGGCCGCACAGCACGATCTGGATCAGCTTGCTCTGCGCGGTCTCGAAGTTGCTCAGCTGGCGCACCACGTCCAGCGCCTGCGCGTCGAGCGCCTGGGCGTCGTCGATCACCAGCAGGTTGTTCTTTCCGGCATCCGACTCCGCGAGCAGGAACCGGTACAACGCGTCGAGATGGTCGAAGCGCCGCGCACCGGGCTTGAGCTGCAGGCCGAAGTCGCGCGCGATCGCCTCGAGCAGTTCGGCCTGGTCCAGGAACCCGGTCAGGACCAGGGCGGTGTTGACCTGGCTGCGGTCGAACGAAGCCAGCAAACGGCGCAGCAGCGTGGTCTTGCCCAACCCCACGTCACCGGTCAGCAGCATGAAGCCCTTGCGCATCTCGACGAAGTGGCGCAGCTCGCTGTAGAGGTCTTCGATTTCCGGCGTGAAGTAATAGCGGGTCTCGTCGGGCGTCACCGGAAACGGATGCGCAACCATCCCCCATGCCGCCGCATAGGGCGGCAGGCCGAGCCCGGCCGATGGCGCGGCGGCAAGGCCAGGACTGGGGAGGGTCGCGTCGCTCACTGGGCCCTGACGTTCTGGCTCAAGGCCTGGATCTGCGGGTCGTTCGGGAATCTCTGCACCAGGCCCACCAGCCGGTTGGCCGCCGCGTCGCGGTCGCCGCTGCGCCACTCGATCAAGGCCAGGTTGAGGCCGGCCTCGCGGTCCTCCGGCAAGGCCTGCTGCAGCTGCAGGTACTGACTGCGGGCCCGAGGCAGATCGTCCTGCTGAAGCGCCAGGTAAGCCTGGGCCCTCAGCGCCATGACATGGCCGCTTCCGAGCGCCGCCGCGATCTGGTCGGCGGCGCGCTGCGCCTCGGACCACTGCCGCATCTGGGTCTGGCGCAGGAAGGACTGGAAGGCCTCCCGCACATCGAACGGGCTCGGCTGCGTCGAGATCTGCACCTGGGTATTGACCTGCGCCTTCAGGGCGGGCGCAGGCGCGGCAA
>JAQGNJ010000131.1 GCA_028291885.1 Ramlibacter sp. | reverse complement strand
GCACCGCCTCTTCGACCGCGATCTCGTCGAACGGGTTCATGCTCATCTTCACATTGGCGATGTCCACACCCGTGTTGTCCGACTTGACCCGGACTTTCACGTTGTAGTCCACCACACGCTTGACCGCTACCAGGACCTTCATGCTTTGGCTCCAGAGAGAGTTGTTTGCGAGCTTGACTCGAACCGACGATTCTATGCGGCGCTGCACCAAGCGCCCCGCTCGCGAGGCGGCCGGCAGGGCGCCGAGGCACAAAAAAGAACGATCGTTCGTTTTTTGGATTATAGGCGGGGCACCCCCGGCTCGCGCTGCCGCGCAGTCCCCCGCATGACATGCAACGCGCAACTCCGGCCTCGTGCACCTGTCCCTGATGCTGCGTCCCCCGGCGGACCTGGCCGACGGCGAAGGAGCGGCCCTGTGACGGCGGCGCTCCTGGGCTTCGCCGTCGTCTTCGCGCTGGAGCTGCTGCGCATCCCGCTCGCCTTCGCACGCTGTCGGTGATCCCGCTGTTCATCCTGATGGGCAACTTCGTCGCGCGCGCCGGCCTGGCGCACGCCACCATCGTCGCTTGCGCCGGCTTCGGCGCCATCTGCGGCTCGTCGATCGCGACGGCGGCCACCATGGGCAAGGTGGCCTTTCCGTCCATGAGCAGGCTGGGCTACAGCAATGCCTTGTCGATGGGCGTGATCGCCGCCGGCGGAACGCTGGGCATCATGATCCCCCCGTCGGCCATCATGGTGATCTACAGGATCATCACCGAGACCAACATCGGCAAGCTGTTCGCCGCCGGCGTGGTCCCCGGCCTGCTGTCGGCGCTGCTGATGATGGCCGGCATCGCCTGGATCACCTGGCGCGACCCGCGGCATGCGCCCGCCGGCGAGCGCAGCAGCTGGCCGCAGCGCTGGCAGGCGCTGCGCGGGATCTGGGGCGTGCTGCTGCTGGTGGTCGTCGTGCTGGGCGGCATCTACGGCGGCATCTTCACCGCGACCGAGGGAGCGGGCTTCGGCGCGGCGGGCGCCTTCCTGTTCGCGCTGGCGCGCCGACGCCTGACCTGGGCCGTGCTGTACCAGGTGCTGGTGGAGTCGGCGCGCACGACGGCGATGCTGTTCACGCTGCTGATCGCCGCGACGCTGTTCGCCAACTTCGTGAATTTCACGTCGATGCCCAACGACCTGAAGAACCTGATCACGACCAGCGGCCTGTCGCCGACGATGATCGTCGTGGCCATGATGCTGATCTACGTGGTGCTCGGCACGGTGATGGAAGAACTGACGATGGTGCTGCTCACCATTCCGCTGTTCTTCCCCATCGTCACGGCATTGGGGTTCGACCCGGTCTGGTTCGGCGTGCTGATCGTGATGGTGGTGCAGATCGGGCTGATCTCGCCGCCGGTGGGCATGAACATGTTCGTGCTCAACGCCCTGCTGCCCGGCGTCGGCCTGGGCGCGATCTACCGCGGCTGCTGGCCCTTCGTGCCGGTGCTGGTGCTGATGCTCGGCCTGCTCATCGCGGTGCCGCAGCTCAGTCTGTGGCTGCCGGGCTTGATGAAATGACCAGCGACGCCGATGGATCCGGCCGCAGGTGCACGACGCGTTGCGGATAGGGAATGTCGATGCCGGCGCTGCGGAAGGCCGCCAGGATGCGCAGGTTGATCTCGGAGCGCACGTTCAGCTGGCCATTGGCCGGATCGGCGATCCAGAACAACAGGCTGAACTCCAGCCCGTCGGCGCCAAAGCGCGCCAGCCGCGCCGACGGCGCCGGATCCTTGAGCACCCGCTCGCTCGCCAGCGCCGCGTCGACGAGGATCTGCTGCACCTGCTCGGTATCGCTTTCGTACCCCACCGCGATGTCGCAGGTCAGGAGGATGCGCGGGTCGGCCAGCGACAGGTTCTCGATGCGCTCGGCGATCAGCTTCTCGTTGGGCACGATGGATTCGCGGCCGGTCAGCGAGCGGATCAGCGTGTAGCGGGTCTTGATGTCCATCACCGTGCCTTCGAAGCCGTCGACGCGCACCGTGTCGCCGATGCGCAGGCTGCGCTCGGCCAGGATGACGAAGCCGCTGACGTAGTTGGCCGCCAGCTTCTGCAGGCCGAAGCCCAGGCCGACACCGAGCGCGCCGCCGAGCACCGACAGCGCCGTCAGGTCGACCCCGACGGCGGACAGGGCGAACAACAGGCCGACCAGCAGCAGCGTCGCGCGGATGGTGTTGGCCGCCACCTTGCGCAGCGAGAGGTCGTCGACCGTGTGGAGCAGGACCCGGCGCTCGACGACGGCCGAGATCCACAGGGCGAGCACCATGACCAGGGCCGCGGACATCGTGCCCTGCACGATCGCCAGCAGCGTGATGTGCGACTTGCCGAAGGCGAAGCGGATCTTCTCCATCTCCGCCATCACGGGGGTCAGCAGCCCGACGATCCACAAGGCCGCGGCGATCCACGCGACCCACGAGAACAGCCGCTCCACCATGCGGGCGGCCGAGGAGTTCGGGAACACCACGGTGAACACCCGCGCCAGCAGGCGGATGCCGGCCAGCGAAACCAGCACCGGCACCGCGATGCGCAGCAGCGGCACCGGCTGGATCGTGCCGACAGCCAGGCGCGCGGCATAGGTCAGGCCCAGGGCCAGCAAGGGAAACAGGACGCCATCGAGCAGGCCGCGGCCGAACCAGACCGAGTCGCCCAGGCGCTTGCGGCCGATCAGCCAGGTGATGCCATAGGCCACGAGCAGGCACGCGACCAGCGTGCCTGCGTCCCAGGGAGAGGTCCCCTGGTCGAGATCGCGGATGAACTGGCCGAGCTCATCGAAATTTTCCTCGGCGATGCGTGGGTTCACTTGGTCCAGTCCGGCTTTCTTTTCTCGGTGAAGGCGGTGACGCCTTCCTGCGCGCACGCATCCATCATGTTGACGGCCATGGTCTGGCCGGCGAGCTGGTAAGCCGCCTCCAGCCCCATCTCGCGCTGGCGGTAGAACAGCTCCTTGCCCATCGCGATTGTCGTGCGCGGCTTTGCCAGGATGCTGTCGACCAGCTTGCAGATCTCGGTATCAAGTTGTTCGGGCGGCACCGCGCGGTTCACGAGGCCGCGCTCCTGCGCCTGCTGCGCGCTGATGAAATCGCCCGTGACCAGCATCTCCATCGCGAACTTGGACGGGACGTTGCGCAGCAGCGGCACGCTGGGCGTGGAGCAGAACAAACCCAGGTTGACGCCGCTCACCGCGAACTTCGCTTCCATCGACGCGACCGCGAGGTCGCATTGAGCGACCAGCTGGCAGCCGGCGGCGGTGGCGATGCCGTGCACGCGCGCGATCACCGGAACCGGCAGTTTCTGGATCGCGAGCATCACCCGGCTGCACTGCGCGAACAGCTTCTGGTAATAGGCCAGCGACGGCGTCGCGATCATTTCCTTGAGGTTGTGCCCCGGGCAAAACGCCTTGCCGTTGGCCGCGATCACGACCACGCGCGCCGATGCGTCGCGCGCGACGCCGTCCAGCGCCTCCTGCAGCGCGGCGAGCATCTCCTCGCTTAGCGCGTTGAAGTTCGACGGCCGGTTCATCGTGAGCGTCACGACGCCGCGCTCGTCCCTGGTCTGCAGCAGTGCAGGTTCCATCGCTCCCCCTCGTCGCGCCGATGCGCGACAGCCTCAGATGTCCGCGAGCACGCGGAGATGGGCCTCGACGCTGCGTCCCAGCGCGTCGAGGTTGTAGCCGCCCTCCAGCGAGGAAACGATGCGGCCCTTCGAATACTTCTTCGCCACCGCCTTGATCTGTTCGGTGATCCAGGTGTAGTCCTGTTCGACCAGGCCGAGCTGGCCCAGGTCGTCCTCGCGATGCGCGTCGAAACCGGCGCTGACGAAGATCATCTCGGGCCGGAAGGCCTCCAGCCGCGGCATCCATTCCTTCTCGATCATCTTTCGAATGACGTCGCCCTTGGTGTACGCGGGCACCGGCAGGTTGAGCATGTTGTCCGCCAGCGGCGGATAGCCGCTGCCGGGATAGAACGGGCTCTGGAAGATGCCGACCATCAGCACCCGCGCATCGCCGGCCAGGATGTCCTCGGTGCCGTTGCCGTGGTGCACGTCGAAGTCGACGATCGCCACGCGCTGGAGGCCATGGCGCTCCAGCGCATAGCGCGCCGCGATGGCGACGTTGTTGAAGATGCAAAAGCCCATCGCCCGGTTGTGGCAGGCGTGGTGGCCGGGCGGGCGCACGGCGCAGAAGGCGTTCTCCAGTTCGCCGGCCATCACCGCGTCGGTGGCGGCCAGCGCCGCGCCGGCGCCGCGACGGATCGCGTTCCAGGTGTGCGGGTTCATCGAGGTGTCGGGGTCGATCTGCGCGTAGCCCCGGCCGCCGGCGGCGATCTTCTCGGCCAGTTCGTCGGCCATGCCGCGGATCGAGCGCACGAACATTTCGTCGTGCGCCAGCTCGATGTCGTCGGTGGAAGCGAGTGGCGCCTCGCGCCGGTCGAGCGCGTCGATCACGCCGGTGAGCAGCAGCCGGTCCTCGATCGCGTCGAGCCGCTCGGGGCACTCCGGATGACCCCGGCCCATCTCGTGCCGCCGGCAATCGGGGTGTGTGAAATACCCGGTTTTGTTCATCGCCACGCTCGTCCGTGCATAAATTCAGATAACGTCGCGCCATGGATGTACAACAGAAACTCAAGGCGCTCCTGGGTCAGCTTAACACGGTGATTGTGGGCAAACCCGACCAGGTGCGCGACTGCGTGGCCTGCCTGCTCGCCGGCGGCCACCTGCTGATCGAGGACGTTCCGGGGGTCGGCAAAACCACGCTGGCGCACGCGCTTGCGCACTCGTTCGGGCTGCAGTTCTCGCGGGTCCAGTTCACGGCCGACCTGATGCCCAGCGACCTGTCGGGCGTATCGATCTACGAGCGCGGCAAGGAGACTTTCGTCTTCCACCCGGGGCCGGTGTTCGCCCAGGTGCTGCTGGCCGACGAGATCAACCGCGCCAGCCCCAAGACCCAGAGCGCGCTGCTCGAGGCCATGGAGGAAAAGCAGGTGACGGTGGAAGGCGAAACGCGCGCCCTGCCCTCGCCCTTCTTCGTCATCGCGACGCAGAACCCGCACGACCAGCTGGGCACCTTCGCGCTGCCGGAATCGCAACTGGACCGCTTCCTGATGCGCATCTCGCTGGGCTATCCGGACCGGGCCGCCGAGCGCGAGCTGCTGAACGGCCGCGACCGCCGCGAGATGCTGGAGACGCTGGAGAGCACGCTGTCGGCGATCGAGCTGCAGTCGCTGCAGCAGAAGGTGCTGGCCGTGCACGCCTCCGAACCGCTGCTGGACTACGTGCAGGAGCTGGTTGCCGCGACGCGCTCCGGCCGCTGGTTCCTGCAGGGGCTGTCGCCGCGCGCCGGCATCGCCGTCGTGCGCGCCGCCAAGGCCCAGGCCCTGCTCAGCGGCCGCGACTACGTCGCGCCCGACGACGTGCAGTCCATCCTGCCGCAGACCGTCGCGCACCGGCTGATCCCGGTCGGCGATGCCGGCCGCGGCCCGGTGGAGCAGGTGCGTGCGATGGTGGAGGCTGTTTCGCTGCCATGAGCACGGCAACCGTTCGCACGGGCTGGCCCAATCCCGTGGGCTTCGCCCGCCGGCGCTTTCGCCACTGGTGGCAGTCGCGCATCCCGCTGTCGGACACCATGACGCTGTCGCAGCGCAACGTCTACATCCTTCCCTCGCGCGCCGGCTGGATGCTGGGCGCCACGCTGCTGGTGCTGCTGGTCGCCTCGATCAACTACCAGCTGAACCTCGGCTACCTGCTGACCTTCCTGCTAGCGGGCAGCGCGCTGGCCGGCATGCATGTGTGCCACGGCACGCTGCGCGGACTGACGCTGAACCTGATCGCACCCGACCCGCAGTTCGCCGGCGCGAGCACCACCTTGAGCGTGGTCCTGAACAACGAACGCCGTTCCGTGCGCTACGGGATCGGGCTGGCGGTGCTGGACGCGACGCACGAGGACCGCTGGGTCTGGGCCGACGTGCCGGCGCAGGGCAGCAGCACGGTCCACGTCGCCTTCAAGCCGCAGCAGCGCGGGCTGCACCGCGTGCCGCCACTGACGGCGGAGACGCGCTTCCCGCTCGGCACCTTCCGGGTCTGGACCGTCTGGCGTCCCGCCGCCCAGGTGCTGGTCTATCCCGCGCCCGAGCCGCTGCCGCCGCCGTTGCCGCAGGGCGAACCGCGGGGCGGCGGCAACGCATCGGCGCGGCTGCAGGGCAGCGGCGAATTCGACGGCGTGCGCGCCTATCGCCGCGGCGACCCGCTCAAGCTGGTGGTCTGGAAGAAGGCCGCAAAGGCCGACGAACTGGTCAGCCGCGACACCGAGCAGACGCAGCGCTACGAGCTGTGGCTGGACTTCGTGCACGCCGGCTCGGGCGGCACGGAGCAGCGGCTGTCGCGCCTCACGGCCTGGATCCTGCAGGCCGACAAGCTCGCGCTCGATTACGGCTTGCGGCTGCCGGCGCGGCAGATCGCGCCCTCGAGCGGCGAGGTCCACAAGCGCCGCTGCCTGGAGGCGCTGGCGACATGCTGACTTCGATCAAGGCCCTGCCGCGCGATGCGCGCGACACGCTGTTCCTGCTGCTGGCGATCGGCTGGGTCGTGCTGCCGCAGGTCGATCACCTGCCGTGGTGGTGCTCGCTGCTGGTGGCCGGCGTGCTGCTGTGGCGCGGCTGGCTCGCGGTCTCCTCGCGCAAGCTGCCCAGCCAGTGGTGGCTGGTGCTGCTGCTCGCCATCACGCTGGGCGCGACCTGGGTCACGCATCGCACCCTGCTCGGGCGCGACGCCGGCGTGACGCTGACCGTGATCCTGCTGGCGCTCAAGACGCTGGAGCTGCGGGCCCGGCGCGATGCCTTCGTGATCTTCTTCCTGGGCTTCTTCACGATGCTCACGAACTTCTTCTTCTCGCAATCGCTCGTCACCGCAGCGGCCATGCTGGTGGCGCTGCTCGGGCTGTTGACGGCGCTGGTCAACGCCCACATGCCGGTGGGCAGGCCGCCGCTGCTGCGGGCCGCGCGAACGGCCACCACCATGGCGCTGCTCGGTGCGCCGGTGATGGCCGTGCTGTTCCTGCTGTTCCCGCGGATCGGGCCGCTGTGGGGCATCCCCGGCGATGCGATGAGCGGGCGCAGCGGCCTCTCGTCGAGCATGCAGGTGGGCAACATTGCCTCGCTGGCGCTGGACGACAGCATCGCCATGCGGATCCGTTTCGAAGGCCCGCCGCCGCCGCAAAGGGACCTGTACTTCCGCGGCCCCGTGCTCTCCAGCTTCGACGGCCGCGAATGGCGCTCGCTGCAGCCGCGGCTGGGGGCGCGGTTTTCGCCCGGCCTGGCCACGCCGGCGCGGCTCGAGGTCGGCGGCGCGCCGACCCGCTACCAGGTGACGCTGGAGCCGAACAACCGGCCGTGGATCTTCGTCCTCGACGCGGCGCCGCGCGCGCCGGTGCTGCCCGGCGGCTTCGAAGCCCTGATGACGGGCGAGCTGCAGTGGATCGCCAACCGGCCGGTCAGCGACCTGCTGCGCTATGAGGCGGAAAGCTATACGAGCTTCCGTTACGGTCCGCGCCTTGCGCCGGCGGTGTCGCCGGAATACCTGGAGCTTCCACCCGGCTTCAATCCCCGGACCCAGGCCCTGGCCCGCGAGATGCTGGCCGATCCGGTGCTGGCCGGCGGCGGGCCGACCGGGCTGGTGAACGCCGCGCTGCAGCGGCTTCGCGGCGAGGGCTTTCGCTACACGCTCGAACCCGGCACCTACGGCCAGCACACGGCCGACGAATTCTGGTTCGACCGCAAGGAAGGTTTCTGCGAGCACATCGCCTCGGCCTTCGTCGTCCTGATGCGGTCGCTGGACATCCCGTCGCGCGTGGTCACCGGCTACCAGGGCGGCGACCGCAACCCGGTGGATGGCTTCTGGACGGTCCGGCAAAGCGACGCCCACGCCTGGGCCGAGGTCTGGCTCTCCGGCCGTGGCTGGGTCCGGGTCGATCCCACGGCCGCGGTTGCGCCCGGACGCACCGGCGCGTTCGAGCGGCTGCAGGCGCCGCGCGGCGCGATTGCCTCCGCCTTCGCCAGCGCCTTCGACGTCGTTACGCCCACCTTCGCCGCCAGCGTTCGCGCGGGATGGGAAGCGCTGAACAACGCCTGGAACCAGCGCGTTCTCAATTACACCCAAAGCCGCCAGCTGGACCTGCTGAAGAACCTGGGCTTCGAGTCCCCGAGCTGGGAAGACCTGAGCTATGTGCTGATCGCAGTGGTCGTCCTGGTGGCTGCCGCCGGCGCCGGCGTGACACTGTGGGAACGCAGCCAGCACGACCCCTGGCTGCGCCTGCTGACCCGCGCCCGCAAACGCCTGGCCCAGGCGGGTGTGGAACTGCCCGCGGCCAGCGCGCCACGGCAGATGGCCACCCTTGTCACATCGCGTTTCGGCGGACCGGCGAAACCCTTGGCAGACTGGCTGCTCCAACTGGAAATGCAGCGCTACGCGCGCGCACCGCATTCCAGCCTCGCTGCCCTGCAGCGGGAGTTCAACCACCTGCCCTGGCCCCAATAGATGTTCAAACTGCTCCTGACCGCCGCTTTCGTGATCGTGACGGCGGCCCACCCCGTGTCCGCCAAGCCGCAGAAGAAACTGGCGAAGAAAACGTCGGCTCGCAGCGAGGCGACCCGCACCGAAGCGGCCCGCCGAAACGCCGTGCCGTATGCAACGCGCCAGGAGGCGATGGCCTTCGCCGACGACCTGGCGGCGCGCCGTGACCTCGACCCCGCATGGGTCAGGCGTGCGGTCGGCGAGGCCCGATTCCTGCCGACGGTCGCCAGGCTGATGCAGCCGGCGCCGGCCGGAACGCCGAAGAACTGGCGCGTGTACCGCAGCCGCTTCATCGACCCGATCCGCGTCGCCGCGGGCGTGAAGTTCTGGCAGGGCAACCGCGAGGCGCTGCAGCGGGCCGAAAATGAATTCGGCGTGCCCGCCGAGATCGTGGTCGGCATCATCGGCGTCGAAACCATCTACGGCCAGCAGATGGGCAGCTTTCGCGTGGTCGACGCCCTGTCCACGCTGGCCTTCGACTTTCCGCAATCGCATCCGCGCGCGGCGGAGCGAACGGCCTATTTCCGCGGCGAACTGGAACACTTCCTGACGACGCAGCGCCGGCTGGGCGCCGATCCGCTCGAGCCCCTGGGCAGCTTTGCCGGCGCCATGGGCATGCCGCAATTCATGCCCAGCAGCTGGGCCAGATGGGCCGTGGACTACGACGGCAACGGCAAGGTGGACCTGGCGTCCAGCCCCGCCGACGCCATCGGCTCGGTCGCCAATTACTTCAAGGGCTACGGCTGGCAACCCGGGCAGCCGACGCACTATCCCGTCAGCTTCGACCCGGCGCGCCTGGACAAGGAGGCGCTGCTCGCGCCCGACATCCTGCCCAGCTTCAGCGTCGCCAGCTTCGCCGCCAAGGGCGCCGTGCTGGCGCCCGAGGGCCAGCAGCACAAAGGCCCGCTGGCGCTGATCGAGCTGCAGAACGGCGGCGACGAGCCCACCTATGTCGCGGGCACGGAGAATTTCTACGTCATCACGCGCTACAACTGGTCCAGCTATTACGCGATGGCGGTGATCGACCTCGGGCGCGAGGTCAGGGCCGCGATGGAGCGCGGCGGTTCGTAGCCGCGGCCCGGCGGGCTCCGCGCATGCGAAACAACCGCCGCAGGGCGCCGCCCGCCATTGCGCCGAGCATCGCCAACAGGACGGCGACCACGACAGCAGTCACGCCAATCACGAACCAGTAGGCCACCCGCGGATAGCCGCTGGTCATGGCCAGCAGCACGCCCAGGCCCGACAGCATCATCAGCCCGATGCCGATGCGCAGCAGCGCCATCGGCCCATTGGCGATGCCGAAGGCAAAACCGCAAATCGCCAGGCTGAGCCAGGCAACGGTCGAGTGGTCCATGGCCGCAACTTAGCGCCGCGGCAGCGGCAGCCGTGTCAGCCGGCATCCCCGGCTGCTATCGGAAGGCGACTTCAGGGCTTGGCCGGCACCAGGAAGTCGCGGCTGATCCGCATGCCCAGCTCGTTCACGCGGTCCAGGAACTGGGTGAGGAAGGCGTGCAGCCCGGTCGAGAGGATCTCCTCGATGTGGCCGTACTGCAGGTCGGCGCGCAGCTTGCCGGCCCGGCGCTGCGTTTCCGAGGACTGGTCGTTGGCGACCATCGCCAGGTTGCTCACCACCTCGTTCAGGCTGGCATGCAGGGAGCGCGGCATGTCGGGACGCAGGATCAGCAGGTCGGCCACCCGCTCCGGCTTGATCACGTCGCGATAGACCTTGCGGTAGATCTCGAAGCCCGAGACGCTGCGCAGGATCGCGCTCCAGTGGTAGAAGTCGTATTCCTGGTCCTTCTCGCTGGCGGCGCCGAAAAAATCGCTCTGCACGGCGTGGAACTTGACGTCCACCAGCCGCGCCGTGTTGTCTGCGCGTTCCAGGAAGGTCCCCAGCCGCATGAAGTGCAGCGCCTCGTCCATCAGCATGGTGCCGACGGTCACGCCGCGCGACAGGTGCGAGCGGAACTTGACCCACTCGAAGAACTGGCCCGGGTCGCGCTCGAATTCGCCGGCGGCCAGCATCCGGTTGACCTCCAGCCAGGTCTGGTTCTGCGTCTCCCAGGCCTCGGTCGTGAGCGAGCCGCGCACGGCGCGGGCGTTCTCGCGCGCCGCCTTCAGGCAGGACACGATGGACGAAGGATTGGTTTCGTCCTTGACCATGAATTCCATGACGCACTTGGGCGTGATCTCGCCGTGCTTGGTGGTGTAGGCTGGAACCAGCTCGCTGATCGACAGCAGGCCCTGCCAGCCGACCTGCGCGACGGCGGCGGACTGCGGCAGCAGCGAGGTCTGGTAGTTGACGTCCAGCATGCGGGCTGTGTTCTCGGCCCGCTCGGTGTAGCGGGACATCCAGAACAGGTGGTCGGCGGTGCGTGAGAGCATGATCAGTGGCCGCCCGGGGGGCAGAGAACGAAGTGAACGTGGGGGGATGTCATCTATACCTCCAGGATCCAGGTGTCCTTGGTCCCGCCGCCCTGCGACGAATTGACCACCAGCGAGCCGTCCTTGAGCGCCACGCGCGTCAGGCCGCCGGGCACCATCTGCACCTCCTTGCCGGAAAGCACGAAGGGCCGCAGGTCGATGTGGCGCGGCGCGATGCCGCTGTCGACGAAGGTCGGGCAGCTCGAGAGCGACAGCGTCGGCTGCGCGATATAGCCGTTGGGATTGGCCAGGACCGCCTTGCGGAAATCCTCGATCTCCTGCTGCGTGGCGGCCGGTCCGACCAGCATGCCGTAGCCGCCCGCGCCGTGCACCTCCTTGACGACCAGGTCCTTCATGTTGGCCAGCGTGTACTTCAGGTCGTCGGCGTTGCGGCACACGTAGGTCGGCACGTTCTTCAGGATCGGCTTCTCGCCCAGGTAGAACTCGATCATCTTGGGCACGTAGGGATAGATCGACTTGTCGTCCGCCACGCCCGTGCCGATCGCGTTGCAGATGGTCACGTTGCCGGCGCTGTAGGCGTCCACCAGGCCCGCGCAGCCCAGGGTGGACGTGGGACGGAACACCGAGGGATCGAGGAAGTCGTCGTCCACCCGCCGGTAGATCACGTCGACGCGCTTGGGGCCGCGCGTGGTCCGCATGTAGACGAAGCGGTCCTTGACGAACAGGTCCTGCCCCTCGACCAGCTCGATGCCCATCTGCTGCGCGAGGAAGGCATGCTCGAAATAGGCGCTGTTGTACATGCCCGGCGTGAGCACGACCACGGTCGGATCCGGTGCGCCGGGCTGCGCCGAGGCCCGCAGCGTCTCCAGCAGCAGGTCGGGATAGTGGGCCACGGGCGCGACGCGGTGCGAGCTGAACAGGTCGGGGAACAGCCGCATCATCATCTTGCGGTCTTCCAGCATGTACGAGACGCCGCTGGGCACGCGCAGGTTGTCTTCCAGCACGTAGTACTCGCCCTTGCCCTGCGCGTCGGGCGCGCGGACGATGTCGACGCCCGAGATGTGCGAATAGACGCGGTGCGGAACGTAGACGCCCATCATCTCCTTGCGGAACTGGGCGTTGCCCAGGATCTCCTCGGCCGGGATGATGCCCGCCTTGATGATCTCCTGGTCGTGGTAGACGTCGTGCAGGAACCGGTTCAGAACGCTGACACGCTGCACCAGGCCTTTTTCCAGCCAGGCCCATTCGGCGGCCGGGATGATGCGCGGGATCAGGTCGAAGGGGATCAGCCGCTCGGTGCCGGCGCCGTCTTCGTCCTTGGCGCCATAGACGGCGAAGGTGATGCCGACGCGGCGGAAGATCATCTCGGCTTCTTCGCGGCGCTTGCGCATGGTGTCCTGCGGCTGGCGCGCGAGCCACTCGGCGTAGGTCCGGTAATGGTCGCGCACCCCCTGCGTCTGAGACTGGCCCTGCCCGCCCTGGGACTGGCTTTGCCATTGGGCATGGCCAGCCGCGGGCATGCGGTCCCACATCTCGTCGAATTTCTGCATACGGCTTTCTCCTGTCGACAGGATAGCAAGTTCCAGGCCTTTGCAAGGGTGTTCGGCCGTCAATCCGGGCGATGGTTCCAGTAACGAAAAGCGATGGCGCGCTGGCATTGCAGCGCGGCCGGCTGCACCGAGCGCCACCATGCGGCGCCGCACTGCGGCGACTGCACGACTTGTACGTCTTGCCGCAAATAACGCTCGACGACCGGTTGCGCCGGATGGCCGAAGCGATTGCGGTACCCGGCTTGCACGATGGCGATCCGTGGCCTGACGGCCGCGATGAAAGCGTCGCTCGAGGAGGTCTTGCTGCCATGGTGCGGGACCAGCAGGACGTCGGCTTGCAAGCCCCGATCCGTTCCCATCGCGCTTGTCGAAATGCCGCCGGGCGCTTCGACAGGCTCGGCCCGGACGGCATCGACAAGCCTCGCCTCCTGCGCCTGCTCGATATCGCCCGCCAGCAGCGCGGACTGCCGGCCGTTGGAGATCCGCAGCACGCAACTCATGGCATTGGACCTCACGCCGGCGGCGTAGTCGCCCGCCAATGGATGCAGCACCTCGAACCCGACGCCGTCCCATTGCCAGCGCTGGCCGGCGGCGCAGCGGGTGGACTTTCTGACCGACTGCAACTCGTGGTCGTCTTCGATCGAACTCACCAGCGCGGCCGTGGGCTGCATCGCCAGCACCGCCGCCGCGCCGCCCGTGTGGTCGATGTCGCGGTGGCTGAGCACCAGGGTGTCCACGCGTTCCCCGAGCGCCCGCAACAAGGGCACGAGGACCCGGTGGCCGGCGTCGCTCTCGCGGCTGTAGCGCGGCCCGGCGTCGTAGACCAGCGTGTGGCCCGAGGTGCGCACGATCACCGCGTTGCCCTGGCCGATGTCGGCCGCCAGCAGTTCGAATTCGCCCGCCGGCGGCCGCGGCGCCTGCCAGAGCAGCACCGGCAGCAACAGCGGCAGGCCAAGCGCGCGGACCGGGGCGGGCAGTCGCAGAACCAGCAGGACGCCACCGAGCAGGCCGGCTGCGGCGGCCCACGGTGGCGGTGCGGCCGTGGACAGCGTGGCCCAGGGCCAGCGCGCCAGCCATTCGAGCCACAGGCCCAGCGCCTGCAGCGCCCAGGCAGCCACGTCCCACAAGGCAGGCGCGACGACTCCGGCCATCGCCAGCGGCGTGACCAGCAGCGTGATCCAGGGGATGGCGACCGCATTGGCCAGCAGGCCGACGACGGAGACCTGGCCGAAAAGCAGGACGGTGAGCGGCAGCAGGGCCAGCGTGACCACGCCCTGCTCCCGAAAGAAGGCTCGCAGGCGGCGCCCGACCGCCGCGCCATCGGCGCCGGCGGAACCGGCGTCGCTTGCGAACAGCACGCCGACGGCGACAAAACTGAGCCAGAACCCCGCCTGCAGCAAGGCCCAGGGATCGATCGCGACGACCACCGCGCCGGCCAGCAGCCAGACCTGCGGCCAGGGCCAGCGGCGGCCCGAGAGCCGCAGCAGGCCCACGGTCGCCAGCATCCAGATGGTGCGCTGGGCCGGCACGCCCCAGCCGCTGAACACGGCGTACGCCGTCGCCAGCGCGACCCCGCCGACCAGCGCCGCATGCTGCGCCGGCCAGGCCAGGCACAGGCGGGCGCTGCGCCGCCACAGCCAGCCGACGGCGAGCGCGGCAGCCCAGGCGAACATCGTCACGTGCAGTCCGGAGATCGACATCAGGTGGGCGACGCCGGTGGCGCGGAAGACGTCCCAGTCGGCGCGGTCGATCGCTGCCTGGTCGCCGACCACCAGCGCGGCCAGCAAGCCCGCGGCCTTGGGGTCGGCCACGCGGGCGTAGATCGCCTCCCGCACCGATTGCCTTGCCTGCTCCACCGGATGCCGCCATCCGGCGTCGATGCGCCGTGCCGGCGGATCCTTGGGCCCGGCGCGGACATAGCCGGTCGCCTGCAGCCCCTGCTCCCAGAGCCACAGCTCGTAGTCGAAGCCGTGCGGATTGAGGTTGCCATGCGGCGCCTTCAACCGGGCCGTCAGCTGCCAGCGCTCGCCGGCGCGCAGCTGCGGCGGCTGGCGCTGCGCTTCATCGAAGCCCAGGCCGCCATACCAACCCAGGTAGATCTGCGGCGGCACGTCCACCGGCTGGCCCGCGGCCAGTGCCGACTCCACCTCGAAGCGGAACCGAAGGCCGCCGTCGTTGCGCTGCGGCATGGCGGCCACCGTGCCGGTGAGCGCGATGTCGCGCCCTTCCAGCGACGGCGGCAAGGCGCTGCCGGCAAATTGCACGGCCCGCAAGCCCACCAGGGCGAAGGCCAGGACGGCTGCCGCCGGAAAGACGGGCCAGCTGCAGGCCCGGCGTCCGGCCGCCAGCAGGCCGGCAACGGCCAGCGCGCCAATGGCCAGCACGGCGTAAGCGCCCCAGCCCCAGAGGCGGGACTGCTGCAACTGGCACGCCGATCCCGCGACCACGCCAAGCAAGACCCAGGCAAGCCAGGGCCGCGCCCCATGGCCGGTGTCTTTGCTGTCGTCCGTCACTCCCGTTCAACGCGCCGCAGGCCAGCGCGACGACAGGGCCCACCCCCGCACGGGCTCGGGAATTGCTAGGATCGCCGGATGTCGATCCATGCCGCGCTGAACCACGTCACCCACTACAAATATGACCGTCCCATCACCCTTGGCCCGCAGGTCGTGCGGCTGCGTCCCGCGCCCCACTGCCGCAGCAACATCGTCTCGTATTCGCTGAAAGTCGAACCGGCCCAGCACTTCGTCAACTGGCAGCAGGACCCCTTCGCCAACTACCTGGCGCGCCTGGTCTTCCCGCAGAAAACCACCGAATTCAAGGTCACCGTCGACCTCGTGGTCGAAATGGCGGTGTACAACCCCTTCGACTTCTTCCTGGAGCCGGAGGCGGAGAACTTCCCCTTCGAGTACAACGAAGCCCAGAAGCAGGAGCTGGCGCCCTACCTGGTGACCGAGCCCGTCACTCCATTGCTGCAGCAATACCTGGACAAGATCGACCGCAAGGAACGCCGCACGATCGACTTCCTGGTCTGGTTGAACCAGCAAGTGCAAAAGGACGTCAAGTATCTGATCCGCATGGAGCCGGGCGTGCAGACGCCCGAGGACACGCTCAAGAACGCCAGCGGCTCGTGCCGCGACTCGGGCTGGCTGCTGGTGCAGCTGATGCGGCATTGCGGCCTGGCGGCGCGCTTCGTCTCCGGCTATTTGATCCAGCTGGTGCCGGACGTGAAGTCGCTGGACGGCCCCAGCGGAACCACCGTCGATTTCACCGACCTGCACGCCTGGTGCGAGGTGTTCCTGCCCGGCGCGGGCTGGGTCGGGCTGGACCCGACCTCGGGCCTGATGGCCGGCGAAGGCCACATCCCGCTGGCCTGCACGCCCTCGCCTTCGAGCGCGGCGCCGGTGGAGGGCCTGATCGACGAAGCGCAAGTGGAGTTCAGCCACCACATGCAGGTGACGCGCATCCACGAATCGCCGCGGGTGACCAAGCCTTACACCGAGGAGCAGTGGGCGAAGGTGCTGGCGCTGGGCGACGCCGTCGACGCGCAGCTGGTGGCCGGCGACGTGCGACTGACCATGGGCGGCGAGCCGACCTTCGTCGCCACCAGCGACCGCGACGCCGCCGAATGGAACACCGACGCGCTCGGCCCGACCAAGCGGGGCTACGCCACGCAACTGGTGCACAAGCTGCGCCAGGAATACGGCCAGGGCGGCTTCCTGCATTTCGGCCAGGGCAAGTGGTACCCGGGCGAGCAGCTGCCACGATGGGCGCTCTCGATCTACTGGCGCGCCGACGGCCAGCCGGCGTGGAAGAACCCCGCCCTGTTCGCCGACGAACAGCAGCCGTCGCACTACACCAGCGACGACGCCAAGCGCTTCATCGAGACGCTCGCCGAGCGGCTGCAGGTGACCCGGCGCTTCATCAAGCCGGGTTACGAGGACGTCTTCTACTACCTGTGGCGCGAGCGCCGGCTGCCGGTCAACGTCGACCCGTTCGACTCCAGGCTGGACGACGAGATGGAGCGGGTGCGGCTGCGCCGCGTGTTCGAGCAGAAGCTGGACGCCGTGGTCGGCTACGTGCTGCCGCTGCAGGCCAATGCGCCGCGCACTCCGCGCCTGGCCGGGCCGATCTGGTCCACCGGGCCCTGGTTCCTGCGCGAGGAGCGCATGTACCTGATCCCCGGCGATTCGCCCATGGGGCTGCGGCTGCCGCTCGATGCCCTGCCCTGGGTCAGCCAGGCCGACTATCCGTACCTGGTGGAACAGGACCCGAGCGCCCCGCGCGGCGACCTGCCGCCGGCGTCCGGATTCGCGGCGCGCTATGACAGCCCGGGCCGCACCGGTGCCGACAGCGACCGCCGGGGCGTCGACTACATCGCCGGCAGTTCCTTGCCGGGCGAGGCGCCGCGCCGCATGCAGGAAGGCTCCAGTCGCCTGCCGGGCGGCAAGGGCGGTGTCGGCGCAACCGGCCAGGGCGAGCCCGATGGCTTCGTGCCGGCGCCGGCGCGCGGAGAGTCCGCCGCCGGCCACAGCCGCACGGCGCTGGTGGTGGAAGCGCGCGACCCGCGCCGCGCCAACGGCCCCAAGGCGGAGGCGGTCGGCCACAAGTACGGCGTGCTGTACGTCTTCATGCCGCCGCTGGCCGAGCTGGAGGATTACCTCGACCTGCTTGCGGCGGTCGAAGCGACGGCGCAACAGCTGGGGGTGAAGATCGTGCTGGAAGGCTATCCGCCGCCGCGCGACCCGCGCCTGAAGCTGCTGCAGGTGACGCCGGACCCGGGCGTGATCGAGGTGAACATCCACCCCGCGCACGACTGGCGCCAGCTGGTGGAGCACACCGAATTCCTCTATAACGCGGCCTTCGAGACGCGCCTGTCGGCCGAGAAGTTCATGACCGACGGCCGCCACACCGGCACCGGCGGCGGCAACCACTTCGTGCTGGGCGGCGCGACGCCGGCCGATTCGCCCTTCCTGCGCAAGCCGGAGCTGCTGGCCAGCCTGCTGCTTTACTGGCACAACCATCCGTCCCTGAGCTACCTGTTCTCGGGCATGTTCATCGGCCCTACCAGCCAGGCGCCGCGGGTGGACGAGGCACGGAACGACCAGCTCTACGAACTGGAGATCGCGCTCCGGGAGATCGAGAACAACCGCAGGATCCATGGCCAGGCGATGCCGCCGTGGCTGGTGGACCGGACGCTGCGCAACATCCTGGTCGACGTCACCGGCAACACCCACCGCAGCGAGTTCTGCATCGACAAG